>JBGQLS010000495.1:0-4408 GCA_041500205.1 Anaeromyxobacteraceae bacterium | reverse complement strand
CCTCGATGATGAGCACCCGCTTCAAGGGACGCTCCCTCTCTCTTCCCGCACGGCCTACCTACCATACCGGAACTGATCCACCTGAGCCCGAACGGGGCGGTGCGTACGTCACGGCGACCTGGCTGCCTGAAGACCTGTCGAAAAATGTGATCGCTCTGCGGCGTGGCCGGGGTGCGGCCCCGATGGGCTTTGCCCGGCGGGGCGGGGGCGTCCTGCGCCCCCGGCGACTCAGTCCCCCAGCGCGGGTTCGAAAAGGGCAAAACACGAGTCGGAGCATGCGCGGCCGAGGTCATCCCGTCGCGATCGCGACGAAATGCGCATTAGAGCGTGGCTGGAGCTCCCCGGCAGGCGTATGCTAACGTCATGCGCGACGAGCCAGTACTAGACTTGCGACTGACCCAACTGCTGGCAGTGGAAGCCAGCCTCTCCGACGCCCGCCGTGCCCTGCTCCGCGCAGCGCGCATCCCCTCCTCGTTCTCGGCCGAACTTCGTGCGCTCCTCCTGGTCGTCGCGGACCTGGACCGCCGTGTGATGCTGGAGTCGGCTCGCTAGCAGCGGCATACGCCCGCCCTCGAGATGCCTCGGGGGTGGTGCGTGCCGGCGAGCATCGGATCTATCGCTCCTGTTCGTCCGGCGAGCGGGTGCAGTTGACGGCAATGTCGGGCCGGTGCCGCAGGACGTAGTTGTAGCGGTCGAGCGTGGTGGAGATGCCCTGCGGCTGGTCCTTGGCGTAGGTCGTTCCCCTCGGGTCACCGAACTCGTTCAGGTTTCGACGCGCGAGTTCGCGGTCGATGCAAAGGTTCCGCTCCGTCAGGTAGGCGGCCGGGGGACTCTTCCAGCTTGGTTGTCCAGGACCCGGGCTCGGCAGACTGACCGAAGCGCGAGCGGGGTCGCTGCCCGGCGTCGCGTGCGAGCAGGCAGCCGTTCCCGCGATCAGCCACGCTGCTCCGAAGAGCTTTGGTAGAGAGCCCACGCCGCTCGCCATATCGAGAACGCTACCACGCCCGCGCGTACGCGATCCGCAGAACTTTGCCGCGCCCCACGGGCACAGCGCGCCTGAGCTCAACCACGCGATCGGGCCGCGACGAAACCACCTCAGGCGTGTTGGCTCCAGCAACCGGTCTACTCGCAGATGTCGCGCGGGGAAACCCCGAGCGCGTGCGCGATCGCGATGACGGTGGTGTAAGGCGGATTCCTGCCGCCTCGCTCGATGAGGCTCACATATGCGACCGAAAGGTCGAGCGACTCGGCAAGCGACTGTTGGGTGAGCCCGCGCTCGTGCCGCAACGACCGCACCTTCCCACCGAGTTGCCGGAGAACCTCGCGCCGCGGATCGCGCTGCTGTCTGTTCTTTCTGGCCATTGTCTGAAAGTCCTCGTCATGGATGGCGGTTGCGGAGGGCCGCCATCAAAGCCCGGTCCTTCGAACGCCGCGCACATAGGGTTCTACCTGCACCGCTGGACAGTCTAGCGAAAGGTCGTGGACCCATCGAGAAATCCGCCAGACGGGAACGCGAAGGTCTAGTTGAAAGTACCGGAGAAGCCTAGCCCGCCCGCGTACGTCCGCCACGTCGGGCCCCCGTCGCCCTCCTTGTTGAAGCTGAACGCGAACCACCCGGCGAGCCCGAGTCCAAAGTGACCGGTCACCCACCACTCCTTGCCCAGAGCGAGCCGAGTCCCGAATCCGGCCGCGCTGTCGAAGCTGTCGAAGGCGTCGCTGAACCTCACCCAGGTGAGGGAGGGCGTGACGGTCAGGTACACGTTGTGCGGCATGAAGTAGTAGTCGAAGCTCGGCCCGACCCCGAACAGCGAGACCGAGAAGTCGCCGCCCGTCGGGATCGAGGCGCCGCGAGAGGAGACGGTCGGCGACACCACGGAGATGCCCCAGAAATGACCCGCCAGGATCGCGTTCTCGGCCACGGCGCCGCCAATGGCCAACCCCAGCTCGCCCGCGACGCCATGGGCGGAGTCGAAGTTGAAGCCGGTCGCGGACGCAGACGTCGACGACCCCAGGTATCCGAGCCCGGCGTCGAACCGGAGGAAGAAGCCGACGTGCCGGAAGGCGGTGGGATCGTAGTACCTCCTCGCCGGGTACGGGTAGTAGGCGGGTGACCCAGGGGGAGGGGGCGGTGGCGGTGGTGCACCGAACCCGGGGGGCGGCGGCGGCTCGAAACCGGGAGGAGGAGGTGGCGTGGGAGACCGCGGGCGCGCACCGGCAAAGGTCAGAGCAGCTTCCTCGATGTAGCCTACCTTCCCATCCGGAAGCCGCACCTTCCTGAACCCGTTCACGGAATCCTCGGAGACGGACACCCTGGTGTTCTCCGGGAAGGTGTGGATGACGGGCGACGACGCGTCGGGCGCGGCGTGGACTTGCCCCTCGAACACTCTGATCGTCGCCGGCGCGGCCCGGACGGCGGACGGGGACAGGAGGAGCACGAACGCCACGACGGAGGTGCAGGTTCGGATGGTCATGGATCCCCCCTCATTGCTTCGTCGCCCCACCCTATATAGGCAACCCCACCTTTCGGGGTGCCCCGAACGCAAGGCTCGTTCGGGTTTCTGGGAAGCATGGTCCCGTAACGCTGCAAGGGTGCGCGTCGGGCGCGAGAGCGTCAAAACCTGCTTCCGAGAGCTTGGGCGCCGCCACCTAACTTCCAGGCGCCCGGCATTTTTTTCTCACGCCCGTATGTTCAGCGAACTCCCTGCCCTGACGTGTGCAGGGACTTTCCCCTCGAACCCGGGACACCGGCCTTGCAGGACGGTAGTCGGATGTCCTCCACGCGAGCGATGAAGCAATTCGCGCCTGACGGCGGCGCTTATCCGGTGCAGGGCAGCTCGGACGGCAGTTGTAGGCGATCGAGGGAAACGTGCGCAAGGGTGGGCGGCGCTTGATTGCGGCGGGCCCGCCTGCTACACCGATTGAGAATATTTGGGAGGCTCCCATGGCAGTCCGCGCAATCATCATCGAAGATGACGAAGCCGTGGCGAGGCTCATCGCTCAAGTCCTCACGTCGCAGGATGTCGACGTGTGCGGGACGGCAGCGACAGGTGAAGAGGGTATCGCCCTCGCCCGCAGGGACAAGCCGGACGTCGCGCTCGTCGATCTCATGTTGCCCAAGATGAACGGCGAGGACGTCATCCGCGCCATCAAGACCGAGCTCCCCAAGACCGCATGCATCGCGCTGACGGCGGTCGACATCCCGGCCCGCGTGCTGGGAGCGCTGCGCGCCGGCGCCTCCGGCTACGTCCTGAAGCCCTTCCGTGCCTCGGAGCTGGCGCACGCGATCGAGGAGGTCCTCTCGGGCGTGGCGGCACCCATCAGTCCCCGCGCAGCGAAGGTGCTGCTCTCGGAGGTGCGCGGAGATCCGCCGGATCAGCGTGGGGGACCGGCCTTGTCCAAGCGAGAGCTCGAGGTGCTGGCGCTACTCGTCCACGGTCACACCTACGCGGATGTCGGGGTGGGGCTGGGCATCGCCGAGGGCACGGTCCAGACCTACGTGAAGCGCATCTACGAAAAGCTCGATGTCTCGACCAAGGCCGAGGCGGCGTTTCTCGCGGTCACCCGCGGGCTCGTCAGGCCGTGAACACCGACGGCGGCCGGCGCAGCCGGTTGAACTGATCGTTCAACGAAGACCCGGCGCGACGCCCGGAGTCGCCGGGGGCGCAGGCCGCCCCCGCCCCGCCGGGCAAAGCCCATCGGGGCCCCACCCGGCCACGCTGCAGAGCGATCGCATTCTTCGACAGGTCTTGAGTTCGCGGAGATCGCCGATTCCGTGGGCGATCGGATGGTCTTCTCCGTGGCGGGGCCCGATCCCGCCCGGTGCGCCGCACCCCGCGGGCGCGTGACCTGGTAGCCATCCACGGTCATCCCGCTCGCGGCGCGGCCCGTTTCGAGGTAGCACTACAGCGTGCAGCCCTGGAACATCGTCGACCGCGCACGTGCGCCGGACGGACAGGAGGTCGTGCTCGCCAAGCGGGGCGAGGAGTGGGTGATCCGCACGGCAGGCCGCGTGCTCATGTCGAGCCGCACGCACGGATCGGAGGAGGCGCTGGCCTCGCTGGCGCTGGGAAAGCTGGAGTCCCGGCGCACGATCCTCATCGGAGGCCTCGGCCTTGGCTTCACGCTCCGCGCGGTGCTCGACAGAGTCCCCGTCGACGCTCGCGTCATCGTGGCGGACCTCATCCCCAAGATCGCCGCCTGGAACAGGGGGCCGGTCGCGCACCTCGCCGGACGCCCCCTGGACGATGCGCGGGTGCGCCTCCAGATCGGCGACGTGGTGGGCCGCATCGCCGAGGCGACGAGAGCCTTCGACGCGATCCTGCTCGACGTCGACAACGGCCCGTCGTCCTTCGTCCACGCCGGCAACGAACGGCTCTACGGACAGAGGGGCGTGCGAGCGTGCCTCGAT
>JBGQLS010000494.1:0-4418 GCA_041500205.1 Anaeromyxobacteraceae bacterium | reverse complement strand
CCAGCTGGTGAGCGCCATCGGCAAGATGAAGCCGGGCCAGGTGGTGGTCCTGCGCGTGCAACGCGGAGCACAGGCGACGTTCGTCCCCGTGAAGCTCGGCGGCGAGAAGAACGAGAAGAAGTAGGGGGACTGCGGGCCTCTCCGGACGACTCAGGACCTGTCCTAGAATGTGATCGCTCGGCGGCGTGGCCGGGGTGGGGCCCCGATGGGCTTTGCCCGGCGGGGCGGGGGCGGCCTGCGCCCCCGGGTACTCAGCTTCTTCGGCGACCGTTGAATAGGCCGTGGGACTGGAGCGTCGCCTGACCCTGGAGTACCGAAGCAGATGAGCGTCGGACGCCGGTAGACGGCGTGGAGCAGGGAGGCGGACGGGGATTGGCCTCGGGCCGCCAACAGGCAACATCAGGAGGAGAGACAATGAAGAAGATGATGGCGGCATTGCTCGCGGTCGGCCTCTCGGTGCCGATGGCTGCGCTGGCGGAGACCTGGGAGAAGGTCGCGCTCATCGATCAGATGTGTGCCCAGAAGGAGAAGGTGAAGTCGAGCCCAGATGCCCATCCCACCGCGTGCCTCATCAAGTGCTCGAAGAGCGGTTACGGGATCCTCTCCGAGGGCAAGTATCTCAAGCTGGACGAGGCCGGGAACAAGAAGGCCCTCGCTGCCCTCAAGGAGACGAAGAAGGAGGATCACATTCGCGTCAACGTGAGCGGTGACAAGCAGGGTGACGAGATCAAGGTGGCGTCGCTCTCGATCGCGGAGTGATTGGAGCCGTCAACCTTGGCGCGGGCGCCGCCCCCGATGGGCGCCCGCGCTACCAGGCCAGGCTCGCGTTCGTCAGATCGCTCACGAACATGTGCCCCGGCGCGTGGGTGATGCAGAAGGGGAGCCTGCTCGCGAGGGCGACTGCCTGCGGGGTCACGCCGCAGGCCCAGAACACCGGTAGCTCACCGGGCCTCACGTCCACCGGATCGCCGTAGTCGGGCTTCCCCAGGTCGCCGATGCCGAGCGCTTCGGGCGCGCCGACGTGCACGGGAGCGCCGTGGACCTTCTCGAAGCGCGACGTCACCTGGACGGCGAGGGCAACCTTCTCGGCTGGGATCGGGCGCATCGAGACGACGAGGGGACCGGCGAAGCGCCCCGCCTGCGCGCAGGCCCTGCTGGTGCGGTACATCGGTACGTTACAGCCGCGCTCCACGTGCCGCAGCGGTACGCCGGCCGCGGCGAGCGCCTCTTCGAAGGAGAAGCTGCAGCCGATCACGAACGAGACGAGGTCTTCGCGCCAGAGGCTGCTGGCGTCGGCGACCTCACCGGCGAGTTGCCCGCCCTGGTAGACGCGATATCGCGGCAGGTCGGTGCGAAGGTCCGCGCCCGGCGCACAGGCGGGCTCCGTCTGGCCGACATCGAGGACCTCGATGAGCGGGCAGGGCTTCGGATTCCGCTGGCAGAAGAGGAGGAAGTCGAAGGCGGCCTCGCGCGGCAGGACCATGAGGTTCGCCTGCACGTACCCTGAGGCGAGCCCGGCGGTAGGGCGCGTCCACCGGCCGGCACGGCATTCCGCCCGGAGCTCCGCGGGCGTCCACGTTGCAGGTGTTCCGATCATGGCTCCCCCGTGTCGTAGCGCCGGAGCTCGTCGCCCGCCACGGCAGGTGAATCTCGCACGACACCGCGTCGCCGAGCTCGACGACGAGCCCCTGTTCACCAGCCGGCAACATCCGGACACCGCGACTGCTGGAGGGAGGCACAGGTGCTCCGGCCCACGCGAAGGCGCCCGCGCCAGGGTAGCGCAACCCCGATGCGGGCGGCGGTCCGCCGGCGTTTCTGGTCGTCTAGGCGCTCGATGCTGACGATGGGGCATGGCCCGACGCGGGCGTCGCTCCCGGAGTCGTCGGAGTGTAGAACGCCCCACGCGAGCCTCGCTGTAACGCTCGCCGACGTCCACGGCACCAACCGCCGGCGGGCGGGGACGATCTCGTCTTGCCCGGGCTGAGTACCCGGGGCTCGCGCCGCCCCGCCCCGCCGGCAGAGCCATCGGGGCCCCACCCTGGCTAAGAAGACAAGGGCATTTTTCGACAGGTCTTGAGCGGTCGGCCGTCGAGCGGAACGAGGTGCTGCGATGCACGTGGACGCGATCGTCATAGGTGCAGGACAGGCTGGCATTCCGCTGGCGACCCGTCTGGGCGCCTCCGGCCGCAAGGTGGTGCTCGTGGAGCGCGCGCGGCTAGGCGGCACCTGTGTGAACTACGGCTGCACCCCGACCAAGACACTCGTCGCGAGCGCGCGCGCCGCGCACGTCGCGCGCTCTGCTTCCCGCCTGGGCGTGCGCGTGGAGTCCGTGCAGGTGGACTTCCCCGCCATCGTCGCGCGCAAGGACGCGATCGTGAAGCAATGGCGCGCAGGGATCGATCGGCGCCTCCAGGCTGCCGGCGCTGCGGTCCAGCTAGTCCCTGCGCACGCCCGCTTCGTAGCGGATCGCGAGATCGAGGCCGCGGGGGAGCGGTACCAGGCCGACGTCGTCGTCATCAACGTCGGGGTCCGTCCCGTCGCGCCGGCCCTCGACGGGATCGAATCGGTACCCTGGCTCGACAACCGGCGGATCATGGAGCTCACCTCCCTTCCCCCGCACCTCGTCGTGCTCGGCGGCGGCTATATCGGCTGCGAGTTCGCGCAGATGTTTCGCCGCTTCGGGTCGGCCGTCACCATCGTGCAGCACGGGCCACACCTGCTCGACCGCGAGGATCCGGATGTCTCGGAGGAGCTGGAGGGGGTATTCCGTGCCGAGGGAATCGAGCTCCTGCTGGGCGCGCGCGTGGGCCGTGCGTTCTCGCGGGGTGGCGGAGAGGTCGGGATCGGGCTCGTGGGCGGCCGCGAGATCGTGGGCTCGCACCTGCTCGCCGCGGTCGGACGCCGTCCGAACACCGACGACCTCGGGTGCGAGGCGGGTGGCGTGAAGCTCGACGGCAAGGGCTTCGTCACCGTCGACGACCAGTACCGGACGAGCGCCGCCGGCGTGTACGCGGTGGGCGACGTCACCGGCGGACCGCAGTTCACGCACACATCCTGGGACGATCACCGGATCCTGCTCGACCTCCTCGAGGGGCGCCCCAGCCGCGGGCGCTCGGGCCGCGTCATCCCCTACTCGGTCTTCACGGATCCGCAAGTCGCTGGCGTGGGGTTGAACGAGCGCGAAGCGCGTTCGCGGGGTGTCCGGCACGAGGTCGCCAGAATGCCCTTTGGCCACGTCGCCCGCGCCATCGAGATCGACGAGACGGCGGGCGTGCTGAAGGTGCTCATCGACCCTGAGAGCGAGCGCATCCTGGGAGCCTCGCTGGTCGGCACGGAGGCCGGGGAGCTCGTCCACGTGTTCGCGGCGCTGATGCAGGCCGGAGCGACGGCCCGGGCCATCGTGGACGCGGAGTTCGCCCACCCGACCTTCGCCGAAGGCTTGCAGAGCGCCGTGATGACGCTCGGGCGATACGCCCTTCGGTGACCCCGCCGTGCCACTGCGCGCGGCGGCGCAGCCCCCAAATCGCCGGTTGCGATGGAGTGCCGTGGCCGGAATGTAGCGAGCTGGCAAGCCGACCATGCAATGGTCGTGGACTGCCCTCTGGCGCACAGGAGGAGAGCCGTATGGCGGAGGTGGTCTATCGCTCGGAGAGCGTGATCGAGCGCGTCCAGGGGCCCGTTCGACACGCCCAGATACCGGGGGAGGGCGGGCCCGTCGTGTTCGGCGTCCACGGGGCCATCGCGGAGCACTATGGCCGCGCCCAGGGCACCTACGAGCCCCACGCGACGACCATCGACTACGTCGTCGCGGCGACCGCGGGTTGACTGGTCGGGACCTTCGGAGGCGCGCTGGAGGCGCGCCAGATCCAGGCTGCCGGAGGCAGCCTCATTGGCCGAGCGATCGGCGAGGTGGAGCTCGAGGGCAAGGTGCTCGTCATTCGCAGGATCCACGTGAAGCTCGAGCTGAAGGCGCCGCGGGAGCACGCGGAGACCGCGCAGCGCGTCCACGGCTTCTTCGCGGAGTCCTGTCCGCTGTACCGCACGCTCCGCAGCGCGATCGCCATCACGACGGAGCTCGTCCTGCTCCCGGAATGAGGTGCACCTCCTGTCCCGTCGGGGCACAATCCATCAAGGGCAGAAACGGTTCGAGTCGGCGGACGTAAAACTCATCACCCCGTCGCGGAGTCCGACACGCCCTTTTCGACATGAGAACGCCACCTCCCGCTCAACCCTGGATCATCCGCCTCACGCATTGGGCCAACGTGGTGCTGTTAGCTGTCATGGCCGGTAGCGGCCTGCGCATCCTCGCCGCCTATCCCCTGCTCGGGTCGCGGGGACAGGATTACGAGTGGTATCCGCTGCAGGGGGTGACCGCGCCGGCCCTCCTGACCATCGGCGGCTGGCTGGCGGGAGCGCGT
>JBGQLS010000493.1:0-4431 GCA_041500205.1 Anaeromyxobacteraceae bacterium | reverse complement strand
TCGTGGTCTCGTCCTTGCCAGGCAGGAGTTTCAGCGCCGTCTTGGCGGTCTTGGTCCTGACCTTGCGCCGCCTGACCTCCGGATCGGGGCCGTGACCATGCGCAAGATGATCAAGATCCTCATGATCATCTTGACCATCGGGCTCATGCCGGGGGGCCAGCTCCCACCACCACCGATCCCCGCGACGATAAGCCTGCACGCCGAGAGCTTCCTTGGCTCGCAGCGAGGGCAACGACGAGGACCACAAGCTCGCGGGCTATGACGAGTCGGAGTTCCCTATGGCCCAGCTCTGGGCGAGGTTCCAGGAGGCCATCAAGGAGGTGAAGCCGGAGTGGCTGGCGGAGGTGAGCGAGGCCGCATCCTGGAGGTGGTGTAGCTGGACGAGGAGATCGCGAAGCTGAAGGCGGCAGTGTTGTCGATGACTTGGCGTCCGGATTCGCCAGTGGCGGGATCCGGGCGTTCTCTGAAGGTCACAGTCGGAGGTGCGATGTAGGATTGCCGGATGGAGCAGCCAGAGACTGAGATTCTGTGGAAGCAGTACGAGATGCACGTCGAGCTGTACAAGCACTATCTCGACGTCACGTTGAAGCTCAGCGTCTTCAACTACGCCGTCTCCGGCGCGATCCTGTCGTTCTTCTTCTCGACCAGCGCCGCCGGTCGGTCGTTCGTGCGTTGGGCGCTGGTCCTCCCGATCGCGATGAACCTGTTCCTGGCCGTGTTCTTCGCTTGGGCCTCGACGCTGATCGAGGTGATGCGACAGGACGTCTTCCGCCTCCGCACTGCACTCAAACTACAGGTCGCTCCGGACATCGGTGTCCTGAGAACACTGCTTCTGCTGTTCGCCGTGTTGTATCTGCTGACCAGCCTCGGCACCCTGGTCGCGCTGTGCAAAGCAGCTTAGCTCCGGGCCGTGTTGGGTGAGGCGCCGGATGTGAATAGGCACGAACTTGCCAGATGTTTCTCGTCTTCATCGGACTGTTTCTGCCCGGCTCGGGCTTCTACGCGATCGTAGTCTCCATCGAGCGCGTGACGAAGCTGTGAGACCTCGGAGTACTTTCCTAGACCGGGGGTTCCCCCTCTTCATCTAGGTGACCCCGGCCCTGTACTCGAAGCCCCACGCCTTCATCACGGCGAGCGCGTGCGGGAGGTAGGTGTTCGTCGTCCACAGGTAGAGGTGCGAGTCGGGCTTGGCGGGGTCTTGCACGAGCTCGCTCATGATGACGATGTCCGCGACCTTCATCAGCGGGTAGTGCCGGTCGGCGCCACGCTTGATCTTGCAGGCACCTCGCTCGGGCCAGGCTGGTCGGCGAAGATGGTGCCGGAGCGGCGCCCCGTCGGACCGCAGGCGCGTGAGACTGCTCTTCGCCACCTCCACACCACCAGTCCCAATTTCTGCTCCACGCCTGCTCCACGACGGGGGAGGAAATCAGGGGATTCACGGGGACAGCAGGGGAGGGGATTGAATCTCGTAAGGGGCTGTGGCGCCAAGCGAGTCTGGAGAAAGTGGAACGTCTTCGCATGGTTACAAAACACCCCTCTTATGAATTCAAATCCCTTTTCCCGCTCCATTTTCCTAGATAAGCCCCCGGTCCGCCGGGGGTTTTTCTTTGTTACAACGCGAGGCCATCGTCCCTTTTCCCGCATGGGACGACGCAAGTAACCGCCGCGACTTCGGGGAGGATTCGTCCACTTACAGCGCGCGTGACACTTGGCTTGATGGGCGTCGTACCGCGCCGCCGCGGGTCGGTGAGGCTAGCGATCGCACACGTTGTGCCGGGCAGTGGCCCGCCGCGCCGTCGCCGCTCGCACCTGCAACGCGCACCACGCGTCGCACCTAGCGCGGGGGCACGAGGCTCACGGCGAGAAGCACGGCCACGATGATGCCGACGGATCCGAGGCGAAGGCAACGGCAAAAGCGCGCCTGACCCGGGTAGTTCCAGTGCCCGGGGAAAGCGATGTATCCACCCCAGGGAGGAGGGGTTTCCCTAGGCCTCCGCCCTCCGCCGGGCGTCTCTGACCTGGATGCGCCAGCGGGCTCATGGCAGCCCCGCGGTCGAGGAGACGTGGCTACGCCGACCTGCGTTCTAGCGACCGTGGCAGGGGCTGTCGCAGCTGCCCGGGAGCGCGAGGGAGTCAGGCCGGGAGGGCAATCAGCCTGCCGTCCCCCGCGGTAAGGCCTTTGAGAGCTGTCGCTGTTCCTTGGAGAGCGGTTCGGCTGGAAGGTGAGCCGATCCTCCCTCAGTCGGCTCCTGGGGTCGATGGCGCTCAAGCCGCACCTGGTAGCCGAAAAACGTTGTCCGTGCGACAAGCCTTGGGTCGCAGCGTCTTGCGCGGTAGCCCGGGTGGCGCTCCTGCGCACCTGCTCGAGGTCACTGGCGTGCCGGGAGCTCGGTCGGCCGCGGAGAGCCCCACCCGCCCGCCGAAACAAGCTTGCGCCTGCACGGCGGAAAGGCAGGGCTGAGGTGCCGGATGCCGCATTCTCCAAGAGGAGAACCTGTGGATGAACGAAGTAGCCAGCGCAGTGTCGCCACGCTCGCTTGCCACATGGCGCTGGCTCGCGAGACCTCGCAGACGCCCTGCCGTGGAGGCCTCACGCGGCGCGTTCGGCGTCGCAGCGAGGCTCATCCACCAGCGAGATCGCTGGCACCGGCAATGTCGAGAGAGGGCTCGACCCTGTCCTTCTCTCCCTCCTGCTGGGCGCGTTGGTACCCGTTCGGAGTGGCTTCCTGGCCGCGCATGGCGCGCTCTGCGGCTTCCTCAGCCCACGCCCAGATTGTCTTGCTGCTTTCGACTTCCGTCGTCTTCATGTGCCACCTCAAGTTTCGGGGCACGTGCACATAGGCAGCCGGCATAGCCGCCGGCACTCGAATAAGGGTCGCATCGTTCCATTGCTGAGTTCGCGCGCCTGTAATGGCGCATCGCGGCGCTCGAGGTGGAGTCGGGTGGCCAACCGGGGCGCCGACCACCCTGGCAACCGGCGGAGGCCAGCTACCCGTCACCTCGGGCTGAACCCTGAGTCAACGGCAGCGGATCTATGGCGGCCGGTTCCGTCGCGTCCTGGAGGTCCTCGGCGTCTACGGGGTCGGTCTCATTTGTCGCTTGGCACGACCACTGTTCCCGATAAGGCGCGCTCAGTGCGGAACGCCGTGTCCGGTGTAGGCGCGCCGCCTCCAGCCGGCTGAGCTTCGGCTGTGACTTCGCCGGATCGGGGAGTTGAAGCGGGCACGGCGGCTGTCTCGTACCGGGTCGACGCTGGACCGGCGGAGTATTTGGCACGATCGCGTATACGTGTTCCGGCTGGATCGGCTCACGCGCGTGGGGATCGCGGACACCCGGACGCGGACTTCTTCTTCGTCGAGAAGAAGGAGCCCGAGGAGGTCCTGGAGACACTGAAGCTGCTCATCAAGAACCGCATCCCCGAGAAGTTCGGCTTCGACCCGGTGAACGACGTCCAGGTGCTGACGCCCATGCACAGGGGGCTTCTCGGCGCGGCGAATCTCAACGCCGAGATGAGGCCTCCGAAGTCTTCGCAAACCTCGAAGTACCTCAGCCCCGCCGGCGCTTCAACCTCGCTCTGCTGGTTCCGGCCCACCGTGGGCGCAGCCGCCACAGCGCCCACCGGCGCGACCGCAACTTGAGCGAACCCGCGACCTCGACAGCGTCGTCCCGCAATCAGATCGGGGAACCCCCAACGCCCGACGCCAGGAGCCCCGCCATCAACTCGGGACAGGAAGCCTCACCTGGCCGCGATCTACGCGAGTCGGCACACCGATGGCCGCAGATGGCCAGCGCTACGCCAGCCCGGACGCGTCCGTCTGCGAGGCCCGCGCCAGTGCTTCGAATGGAGCGCCCGGCCGGGCGTAGCGCGTCAGAGTTGCGCAAGGCCGCCGTCAACCGCGACCTCGCTGGCGGTCATGAAGCTGCTGTCCGACGACGCGAGAAAGGCAGCAGCCGCCCCGACCTCCGCCGGATCGCCCATGCGCTGGAGCGCAGTCATCGAGCCGTAGGCCTTCAGGCCCTCCTCGCCTAGCGCTTTCTTCGCGAGTTCGGTCGCCGCAGCCCCGGGCGACAGCACGTTTACGCGGATGCCGGTGCCCTTCAGGTCCTCCGCCCAGGTCCGCGCGAGGTTGCGCACTGCCGCCTTGCTCGCGCTGTAGGCGGTGAATGCCGGGGCGCCCGTGGTGCCGGCACTCGATCCGGTCAGGATGATCGAACCGCCCTTGCCCATCAGCGGCAGCGCCTTCTGGACCGTGAAGATCGTACCCTTCACATTGGTGTCGAAGGTTTCGTCAATGTGCTCGGCGGTGATCTCACCGAGCCGAAGCTGGCTTCCCACCCCGGCATTGGCGAAGACGATGTCGAGGGTTCCGCGCTCGGCCTTCACCGCCGCGTAGAGTCGGTCGAGGTCGGCCAGATCGGAGACCGAGCCCT
>JBGQLS010000492.1:0-4439 GCA_041500205.1 Anaeromyxobacteraceae bacterium | reverse complement strand
GCTGAGTGGCAGCCCGCTCGCTCGCCACGCCTCCAGCACCCGCCGTGCCTCTTCCGCCGTCCACTGCCGCCAGGGAGTCCAGCGAGGGGCGCGCTTATCGCCGGGTGCTGGTTGAGCCACTGGGCTTGACCCTCGCTGGTCAGCACCTCGATATTCGCGACCGGCAGGTTTAGGCGCTTCGCCTCTCGCTGAAGGACCTTGAGCCTCTCTCTCCGGCCCTTCTCACCGCTCGGTGCTTCGCTTGCGACAACGACGAACCGGCCTCCTTCGCGAAGTGTCTTCGTCGGTATCGGTTTCGCTACCTCGCCCTTGAGCTTCGAAGCCTGACCAGCGGCGCCGGCCTTGAACTGCCAGCACGTCTCCGAGGAACCGAGCCATGGACCAGATGACTTCGGTGCGGGCGTCCATCCATCACAACCCTCATCTGCCGCCTTCTCCTCCGTGTTGATGATGACGCGCGATGGGTCGCAGCCGCGCAGGTGCGCCTCATCCGTGAGCAGCTTCCGCAAGACGGCCGAGAGATCGGCATCGTTGAGGAACCTCACCGAATTCGGCGAGATCGACCAAGGAAACGCGGCCGAAACGGACAGCGGCCGCGCGCTTGGCGTTTCGCGCGCCACGCGCTTGCGCGGTTTCGGCACCGTGGCGTTCGCGGGTCGACCCCGTCTCCGCGGCTTCCGCGTGAGATTCCCTGGTGCCTTCCGTCCCGCCTTCTTGTGCACGGCCTCGCGCCGCGGGGACTTCCCTCGACTCGAGCGTCTGCTTGCATTCTTCTTCGTCGAAGCCACTTATCCTCCAGGCGTCTCCGGCGCGGGCATAACAGCGAAAGTATGGTCCACGGGCGGCCATGTTTCCACGGTCCAGCTGCGAGTCGGATCGGCTTGCCGACGCGGAAGCAACTCACCATGCACAATCCGCAAAGCGCGTCACGAACCCGCGGCGGACCTCCACAGCGCATGGTCCCTCCGCGCCTGCCACGCCGACGCAAACGATCCGTACGTGGCGCGCGCGAGAGCCGCAGGTTCGGTCGACGTTCGAGCGCCGCCCACAACATGTCGGCGCGGTTGGTTGGCCCGATCACGAGACGCCAACGGTAGGCCGAGTGCTGCCTGGCAAGTTCCGCAGGCGCGAGGACGTCGGCGGGCCTGTCGCGGAGAACGTTCGCCGCGACGCGCAGTGTGGAGCCGGCGAAGCGCGGGTCCTCGCCGTGTCGGGGAACTTGGAAGTTCGTCCCCGTGGTGAGTGAGGAGATCGACTCGCTCACCGTGGTACGTTTGGGCGAGCGTCTAGGTCGTTCAACCCGCCTCTTCGCGTCTGATAGCGTTCATCCCGCAACCTGGACTGGTGCAGTCCGGGCGGGTGAACGCCACTTTGGAACGGGTGTCGAGCCCCTCGCGACCCGCGAAGGGGCGGGATCGACGAGCTGAGGGCGAGCCTCACCGCCGCGAGCCACAGGCGGTGGGCTCACCCTTCGTACGGGGTCCGCCACATCGTAGGCGGGGGCATGGCTCGGACAACCGGCGGCCCGTGTCGAGGTCGAGGCCGAGGCGGCGCGCCATGTCCCCATCAGGGACGCTAGTCGCGCTTGACGCGAAGCTGCGCCGAGAGCGCTTTCCGGCACGCATCCGTAGGGGTGGCCCTCCACGCGAACGCGTTCGCTCGCCATGCGACTATTGAGGCGAGAGAGCCCGCGACGCTATTCCGAGCCTGAACGTGGCGCCACGGGCTGCCCAGGCGCCTTCCCGGAAGCTCCGAAAACCTGTGGTACCAATGAGCGCGTGAAGGAGGTGTGCCCATGGTGAATGCTCCCGCTCCGTCCTCTCTCGCTTCCGATCTGCTGGCGCGGCGACTGCGCGAGCTCGTGGGCGAAGAGCGCGGCATCCTCGTCGATTTCCTGATGCACCTCGACGAATTTGACCGCCGCCACGCTTGGGCCGAAGCGGGGTACGACTCGCTGTGGAACTACTGCCTGCGCGTCCTCCATCTGCGTGAGGGACCCGCCGGCCGTCGCATCGCGGCCATGCGAGTGCTGCGGCGGTTCCCCGCACTCGAGGCCGCACTGCGCGACGGACGGCTGTGCCTCTCCACGGTCACGCTCGTCGCGCCGCACCTCACGGTGGCGAACATCGACGACATCGTCGTCCGGGCCGCCTATCGCACGAAGGCCGAGGTAGAGCACCTCGTCGCAACGCTCCAGCCTAGAGCAGCCCCGAAGGACGGCGTGCGGAAGTTGCCAGACCGTACGGCGTGCGCGCCGTCTGAGGTGCCGCTCGACTCGTTGCCGGCGACAACCACGACCTCATCGTCACCCGTCGACCACACAGCGCCGCCGCTGTCGCTCGGTGCTGATTCGGAGGAGCGGTCCCTTGCACTCGCGCGCGCTTGCGTGACTGATTTGCGCCCGACGACGGCGCCATCGACCGCGACGCGCCCTACTGTGACGCCAGTCTCCGCGGATGTGTTCTCGTTGCGCGTCACGCTGGACGCCGGGCTCAAGGCCGACCTCGACGAGCTCACAGCCCTCCTCAGCCACAAGGTTCCGAACGGCGACCTCGCTGCGGTCCTGCGGGAGGCGATCCGCTGTGCGATCGAGAGACACGGCAAGCGCAGGGGGTCCGTAGAGTCGAAGCGGCGGTCCACCCCGGAGAAACCATCGCGCGTTTCCTCGACCGCACCTGCCGCGAACAACTCGAGGATGGCGCGCGGGTCGATCCCGGCCGAAGTCCGCCGCGAGGTCTGGAAGCGCGACGCCGGCCAGTGCACATGGACTGCTCCCGATGGCCGCCGCTGTGGCAGTCGCTGGCAACTCGAGCTCGACCACGTCGTGCCCGTCGCCCTCGGCGGCGCGTCGACCGCCGACGGCCTGCGCCTGCTCTGTCGCACTCACAATCAGTTACACGCCGAACAGGTCTTCGGCGCCGACCACATGGCGCGCTTTCGCCGGCACGCTACCTGGACGGGTGAAGTCACTCATCCTGGGATGAGTGAGCGCGTTCGCAGAGAGTCCGAAGTCTGCGTCCTCTTCCCGGCTGACACTGTGCCTTGCCCCTGAGCCGGCTTGGGTGCCCGCCGCCTTCCGCATGGGAGCGTTGAGAATGCAATCCGCCTCTGGCACCGCTTGCGCGGGTACATTGCCCCTGCAACTGCACGGGGGTCGCCTTGGTCGAACGGCTCTTCCGCTGTCTTCGCGTTGGTTCTCGCCGCCGCTCCTGCCACCGACGCTCAGGCGCGCCGTCGATGACTGCGCCGTCCACCACGGGCCGCTGCGCCGCCTTGCGGCTTGGTGGGCCCGTCGACCCCATTCTCGGCCCCGCGCCACGGGAGCGAAGCCTCAGGCCCTCGCCCCGCCTCGCCGGAGCAGCCGCACGGTCCACACGGCCAGGACGGCGAGCAGCGCCACCAGCAGGGCCACCAGGACGCCCCGGTGACGTTCCGTGAAAGGCAACCGCGCCGCGGCTGGCGGGACGTGGCCTGGATTGGGTCCGAGCGCGCCGAGGCGGGCCTCCCCAGGCTTCGCGCCGGAGCCGCGGGCCAGCACGGCGGCGAGGTCATAGGCGGGCGCGGCCGTCGCGCGGTCGCCGACGAGGAGCGTGTGCGGCCCCGACGACTCCGCGCGGAAGACGATCTCGTCCGGACGCCAGGCGAGCGCGACGCCCTGAATCGCGAGCGGCGATGCGTCGCCGTCCTCGATCTCGAGGCGGAGCCGCCTGGCGGAGCCGAGCGCCACCGGGATGGCGAGTCCCTGGCGCTCGCCGGGACCCGCGCCGGGGGAACGCCACAGCACGCCCGAACCTGCGCCGTACCAGACGTCGCCGCCGTCGTTGGCGAGGACGCGGGCGCGCCGCTCGAAGGCGGGCGTCGCGATCGCGAGGCGCAGCTCGCTCGCCACGGCCGCGGGGGCGTCCAGCGCCAGCTCGACGAGCGTGCGCCGGCCGGCGGGATCGCGCGAGGTGCGGCCGATCGCGAGCCCACGCTCGCGCACCTGAGCCGGCCGCGGCGGGTCGCTGAAGAACACGCGCCCGCCCGTGATGCGAACCCTGTCCCCCTCCGCCGGAAGCAGCGTCACGCGCAGGAAGCGCATGTCGGAGGCGGGGTAGCGCAGCGCCAGACCGCGCGCCCCGCTCTCCCCGCGCACCGACCACACGCGGCCCCCTTCGGCGGCGAGGCCCCATCTCCTTCCGTCGTTGGAGACCTCGATCCGCGCCCGGCGCAGGAACTCGTCGCCTGCCAGCTCGAGCCGCACTTCCGAGTGACGCCCGTGCGCCGCGCCGAGGTCGAGCACGCCGCGCGCCGTTCCGTCCGCGAGCACGACCGGGTCGACGAGGGCCGCCGCCAGCGAGCGCTCGGGCGCGGTGGAGCTCACCGGCCGAAGGAGCCAGGGCACCTCCTCGCCGCCCGGACCGGTGAGGCGGACGTCGGAGAACCCTCCCCCGGCGCTC
>JBGQLS010000491.1:0-4463 GCA_041500205.1 Anaeromyxobacteraceae bacterium | reverse complement strand
GCGGCCCTGAGATTCGCGAGGAAGCGGAAGGTGGCGCCGAGGATGAAAAGGCTCTCCCCGACTTCGACGTGAGCGGTAGCTCGCTCGAGGAGATCCGTCGTGAGCGGGTCGATGGAGATGGAGATGCGCTTCGTCGCGCTCTCCTCCCGCCGGGAGGGGATATCCGGCCATGGCCTCTTGGGCTTGGTGGCGAGCTCGGGAACGTCGGCAAAGAAGCCGAGCTTGTGGGCCGCCTCGGTCACGGCGGCTTGAACGAGCTGGCTGAGCGGGAGATCGAGCACCTGGCGCGCCTTCCTGAGGCAGCGGTCCTCTTCCGGCGTGACGCGGAGCGTCTTCGGCGGGCTAGCCACGTCAGGCGCTCGTCAGAAGAAGGAATGACGCACGCCTTGACGGGCGGCGAAGCCTAGTCCGGCTGGCGCGGTCTTGCTGTCCGTTGACCACCGCTGCGAACGCGCGACCACTTGTTCACTGAGACAACGCGTCAATGTTGGTTCAAACGAAACGATCGGAGCCGTCGCGAATCGTGAGCGAAGTCGCCACATCGTGGATGCTCTGCGAGCGCCTCGCAGGACCGCATGCGTCCTGACATCGCGCGAAATGGGGCGCAAGTGACGCAGCGCAAATGTGAAAGAAACCGCGACGCCCAGAAAAGTCCTGGAACGTCGCGGCGTTATGGTCGGGGCGACTGGATTTGAACCAGCGACCACTTGCACCCCAATCAGGCTTGTCTCAATTGTACAAGATTGCACAGGGCGCACTGCTTCGCATCCGCTCGTATTCACTGAGGGCGCCTCAGCGCGCTCGGACGCACTCGCTGCACCCAGCGCACCCGCTGTCATGAATTGAGGGGCGCCGGTGGGGCGCGGCGGTGAAGACGCAGGCTGGGAGAAGCCGAAGGAGAGCACCCGCTCCAGCGTCTCGCGGTCGTCCTCGAGATCGCTGTGGTCGTAGGTGCCGGCCGTGATCTCCGGGCTGGAATGGCCGAGCGCCTTCTGGACCGTGCCGAGATCGACGCGGGCCTTGCGGAGCAACGTCGCGTGCGTGTGCCGAAGGTCGTAGAAGCGGACCGGGCGTGGAACGGCAGCGATCCACAACTTCATGCCGCACGTCGGGCAGGTGCGCTGTTCGCCGTCAGTGTGGCGCCAGGTGAAGATCTCGGGTGCGCCGGGCTCCGCCCTCTTCGCGCGTGACTTGCAGCGGCGGCACGTGTGGTCATAGCCGAGCACGTCGCCGATCTTGCACAGCGCGCGGCGCAGGTGATCGACCAACTGGAAGCGAGTAGAGGGCGTGTACGGACTGCCGTCTGGCCGAGGGAACACGAGGTGATTCGGAGACGCTTCCATGGCGTCTTGGAGTAGGGGGCGGAGTTCGGCGACGATGAGGATGGACCGAGGCTCGTCGTCCTTGGGGATCGGCTGTGTCCAGGAGTGCCGGATCGTCAACGTGCCGGTTTGGAGGTCAACGTCTTCCCTGCAGAGCCCGAAGACCTCACCTGGCCGAGCGCCAGCGTACAGAACGGTCGCCGCTGCCCAACGCCACGGGGCGTTCAGAGAAGGGGAGGGGAGGGCCTCGAGTAGAGGCCTCACCTGATCGCGCTGGAGGATCTCGTACCGTCGGCGTGGCACCTTTCGGCGCTTGACCCACGCCACCGGGTTCTCGCGCCGCCACAGACGGACCTTGGGATCGCGCGCGTACTCGAAAATGATGTGCACAGCGGCGCGTAAATGGTTGAGGCTTTGAGGGCCGAGCTCCTTGCGCTCCTCCTTCTCGGTGAGGAGAGCGTCGAGCCGATCGGCGAACGCGCCTGCGGTCGCCGGGGTGAGGACGAATGCTCGGAGCTCCGCAAGGTGGTTCTCCGTGAACGCCATGAGCTCACGGTTTGAGGCACCGCGGCGATGGCGGCCCTCTCGATCCCACCACCGATCCCAGAGGTCGCCGAAGGCTACCCTCTCGGGCTCCAGCTCGAGCCCCTTCGCGAGGCGATCCGCGCGTTTCTCCATCTCTCTCGCGTAGTCTTCAGCCTGACCCTTCGTGCGATCGTTGGGGCGCCGCTCCTCGCGCCAGCCACCAGGTGCTGCTGGGTCGCGCCAGCGCACGACGAGGACTTTTCTTCGACCACCACGCTTGTCGAGTTTCCACTTGGCGTACGCCATTGTGTTATCCCCGTTGGAGAGAGCTTGGGTCCCGCTTGAAACGGGGACCCCGTCCCGGAATGCGCGGACGACGCGCGGATCGAACGTGATCCGGTTGCAGTGTCGCGGCAGCGAAGGGAGGCGCCTGTACCGCTCGAGCTTCCGAACCTCGGACTGGGAGTAGCCCAGGAAGTAGGCGACGTCCCCGACACTCCATGCCCGGTCGTCGGTGAGGGGCAGTCGGGGCAGCGGTGCGCTTCGGTCGTTGGAAAGGACTCCGATGGGCTCGTTCATGGCACGCTCCCTTGGGCGCCTGCGGGCCATTCATCAACGGGTAGCTCCTTCACGGCGGCCGCAAGCGATGAACGGCATAATATTCTGTGACCACACGGATTGTCAAGCACAGTACACATCCACCGTACCCGGATGCTCGGCCCGAGGCTTCTACAGATGCTCGGGCCGAGCGCCATGGCGCTGTCATGTCAAGCTTCACCGGAGCTCTGCAGCCCCTCCCAGAACTGATGCTCGGTGAGGTCCAGGCCGGTCTCGAACTCGGTCTCGGATTGCTCCAGCGTGTTCAACCTGGCCAGTTCAGCGTCGTCAAGCACGTCGCCCTCGACGAGGACCACGCGACCCTCTGCACCTTCAGGCGGATCATTCGATTCGTCGAGCACCAGTCGTCCAGTCGGACATGAGCCTTCAGGACTCGCATTCGGCGGAGCCTAAGTCTGCAGCATCACTCGCACGACACCATCGGTCGCGAGCTGAGATCGTAGGCGCGAGCCGAAGACAACAGCGCGCGAGCATTTCGCGTCAGCATCGTGCAGCAGGGGCGACGGGAGCACTCAGGCGACGTTCTGTCGGGTCTTGAATCGCGTTGATTCAGTTGTTATAGTGACCCCGCGGGCACCGTTGTTCACCGTGCGACGTTGTCTTGCCGTCAGGCATGCCACCTTGGCTGCCTGCTTCGTGGGAGTACGCCATGAAATGGATGACCCGTTCCGGGGTCAAGGTGGACCGCGTCGCCTGCCCCTGGCTCATCCGGAAGTTCATCGACCCCGGTGCCGAGCTTCTGTTCGTTCCTACCGAGCAGGTCGCAGCGGCTGCAGAGCGCGAAGCGGCGACACCCTACGACACCGCCGGCGCCGAGATGGGGCACCATGGGAAAGAGTGCTCCTTCGACACCTTCTGTCGGAAGTACAACCTCTGGGAGAAGAACCCAGGCTTGGTCCTCCTGGCGAAGATCGTGAACGGCGCCGATACCGATAACGCGCTGTGGAGCCAACCGGAGAGCTGGGGCCTCAAGGCGATCGCTGAAGGATTCTGCCACCTCGGGCTGAGAGATGACCACGAGATCAATCGGGCGGAGTGGATCGTCTACGACGCCCTCTACGCTTACTGCCAGCAGTGCGTGAGCAAGGGGCAGTCTGAGGGCCAGTTCCGCAAGGCGAGCTGAGCATGCCCCTGCGCGCGATCGGCACCGTGGTCCTGCCGCCGCATCGGGCAGGCGGCGACTTCGACCATGCCAGCGTCCATCGCGGTGGCGACCGGCTCTACGTCGCGCATACGGCGAACGACAGCATCGAGGTCCTCGACCTGGAGCGGTGCGTTCACGAGGCCACGCTGATGGGATTCCCTGGAGTTGCCGGAGCTGCGGTCTGCGAGCGCCGCAACCTGCTCGTGGTGACCTGCCGCGGCGAGGGCACCGTCGGCCTGGCACCCTTGCACGACGCGACCGCGATCGCGCGTATCCCGGTTGGAGCTCGACCCAACGGCCTGGCGCTGGCATCCGAAGCCGGTCTCGCGCTCGCCGCCTGTGTGGGAGGCCCGACACTCCCTTCGCTGGCAATCATCGATCTCGACCGCAGCGCTGTGCTCATCTCCGCGCTGCTCTTCGGCCGCCCGCGGTGGACGGTCCACGATGCAATGACGGGATGCTTCTACGTCAACATCGCTGCTCCCCCACAGATCCTCGTCATCCGCGCAGCGCCGCCGTTCGACGTGCTACGCAGCATCCCGATCTCCGCGGCAGGCCCACACGGCCTCGATCTCGATCTGCGCCGCGGTCTCTTGCATTGTGCATGCGACGGCGGTGCGGTGGTGACCGTGGAAGCAGATTCGGGTCGCACCGTGGAGCAGGTGCCGATCGCCGGCCCGCCTGACGTCGTCTTCCTCAACCACCGCCGAAATCGGCTGTATGTCGCCGTCGGCGATCCGGGCGTGCTGCAAAGCATCGATACCGATCACGGCCGCGTCGTCGAGACCGTCACCACGGGCAAGGGCGCCAAGACGTTCGGCTTCGACGCTGCTCGCGAGCACATCTTTGCTTTT
>JBGQLS010000490.1:0-4500 GCA_041500205.1 Anaeromyxobacteraceae bacterium | reverse complement strand
TAGACTAGGCAGCTTTTATCGCTGTCACGCTGGACGTGAAGGCCGAGCACCAGCAGCCACCGCCAGACTTCGTCTCCGCTCGTTCATCCTCGGCGATGAACGTCGGCGTGCGCCTCGGCGACGGCAGCCTGAAGCACAACCCGCGCCTGGAGGAGTCGCGCCTTGCCGAATAGAATCGGCTGGAACGATGCCACGCGGAACCGACATCGACGAAACGTGTCCGAAGTGTGCGCGGGCACGGGCGCAAGGAGCCCTCGCCTGTCCGTCGTGCGGCGTCATCTACGCCCGCTTCCGCCCTCGCCCCCTGCTGTCGCAGCCCGTGGCGCCAAAGGCGCAGTCGAGGCATGTCCCAATCGCGGCGGCGCGCCTCGAGGAGCTCCTGTCGGCCGCCGCGCGCACTGTCGAAGCAGGGGTGCCGCTGGCATCGTTGGCGAGCACTGGGGCGCTTGCGACGCTTCCGCGGCCGGCCGCCGACAAGCTTGCCGCCGACCTCCGCGCCGGCGTCCCGCTGTCACGAAGCCTCGATGAGCTCTGTGCGCTCGATGTCGGCTCGCGGGCGCTGATCCGCGCCGGCGAGATTCATGGTGGGATCCCTCAAGCACTGCGAGCGGTGGCCGCCCGGATCGCTCACCAGCGGAAGGTGCGCACGGGCCTTCTCCTGGCGGTGGGGTACCCGGCGCTCCTCGCGCTGGCGGCGGTCGTCGTGTCGCCGCTGCCCATCGCCTTCCGAGAGGGGGTGGGCGCCTACCTCGCTCGCGTGGCTCCGCTCGTGCTTGCCATGGTCGCGGTCGCCGTCGTCGCGCTGGTCGTCGCGCCGCGTCTGGCACCGGCCTCGCCGCTCCGCCGCGCGCCACGATGGCTCGCCCAGAGGGTGCCATTGGGCCGGTCGGCAGCGTTGCATGACGCGCTCGCCGCCTTCGCCGGCGTCCTGGGCGCATGTCTGAATGCCGGTGTTCCCGCCCGCGAGGCGGTGGTACTTGCCGCCGAGGGCACCGCTCCACACCCGGCGTTCGATGGCGCAGCGCAGCGGCTCGTCACCGAGCTGGATCGCGGCGCCACGTTGGCTCAGGCGCTGGGCGCCATCCGGTCGCTGCCGGCCACTTTCGTCGCGCAGGTCGGCACGGCCGAGGTCTCGGGTACGCTGGGATCCGTCCTGCCAGCACTCGAGGACGATCACGAGAAGAAGGCGAGGATCTTCTGGATGACGCTCGCCGCGATCGTCGGCGCCTCGGTGTTCGCCGGCGTGCTCGTCTTCATAGCCTGGCAGGTCGTGAGCGGCTGGGTCCAGGTCTTCCAGACGCAGGCTCGGCAGATCGATCAGCTCACGCGCTAGCTACGAGGACTCGAGGCGCTCGAGGTTTGCGATCACACGCCGGAGGCCGTCGCGGAGCGCCTCCTGGTCGGCGCCGGTCATTCCGTCGACGATGGCTGCTCGGATCTCCTTCGCGGTTCCGGACAGGTCCTTGGCGAGGCGCTCTCCCGCCGATGTGAGGAACAGCCGCCGCCTGCGCCGAGCATCGGGCGTCGGATCGGCACGCACGAGGCCGCGACGCGTCAGCGTGGAGATGACGCGCGAGGTGGTGGGGGCATCGGATCGGACGCTCTCCGCCAGCTCCACCTGCGATATGCCAGGACGCTCACACAGGGCGATCACGAACCAGAACTGCTGCACGGCCAGGCGGTGACCCGCTGCCCGCGCCAGCACGGCTTGCTTGATGCGGCTGCGGGCCGAGGAGATGAGGAGCCCGATGGGTTCCTGCGTGGGCGAGCATCTCCCATGCGGCTCGAGGCGGCGGCTGACGTCAACGACCGGGCTGCGAGGGCCGGCTCGCGTCATTCGAACCTCAGGGCCTGGATCGGATCGAGCTGCGAGGCCTTGTGTGCGGGGTAGAGGCCGAAGCCGACGCCGATGGCCCCGCTGAAGACGACCGCGATGAGGACCACGTCGGGGCGGAAGAGCACAGGCCAGCCGAAGCTCGCGGCGAGCCTCCAGGCCATCGCCATGCCCAGCGCGACGCCGATGAATCCTCCCGCCACGGATAGCGAGAGAGCCTCCACCAAGAACTGCAGCCGGATGTCTCCCGACTTCGCGCCCACCGCCATGCGGACGCCGATCTCGCGCGTTCGCTCCGTCACCGAGACCAGCATGATGTTCATGATCCCGATGCCGCCCACGAGGAGAGAGACCGCGGCGATGGCGGCGAGGAGCGTGGTGAGGGTGCGGGTACCCTCCTGCTGCGCGCTCGCAAGCTCGCTCAGGTTCCGGATGGAGAAGTCGTCGTCGCTCCCCTGCTGCAGGCGGTGCCGGTCGCGCAAGAGGGCCTGGACCTGCCGCTGGGCGCGGTCGGTGGTCCCCGCGCTCGTCGCACCGACCATGATGGTCCCTGCGACGTAGTTCTTGAGGCCACCCTGGATCTTCTGCTGGAACGTGCTGGCCGGGATGAAGATCGCATCGTCGTAGTCCTGGCCCATGGCCGACTGGCCCTTCTTCGCGAGCACGCCCGCCACGTTGAACGGGACGTTCTTCACGCGGATGACCTGGCCCAAGGGGTTGGCGCCGGAACCGAAGAGCTTGTCCACGACGGTCTGCCCGAGCACCGCCACCTTCGTCCCGCCGTCCACGTCCGACTGGCTGATTGGACTGCCCAGGCTCACGGGCCAGTTGCGGATCTCGAAGTAATCGGGGGTCGTCCCGTTGACCGAGGTGGTCCAGTTCTGGTCCTCGGAGAGCACCTGGCCGGTGGCGCGCAGCACCGGAGCCACCCACTGGACGCTGGGCAGCTCGGTCTGGATCGCCTTGAGGTCGTCCCACGTGAGGGTGGGCTGGGAGCCGAACCCGCCCATCGCGCCGCCGGCCGTGCTGGTGCCGGGGAGGACGATGAGCATGTTCGAGCCCATCGACGCAAAAGCCTGCTCGACCCGCGCCTTTGCACCGTCGCCGATGGCCACCATGGCGATCACCGCGGAGACGCCGATCACCATGCCCAGGGTGGTGAGGAACGAGCGCAGCTTGTTGCGCGCCAGCGCGCGCAGCGCCACGCGAAGCGTCTGGAGGAGGTTCATGGCGACACCTCCTCCACGGCGGCTGGTTCCCTGGGCGCGACCACGGCGCGCTTCGGGGTGCGGCGCTGGTCAGAGAGGATCCGCCCGTCGCGCATCACGACGATCCGGCCGGCGTACTCGGAGATGTCCGGCTCGTGGGTGACCAGGACCACCGTGATCCCGGCGCGACCGAGCTCCTGGAAGAGCGCCATGACCTCGGTGCTGGTGCGAGAGTCGAGGTTGCCGGTCGGTTCGTCGGCGAGGATCACCCGCGGGCGATTCACGAGCGCGCGCGCGATGGCCACGCGCTGCTGCTGGCCGCCCGACATCTGGTTCGGGTGGTGGTCGGCCCTATCACCGAGCCCCACGCGCGCGAGCGCCTCGATTGCCCGAGCATGGCGCTCGGCGGTGGGGACGCCCGCGTAGAGCAGCGGGAGCTCCACGTTCTCGAGCGCACTCGTGCGCGAGAGCAAGTTGAAGTTCTGGAAGACGAACCCGACAGTCTGGTTCCGCACCTCGGCGAGGCGGTCCGATGAAAACCGAGACACCTCCTTGCCTTCGAGCAGGTAGTGGCCGTGCGTAGGCCCATCGAGGCAGCCGAGGATGTTCATGAGGGTCGACTTGCCCGAGCCGGAGGCGCCCATCACGGCCGTGAACTCGCCGTGGTCGATCGTGAGCGTCACGCCGCGGAGGGCGTGTACCTCGACGTCGCCCATCCGGTACGTCTTCGTGACGTCCTCGAGCCGGATGAGCGCAGTGGGTTCGTGCTCCATGGAGTGCCTCATCTAGAACGGGCGGCGCATGCTTGCGGGCATCCCTCCGGGAGGTCCGCTCGACGTGCCCGGCGCATCCGTGACGACCTTGTCGCCCGGCTGCAGGGCGCCCTCGGCGACCTCCGTGAACGTACCGTCCGAGATGCCGGTCCTGACTTGCACAGGAGCCGGGCCACCCTCGCGCACGACCCAGAGCGTGCGTTGATCTGGTGTCCCCGGCGCGCGCGCAGCGGTGCCCTGTCGCTTGCCTGCGCCACCACCGCCAGCGCCCGGGCGAGCGGCCGCAGCCCCTTGACGGCCGGAGGAGGAGGCCAGCATGTCCGCAGGCGGCCGGAAGCGCAGGCCGGCGTTGGGTACGCGGAGCACGTCTTCCTTCTCCGCGTACACGAAGGTCACGTTCGCGGTCATGCCCGGCCTCAGCTTGAGCTCCGGGTTCGAGACATCGATCACCGCGTCGTAGGTGACGACGTTCTGGACGGTCTGGGGAGCGTTGCGGATCTGGCGAACCTGGCCCCGGAAGACCTCCGCGGGATACGCGTCGACGGTGAACGTCACGCCCATGGCGGGCTGCAGCCTTCCCACGTCCGATTCGGCCACGCTCGTGTCGACCTGCATCTTCGAGAGGTCCTCGGCGATGACGAAGATCGTCGGCGCTTGCAGTGAAGCAGCCACCGTCTGCCCCACG
>JBGQLS010000489.1:0-4517 GCA_041500205.1 Anaeromyxobacteraceae bacterium | reverse complement strand
CGGCGTGAGTTCATAGGAGGCACCCGTCGCGTAACCCACCTCGTGCTCGCGGCCGCCCCCGGCGGGGATGAACTCGATCTCGTACAATCCGTTGAGCGAGAGGTTCACCGGCCCGACGTCCTTCGCGAGGATGAGCTTCCCCTCGAGAGCGATCGGCTTGTCCTCGATCCACTCCTTCCTCGCCTCGAAGTACACGACCGGGTCGACGAACCACTGCCCGAAATCCGAGAGCCGGTAACGCGTCTCGATCTTGGTCGCCTGGTACCGCAGCGAGTCGCCCTGGACCCGGTCCCAGATGTTGTACAGGGCGACGTCCCAGCGCGAGGTGATGCCCGTCTCGAGCTCGAGCTGGTGACGCCAGAACTGGAGGGCGTCACCCGACCGTGGCGCCCGGTGAAGCGTCGACCACAGCTCGACGTCGAGGCCTCCCGGCGGAGCTGTCGCGGCGGTGTAGGTCTCGCCGTAGTAACGCCGGTCGGCGCGGGCGAGGGCCGGGGCGAGGGCGAGCATGGCGACGGTCAGTAAAGCCTTTTTCTGATTCATCCTGGCTGATCTTGGGCGCTAGGGCCGCTCTCCGAAATCCGGCAGTGCCGGGCTGTGGAATCGGGTGGTCACGCGTCGACGCGCTTCACGTAGATCTCGCTCGCGATCTCAGGGTCGAGGGCGATGGTGGTCTCACCCACCTCGATGACGTACGAGGGGGAGCGCTGGTGCAGCCGGATCTCGCTGCCCGGGATGACGCCCAGCGCGGCGAGCCGGTCCATGCGGTCGTGGAACTTGGGGGCGATGAACACGATGCGGGCGGGCGTTCCGAGCTCGAAGGTCTTGAGCCCCGTCACCAGCGGCCGCACCGTCTTGGCGAGCGCGCCGCAGCAGGGCCCGGGCGGGATGGCCTTGCCGTGAGGGCAGGTCGGAGGATGACCGAGCAGCGTGCATACGGAGTCGGTCGCCTCGGGAGAGAGGATGTGCTCGAGCTCGCAGGCCTGGCTCTCGGTCGCGTCCTCGGACAGCTGCAGGATGTCGCGGAAGAGGCGCTCCGTGAGGCGGTGGCGGCGCACCACGTCCCGCGCCCGCCGCTCGCCGTCGGCAGTGAGGGCCACGCGGCCGCCATCGAGCTTCACCATCCCTTGCTCCTCGAGCTCGCGCAAGTTCGCCGTGTTCGGATCCCCGGCATGCCTGCCCGCGTGAGCCACCACGCCGCCGGGGTCGTCGCGCCCTTGCTCGCGTTCGGTGAAGACGGTCTCGAGCAGTTCCTCGACCTGCTGGGATTGCAGTGGGGTCACGGGTGTGTCCGGCGTCGCTCGAGGAACGCCCTGAGGCGCCCGGCGAGCCCGGTCTCCTGGGGAAAGCTGTAGTTGCACGATGGGCAGCAGACGACCTTGCAGCCCGTGGACATCGGGCAGCTGGGGCGGCAACCCTGCCCTTCGGCATCGAACTCGGTCCCGCACAGCGGGCACCGCTCCGTCCTCTTCACGAGCGCCGGCATCAGTAGAACCGCCGCATGAGGATGTTCACACCCATCCCGACGACGAGCGAGAAGGGCAGGATGAAGGCAGCGATCGCGACCCCCGTCTTCCAGCCCCGCTCCTTCAGGATCATGAAGAAGTTCGCGATGCAGGGGATGAAGAGCGTGATGGTGGTGAGGGCGACCACGATCTCGATCTGCATCGAGCGTGTGAGCGTGCCGGCCTTGATGAACGGCTCGTACTGCAGGAACAGCCCGGCGGCGGCGTAGTCGCGCCGCAGGAAGCCGAGGATGAAGGCCACCGCCGCCTCCTTGGGCAGCTGCAGCAGGCCGACCACAAGCGGCGCCGCCGCGCGCTCGAGCATCGCGATCCCGTGCACGCGGTCGAGCGCGTACAGGATGAGCGTCCCGAGGATGAAGAGGGGCAGCGCCTCGCGCAGGTACCATTCGATACGGGCGAGCGTCTTCACCGCCACGTTGCCAGCCTGCGGGACGCGCAGCGGCGGAAGCTCGAGGATGAAGTCGGACCCGCGCCCGGGCAGCACCTTCGCGGCGAGCCAGCCCACGAGGACGAGAGTCGCCAGGACCGATCCGACGAACCAGGCCATCGCCGCCGCGGGCAGCCCGGCAACCAAGGCAAGGATGACGGCCAGCTGCGCGCTGCAGGGCACGCCGAGCGCGAGGAGCAAGGTCACGATCACGCGCTCCTTGCGCGTCTCCATGATCCGCGCGGTCATGGTGGCCATGGTGTCGCAGCCGAGCCCGAGCACCATGGGCAGCACCGCCTTGCCGTTCAGTCCCATCGACTTGAAGATCTTGTTGACCATCACTGCCAGGCGCGGCAGGTAGCCCGAGTCCTCGAGGATGCTGAAGGCGATGAAGAAGGTGGTGACGATGGGCAGCACGATGGCGACGCCGTAGCTGAGGCCCATCGAGAACAGCCCGTACTTGCCCACGATGAACCCGGCGTGCTCCCGGAACGGCACGCCCGCCGGGCCGACCAGGAACTCCTGCGCGCCCTTCCAGGGGACGGCCCAGCGGATGAGGGCCTCCGTCCAGGGGACGAGCCGGTCGTAGAAGACCGCGTTCTCGAGGAAGTCGACGGCCGTCTTCGCGCCGAAGACCCCCACGAACTCGTAGGCGGCGAAGAGCACGAGGGCCAGGATGGGCAGGCCGAAGAGCCTGTCGGTGGACCAACCGCCGAGCTTCCGCGCGAAGGTGCTCGCCGCCGACACACGGCTGCGCGTGACCACCGCGTCGTGCAGGCGATCCACCGCCGCCAGCCGCTGCTTCGAGATGACGAAGCGGAGCGACTCCGGATAGCGCGCGGAGAGACGCCGGCGCACGTCCTCCAGCCGCGACAGGTCGGCTTCCGCGATATTTGCCGCGAGGTGCTCGCGAAGCGAGTCATCGCCGACGATCGCCATGAGCGCGACCGCGCGGCGATTGAGGCCACCCTTGGCCGGCAGGAGCGGTTCCACGTCGGCGACGGCCGCCTCGATGGCGTCGTCGTACCGCGGCTTGAACTGGGAACGGCGTGCCTCGCCCAGCCCCGCGCTGAGCTGCGCCACGCCCTTGCGCTCGATGGCGACCGTGGACACCACCTGGACGCCGAGCGCCTCCGTCAGCTGCGCCACGTCGATGTGGAAGCCGCGGCTCGCCGCCTCGTCGGCCATGTTGAGGGCGAGCGCGAACGGTACGCCCGCCTCCGCGAGCTGTGCGGTGAGGAGGAGCCCTCGGCGCAGGTTCTTCGCGTCGCACACCTGAACGCACACGTAGTCGCGCTCCTTCATCAGGATGTCGCGCGTGACTTGCTCGTCCTCCGACATGGGCGTGAGGTTGTTCGTCCCGGGCGTGTCCATCACGTGCCAGGGGTCTCCGCCGAGCGTCGCCGTGCCGCGCGTCACCTCCACCGTCGTCCCCGGATAGTTGGACACGGTGACGTACTTGCCGGTCAGGGCGCCGAACAGGACGCTCTTGCCGACGTTCGGGTTGCCGACCAGGATCACCGAGCGCGCCGAGGCGACGATCTTCTTGTTGTCGAGCGGCTCGGGGCGGGGCGCGTGGCTGGCGGCGTGAGAAGGGGAAGTCACGGAGCAGGCTCTTTCCTGGGGGCTGCGCGGCGGCAGTCGGGGCATCGGCCGTAGAGCTCGACCCGCCGGCGATCGATCTCGAAGCCATGGCGGCGCGCGACGCGGAGCTGGAGCTCGGAGATGCGGTCGCTCTCGAACTCGACGATCTGGCCGCAGGAGGTGCAGATGAGGTGGTCGTGCGCCTCGGCTTGACGGGAAGTGGACGGCTCGTAGCGGGTCTGCCCCTCCCCGAAGTGGCGCGGGACGGCGAGCCCGCACTCGGCGAGCAGCTTCATGGTGCGGTAGACCGTGGCGACCGAGACGCGCGGGTCCTGCTCGCGCACCCGGGCCACCACCGCGTCCACCGGGACGTGCCCGCCCATGGCGAAGAAGGCCTGCGCGATGGCGTCCCGCTGGCGCGAGTGTTTCAAGCCCATCCTCTGGATGAACTCCCGGAGCGCAGCGAGCGGCTCGCGCCGGGAGCCCCGCTCCGGACGGCGCCCGGGCTTGCCGTTCGATGGAGGGATGGGTGAATGGATCGGGTGCGGCGTCATCCTGATAACGATTCTCACTATCACGACTAAAGCCGCGCTGGCAAGCCTTTGGGACCCCAAGAGGCCCGCAAAACCTGCGCTCCTGGGGCGTTTCGGCCATCCCCGCGAGAAGAGGGCGTTCCACGATTGATGGGGGTCATTTACCTGGGCAGGCTCGGCCAGGGGGCGACGCATGGTTGCCCAGGACACCGGGGACGAGACGATCGAGATCGCAACCGGGAGCACCGGCAGCCCCCTCTGCCCAATCAAGACCTGTCGAAAAATATGATCGCTCTGCAGCGTGGCCGGGGTGGGCCCCGATGGGCTTTGCCCGGCGGGGCGGGGGCGGCCTGCGCCCCCGGCGACTCAAGACCTGTCGAAGAATGTGACCGCTCTGCGGCGTGGCCGGGGTGGGGCCCCGATGGGCTTTGCCCGGCGGGGCGGGGG
>JBGQLS010000488.1:0-4518 GCA_041500205.1 Anaeromyxobacteraceae bacterium | reverse complement strand
GATCCGCTTCTCCTTGATGAGCATGTACAGCTGCTTCTCGTGGACCCCCAGGTACTGCGCCGCTTCCTTGGTGTTGAGCAGGTCCTCAGACATCGCGCGATGCCCTCCTTGGAGCCGGTGCCACTTCACCGTCGGGGCTACGCGCGCCGGCCTCCGCGTGCCGTGCGCCGCCCGCACACAGACCCCAGGTTCACGGCTGCGGGGACAGAAGACTATCAAGAAGATGGATTCCTGTACCAGCTGACACGGCGAAGGGGTGCCGTCCGGCTGCCGGCGCTCGGCCTGTACCGTCGGCGAGACCGCGGAGCTCCTGAGTCGCCGGGGGCGCAGGCCGCCCCCGCCCCGCCGGGCAAAGCCCATCGGGCCCCCACCCCGGCCACGCCGCAGAGCGATCGTATTCTCGACAGGTCTTGAGTTCCGAGGAGTCCCGTGGGGCAGTCGAGCGTTCCTGAAGCCGCGGCGGATTCGGAGAGAAGGTCTCCTCGCACGGGCGACGAACGCTCGTCCATCAGCGGCGGCGCGCGGCCCGCGAAGCGACGGGAGGTGGTGCCGTGGGGTATTCGCACACCAGGCGCCACGGCGGCGTGAGGGGCTCCGGCGCCTCACCCACCACGGTGTTTCTCGACGCGGACCCGCTTCCGGTGACGCGGCGTGACGCGACCGGAAGATGTCGTCTCCATTGAAGTATGGCAATTGCGGAACACGGGCCGCGGCATACCGACCGGGTATGAATTGACACGCCTGGCTGCTTCGCCGCGGGTCGCACCTCGGGATCCCCGAGGATCTCCTCCGCCGATACGCCACGAATCGACGACATCGTTCCCGCAGACACACATCGACGGGATTGCGCAAACGTCCTAATGCTGTCGAGCGTGCCTCACCGGACACCCTCAGTGCTACTGATACCAGCGGTGACTAGCCGCGCGCGAGCGCCGGTGTACCCGTGGGACGGAAGGAGAGGGCGGCATGTTCACGAGACGTGACTTCCTGAGATGGAGCAGCGGGTCGGCGGCCGCGCTGGGCCTGTCCCAGCTCGGGTTGAACCGACTGCAGGAGACGCTGGCGGCCGAGTCGTCTCCTCCGCTCATCTGGCTGCACGGCTCGAGCTGCTCGGGATGCTCCATCGCGGCGCTGAACGCGGTGGCGCCCACCACCTTCGGCGATCTCATCCTGAACCGGGTCTCGGCCAAGTACGACAGCCTCCTCATGGCCGCCGGGGCCGACCTCGCCATCCGCACCATGGACCTGGCGGCGCAGGCCAATGACGGCCGGTTCATCCTGATCGTGGAGGGTGGGGTTCCGACCGCCGAGCGAGGCCGCTACTGCGTGATCGGCGACCGCGCCGGGACACCCATCACGCTCCTCGACGCCGTGAACGACCTGGGGCCGAGGGCGTCGCGGGTGCTCGCGGTCGGGACGTGCGCCTCCTACAAGGGCGTGCCGGGCGCCGGCGCCAACCTGACCGGCGTCGCGCCGCTCGCCCAGGTCCTGGCCGGCAAGACGGCCAGGCCGGTGATCAACGTGCCGGGCTGCCCCGCGCCTCCCGAACAGCTCTTCCGGGTGGTCCTCGGGCTCCTCGCCGGAGGCCAGTTCGCGCTCGACCTGGACGGGCGCCCGGCCACCTGCTTCCCGCACACCGTCCACTTCACCTGCCCCCGCAAGCACCTCCCCAAGGCCAAGGCGTGGGGCGAGCCAGGTTGCCTGTTCGACCTGGGGTGCCGCGGCAAGATGACGACGGCCATGTGCCCCAAGCACAAGTGGAACAACGGCAGGAACTGGTGCGCAGCGGCCGGTCACCCCTGCATCGGCTGCGCGATGCCGGACTTCCCGTCGTCGCCGCTTCTGGCAACTGGCAGTTACACCTGAGCGGACGAGGCCACCATCATGTCGAAGCGGATTACGGTTGGTCCGGTGACGCGGGTCGAGGGGCATCTCACCCTCAACCTCGACCTCAGCGAATCGGGCAGGGTGCTCGCTGCGTACGCCTCGGGCACGATGTTCCGCGGTTTCGAGAGCATCATGGCCGGCCGTGACCCGCGGGACGCGATCCACCTCACCCAGCGGATCTGCGGGGTATGTCCGGTACCGCACGCGCGCACGGCCGTCGAAGCGGTGGAGAACGCGTTCGGCGTCGAGGTCCCCCGGAACGCCGTCCTCCAGCGCAACCTCGTGCAGGGCGCGGGGACGATCTCGGACCACCTCCTCCACTTCTATCACCTCGCCCTCCTCGATTACGTCAGCGGGCCGTCCCTGCCGCCGTTCACTCCGGCGTATTCGGCGGACCTGCGCTTTTCCAGCGCCGACACACAGCGTTTCGCCGATCACTACCTCCAGGCGCTCGAGATGCGGAAGATGGCCCAGGAGATGGGCGCCCTCTTCGCGGGCAAGCTTCCCCACGTCATGACCTTCGCAGCGGGCGGCGTCACCCAGGTGCCCACCGCCGCGAACGTGGCCGAGTTCCGGCGCTACCTCGACCAGCTCGTCCCCTTCATCGAGAACGTCTACATCCCGGACGTGATGCTGCTGGCCGCTACCTACCCCGAGTACCTCGAGATCGGCGCGGGCCCGTCGAACCTCCTCTCCTTCGGGGCCTACCCGGACGGTGCGGGAAACCTGCTCTTCGCGCCCGGGAAGTACGTCGACCATCGCCGCGACGACCACCCCGGGCACGAGCGGCACGAGGGCCACCACGAACACGGGCACCGGCACGTCTTCCCACTCACGGATCGTGACATCGCCTCGATCGATGAATCGGTGAAGCACGCTTACTACGGTGGCAGGCGGGGAGGGGCGGAGCGGAACGGCAGGGACGATGCGACCCCGAACCTCGACAAGCGCGGCGCCTACTCGTGGGTCAAGGCCCCGCGGCTCGGCGACGACGTGTTCCAGGTCGGCGCGCTGGCCCGGATGATCGTGAGCGGCGACTACCGCGGCGGCCTTTCGGCCATGGACCGGCTTCTCGCCAACGCCCACGAGACCGGCAAGATCGCCGCTGCGATGAGGGGCTGGCTCGACGGCCTGGCGCTGGACGGGAGCGGCTACCGCCACGTCGCGACCATGCCCAAGGCGGGCAAGGGGTTCGCGCTCACCGAGGCGCCCCGCGGCGCGCTCGGACACTGGGTCGAGTACGCGGACGGTAAGGTCACCGGGTACCGGATCATCACCCCGACCTCCTGGAACGCGTCCCCGCGCGACGAACGCGAGGCGCCGGGCCCGATCGAGCAGGCGCTCGAGGGCGTCCGGGTGGCGGACAAGACGCAGCCGATCGAGGTCTACCGGGTCATCCACTCCTTCGACCCGTGCATGGGCTGCGCCGTGCACACGACGGTCGTCGACTAGGCGCGGGAGCGCTCGCGAACTCTTCGGAGGGTTGCCATGTCGAATCAGGCTAGGAACGGTCTCTCGAGGCGGGCTTTCATCAACGCTGGCGGCGCGGTCGCGACCGGCACCCTCATCACCGCGCTCGGCGCGCCGCGGGTGGTCGCGGCACAGACGCCTCCGCCGGCAGGGGCGTGGCCCGTGCCGCCCCTCAATCCGGACGCCGTCCGCGACGGCGGCTACTGGGGCTACTGGGCCGCTGATCCCTACAAGAACACCAACTACGGCTGTTCCTACGGGGTGGCCGCCACCCTCCTCGCGGCGATCAAGGGCGGGCTCGGCCCGGGCTCCCCCTGGGACGCGCTACCCCTCGAGATGTTCAAGTGGGGGAAGACCGGCTGCGTCGAGGCGGGAACGCTCTGCGGGGCCCTGGCCGGCGCGCTCCCGATCTTCTCGCTCGCCTCGCCCACCTCGGTGACCGAGATGGGCGCCGATCTCCTCCGCTGGTACCAGGAGACGCCGCTCCCGTCGTTGGAGATGGACTACCTCGACGCGAAGCGCCCCTACCCGCAGCAGGCGCAGAGCATCTCGGGCTCGCCGCTCTGCCACGTCTCGGTCTCGAGCTGGTGCAAGGCTTCGGGGAAGCTGTCGGGGTCCACCGACCGCAAGACCCGCTGCGGCAAGATCACCGGCGACGTGGCCAAGATGGCGGCCGTCATCCTCAATCGGCTCGTCCCCGGCCAGAAGTACGTGCCGCTCTATTCCACCCAGCCGCCGCTGTACGCCGAGTGCATCCACTGCCACCTCGACGCGCCGCAGCCCCCGACGCCTGACGCCGTCCGGCTCAACAACAGCCTCGGGATCTCGAACTGCACGACCTGCCACCCGGACGCGCAGCCGATCATGAGCAAGAAGTGACGCCCCGCGCGCTCCCGGGTAACCTGTACTGGACCTCGGGCTACGGCACCGATCAGTAAGAAATGCGTACCTATCCCCTCTCCCCCGCCGGGCTCGGCATTGGTCTCAAGTAGGTTCGACGGCTTCAAGAGCGCGGCAGCCGGCTAAGCACACCTCCACGAGAGGGGAGGCCAAGGAGATCCCGTCTCCCTCTCCCTCCGCGAGGGAGAGGGTCGGGGTGAGGGAGGCTCGGGGACGCCCGAAGCGTCGAGAACGCCATGACGGACCTCCCGCGCATTGTGG
>JBGQLS010000487.1:0-4536 GCA_041500205.1 Anaeromyxobacteraceae bacterium | reverse complement strand
CTTGGTGGTGAAGAAGGGATCGGTGAGGCGCGGGAGGTGCTCGGGGAGGATCCCGACCCCCTCGTCGCGGACCTCGAGGCAGACCGCCTTCCTCCCGCTGTCGACATAGGTGCGCAGCGCGATGGCGCGCCCGGGGTCCGGCAGCGCCTGGCAGGCGTTCATGAGGAGGTTGACCACCACCTGCTCGATGCGCTGGGGATTGCATCGCACCGGCGGCAAATCGGGCGCGCACTCGACCTGGAACCGCGACGTGCTCTTCCGGACGAGGTTGTCGACGAGGCGCAGCGCGGCCCGGGCCACCTCGTTGAGGGACATGCCGTCCCGCAGTTCCGGGTCGCCCTGCCGGGCGAAGTCCTTCAGGTCCTCCACGATGCGCTTCACGCGCCGCGAGGCGTCCAGCATCTCCGACATCATGCGCGGGATCGCCTCCCGCAGGCGCGAGTAGCGCAGGCTACCCAGTGTGAACTCGCCGTGACGACGGCTGTGCTCCTCGAACAACGGCTCGGCGTCCTGCAGGACGTCGGTGAGGAGCTGCACGTCGAGGAGGAGGAGGCCGTTGGGGTTGTTGATCTCGTGCGCGACGCCCGAGACGAGGACCCCCAGGGCCGCCATCTTGTCGGCCTGGATGAGCTGCTGCTGGTTCTTCCGGAGCTCCTCCTCGGTGTGCTTGCGCTCCGCGATCTCGCGCGTCAGCTCGGCCGTGCGCAGCGCCACCTCGCGGCGCAGCGTCCTCGACCAGATCGCCATGCCGCCGAGGAGCAGGACCAGCGGGACGACCACGATCGCCCCGTACCGGAAGACCTGGCGCCAGGTCATGCCGGGCGGCTCGAGGACGCCGAGCCACCTGTCGTAGATGGCCTGGTACTCGCCCGTGTTCTTGAGGATGGCGAGGCCCTCGCTGAGCCGAGCGGCGAGCGCCGCGTCGCCGCGGGCCACGGCGAAGCCGTAGCGCTCGGCCGAGACCGGGTTCCCTACCGGGGCGAGGTTGGACAGGCGCAGCTCGCGGATGAGGTAGAGGCCGGGGAGCTTCGCCATGACGGCGTAGTCGTGCTTGCCGGCGGCGAGCTCCTGCAGGACCTCGGCGTGCGTGTCGACCGGGACCGGGCGCACCTCCGGGTGGAAGCGGAGCAGGGTGTCGTGCATGATGCCGCTGCGCAGCACGAGCACCTCCTTCCCCTTCAGATCGGCGAGCGACGCCGCGGGCGGCGACCCCCTGCGCGCAAAGATGGAGTGGTGGACGATCGTGTGCGGCGGCGTGAAGTCCACCTCGCGCGCACGGTGCTCGGAGAAGGACATCCCCTGCAGCGCGTCGATCTCCCCCATCTCCAGCGCGCGGCGCATCTCGGCCCAGTGTCCCAGGCGGATCTCGACCCCGAGCCCCATGGTGCGGGCGATGGCGCGCGTGAGCTCGACGTTGTAGCCGGAAGGATGGCCGTCGCGGTCGAGGAACTCGTAGGGTGGATAGCTGCGATCCCCACCGACGACGATCGTCCTGTTGGCGCCCGCGTCGCCCCGGGCGGAAGCGGCCGGAGCGGAGAGGGCCAGGATGAAGGCGAGTCGGACGAAGCGGGCGTTCACGGGTCCGGGTAGCGAACCACATCGCCGCGCCTTGTCCAACTGGCGCGGCGCCGCACCCGGGCGGTCCTCTCATCGCTGTGGTCGCGCGCACCGAGCCGACATTCCTACGGTGCGAGCCCGGCCATCACGCCGCCTCACCTCTTGAAGTCGTAGCTGCTCTTCAGCTTTCGCCTGCGGTCGTGGCGCTCGATGGCGAGGTCGATGAGCCGGCTCACCAGCTCGGTCTGGCCGATTCCCGAGGCCTCCCACAGCTTGGGGTACATGGAGATGCGCGTGAAGCCGGGGATGGTGTTGATCTCGTTCACCAGGAGCTGCCCGTCTGGACGCAGGAAGAAGTCGACGCGCCCCATGCCGGCGCAGTCGAGCGCCTGGAACGCGCGTATCGCCGATCCCTGCACCAGCTTCACCTCCGCGGGGGTGAGCGGGGCCGGGATTCGCAGCTCGGCCCCGTCGTCCACGTACTTTGCCTCGTACGAATAGAAGCCGTCGGCGTGGCGCACGACGATCTCGCCGGGGACCGAGGCGATGGGATCTTCGTTGCCTAGCACCGCGCACTCGATCTCGCGGCCCACCACGGCCACCTCGGCGAGGGCCTTGAGGTCGAACTCGAACGCGTGCGCCAGGGCGGCGGAGAGCCCGCTCTCGTCGGCGACACGGCGAATGCCCACCGACGAGCCGAGATTGGCTGGCTTCGTGAACAGAGGGAAGCCCACCTGCGCGGCCAGGCGGCAGGCCGCGGCAGGGTCCTTCTCGAACTGGCTCTTCGTCACGGCGCGATATTCGGTGACCGGGACGCCGGCGTCGCGCAGGACGCGCTTCATGAGGTGCTTGTCCATCCCGAGGGCCGACCCGAGCACCCCTGCTCCGACGTAGGGGAGGTCCGCCAGTTCCAGGAGGCCCTGGACCGTCCCGTCCTCGCCGAGGGGGCCGTGCAGGATAGGGAAGACGACGTCCACCTTCAGGGAGCCTTCGGGGCGCGGGCCGTCTGCCTGGAGGGGCCGTGGCTCCATGACCACAGGGGCGGCGTGGGTGTCCACCCTCACCAGCCGTGGATCGCGGGCGGATTCGAGCAGGGCGGCCTCGGCCTGCAAGAGCCAGCGGCCGCTCTTGTCGATGCCGACGAGCACGGGATCGAAGCGTGTCCGGTCCAGCGCTGCCAGGATGTTGCGGGCGGAGAGGATGGAGACTTCGTGCTCCGCCGAGCGCCCGCCGAAGAGGATTCCGACCCGAATACGTGACATGCGATGCCTTCCTGCAAGAAGCTAGCTGGTTCCGTCTCCCATACAATACAACGCGGAGCCGAGGCCACGAACCTCCGGGGCGCGTACATGAAACCACTTCACGAGCTGGGAGCGGCGGAGGCGGTCGCGCTCCTGCGCAGTGGCGCTGTCTCTTCGGAGTCCCTCGTCCGCGCCTGCCTGGAACGCATCGCGGCGGAGGAGCCGAGGATCCAGGCGTGGGAGCACCTCGATCCGGAGCTGGCGCTCTCGCAGGCGCGCCGCGCGGACGCGGCACGCGGGGCCTCGGGAGCCTCAACGCTGCCGCTGGCGGGCCTCCCCGTCGGGGTGAAGGACATCATCGACACGGCGGACTTGCCCACGGCCTGCGGCTCGCCCATCCACCGGGGGCGCCGGCCACCGACCGATGCCGGCTGCGTCGCCGCGCTCCGGGCGGCGGGCGCCGTGATCCTGGGGAAGACGGTCACGACCGAGTTCGCCGTCTTCACGCCGGGCAAGACGCGTAATCCACACGACGTGGCGCACACGCCGGGCGGATCCTCGAGCGGCTCGGCGGCCGCGGTCGCTGCTTCGATGGTCCCTGCCGCGCTGGGCAGCCAGACCGCGGGGTCGGTGATCCGGCCCGCCGCGTTCTGCGGAGTATTCGGGTTCAAGCCGAGCCATGGCCTCATCTCGCTCGCCGGCGTGAGCCCCCTCGCTCCATCGCTCGACACCCTCGGCTTCTTCGCGCGAAACGTGGTGGACCTCCCCCTCATTGCGAGGGCGCTCGGCATGGCGCTCGGGCCGTCGAGGCCGCTCACCTCGACCTCGCGCATCGGCCTGTGCCGGACGGAGGTGTGGCCCATGGCCCGAGCGGAGACGCAGCGCATCGTGGAGGAGGCGGCTGGCAAGCTCGCCCGCGCCGGGGCTGCCGTCTCGGAGGTGGAGCTGGGGCCGGAGCTGGCGGGCCTGTACGACGCCCAGAAGACGATCATGGCGGTCGAGATTGCCCGGTCGTTCGCGGCCCTCCGCAGCGACCGCGGCGAGTTCCTCAGCTCCTCGCTCCGCGAGCTCATCGACTCCGGCGCGGCGACGTTGCCCGGGCGCTACCAGGCCGCCCAGGACCACGCCGGCCGCGCGCGCCGGCAGCTGCCCCGCGTCTTCGCCGACCTCGACCTGCTTCTCACGCCGAGCGCCCCAGGCGAAGCGCCGGCCGGGCTCGAGAGCACCGGCGATCCTGCGTTCTGCCGCATCTGGACGCTGCTCCAGTTGCCTTGCGTGAACGTCCCGGGCGCGTCGGGGCCGCATGGCCTGCCCGTGGGCGTGCAGCTCGTGGGACCCCCGGGTGGCGACGCGGAGCTGCTCGCGGCGGCGGAGTGGGTCGCGGGGCGGCTGCGGTCGTAAAGCAGGACTCCGGCGCCCGCCCACCGGTCCATGAGGGGAAGGGCTCTCAAGACCCGTCGAAAAATGTGATCGCTCTGCGGCGTGGCCGGGGTGGGGCCCCGACGGGCTTTGCCCTCGGCATTGGTCTCAGCGTTGTCCAAGGACTTGGCACTGCGGGGGAATCATGGGACGTCCGGCACGTTAAAAGCGTGAGCGCGGCGGTCTTGGCCCAGGATGAGTCGCAGGGATGGTCGGACGAGACGGAGACGTCAAGGTCTGTTCGGTGGGGTGGAGTTGCAGGTGGGGTGAGGGGCCAGAGCATTTACTCCCTCTCCCCACCGGGGGAGAGGGCCGGGGT
>JBGQLS010000486.1:0-4550 GCA_041500205.1 Anaeromyxobacteraceae bacterium | reverse complement strand
CGGGCCCCCGCGACCGCAGCAGCTGTTTCGACCGCTCCTGAGGAGCCGGGGGCGAAGGCCGCCCCCGCCCCGCCGGCAGAGCCGCCGGGGCCCCACCCGGGCCCCTGCGACCGCAACTGACTTTTCGACAGGTCTTTACTGGCATTGGGCCCCGACGTTTCCCGTCACCTGACCGCCGTGCGCGCGCGACGTGCTGCTTGCGCCAGATCATGTGACGCGCCCGCGAGCACCATGACCACGCGACTCGTCGCTGGTGGCCCACGTCTCCATCTCTGTAATCGACCTGCAGTTAAATTGGCCACCGCGCGGAGGGCGCATGCGGAACAAACGCGTAGAAGTCACCAGAGGCACAGCGAAGATTTTTGTCTGTAGTTCCACGCTCTTGGCCTTCATGCTGGCTGGCGGCATGGTCGCCTGCGGGAAGAGCTCTTCCAGTTCTCCTGGCACTCCTGGCACTCCCGGCGTTGCCACCCTGCAGTCGCTCGCCCTTTCCCCCTCCGCCGTGACCATTGCCACCGGCACGTCGCAGCAGTTCACGGTGACCGGGACCTACTCGGACGGCACGACGAAACAGATCGACAACGGAATCACCTGGTCGTCGTCGAGCCCGATCGTCGCGAGGATGAGCGCGCCCGGCCACTGCATCTCCACCAGCGACTCCACCGCGCTCGAAGCTCGCGATGACGTAGACCCGAGCATCTACTACGGCACGACGACGATCATCGCCAGCGTCGGCGATCTCTCGGCACAGGCGACCATGAGGGTCAACGCGGCCACGCTCCAGTCGATCAGCATCGAGCCGGCCACCGCCGAAGTCCCCTTGCCGGGCCCCGGTAAGGCCCCGGTCACCACGGCGTTCACCGCCTTTGGCCACTTTTCCGACAACATGAAGCTCCCTCTCATCGGAGCCTACACGTGCCAGCCGCCGCCTGCGCCTCCCTGCGTGGCATGGACGCCTTCGACTGGACCCGTCAAGGTCGACGCGGCCGGCGTCGCCCAGGCCGACTCGACTGCTCCCCTAGGGCACGTGACCATCACCGCCACCTACGGCGCCTTCTCGAGCACAGCCGATCTCAACATCACCCCCAAGGTGCTGCTGTCCGCCGCCATCGTACCGAGCACCGCATCGGTTCCCGCCGGTTTCAAGCAGCAATTCGCGCTAATCGGCCAGTACTCCGACGGGACTAGCAATCCGGTTCCAGCGAACTGGACGAGCTCCAGCGGGGCCGTCACCGTCGACCCCAGCACTGGCCTCGCCTCAGGCGTCACTGCTGGAACGCAGCCAGTGACCATCACCGCCACTGGCGGCGGCTTCTCGAACACCGCCTCCCTCACGGTCACGGCAGCGGTAGCCGTCGATCCGATTCCTGGTCAGGGCGGATCGATCCCCGCCGGTAGCACCTCCTTCTTCAAGGCCACCGGTACTGCGAACGCCGAGTATCTCGTGAGCCTCACGCCCGCCAACGTGAACCTCTTGGTCGAAGTGCACGCCGACGCGTCCTTCTCCGGCGCTCCGGTCTGCAGCTCCTGGGCAGGCGGGCCGCCGTGCCGCGCTGGTTTCACGAGCTCAGCGGGTGATCTCTTCGTCCAGGTCACCAACACCTCCGCTGCAGCAGCGCCGTTCGCGCTCACCGTCTCGCCGCTCCCTGTTCTCCACGTGGGGGACCCGGCACTCGCGGGATTCGTCGCCACGGAGACGTACTACAAGATCGTGGGCGCGACGCTCGCTCCCCTTCATGCAACACTAACGCTCACTCCTGATTTCTTCGGCGACCTCTTCGCCTACGACGCCCCCTACCCTGTCCAGGGTGCTGTCTTCGGTTCTAACTTGCTCTGCGACACGGTCTCGAATGGTGACCCCAGCCTGAACTCCCTCGCCACAATGGTCTGCAGCGGAGCTCTGCCCGCAAGCGGTGAGGCCTACGGCACCGTCGAAGGATGGCTGACGGAAGCGGGGACGAATTTCTCCGTGACTGTGCAGTAGCAACGTCGAGCTCAATAACACCGCCGCCCCGGCGCTCGACCGAGCTCCGGGGCGGCTTGTATTTTGATGATTGCGGGGCGCGCGCCGCGAGCCGTAGTCGACCTCGACGTGCCCGTTGAGCTGTAGCCGGCAGAGTGACACCCGGCCAGTCCTCCAGGACCCTGTCAGGCTCGCTCGTTAGGCGGAACCCTCAACTCACGTGCCCCGATTTGGTTCAAGGCGAGTCTACTCGCGGGGAGGGGACGACGGCCAGAACGCACCCACGAGAACTTGTGGACTGCTTACTGGTGGACCCGCCGTCCTCTCCCCATTCGTCTCCCGGAGGCCATGTGCCCGTTGGGGTCCGCTCTCAGCAGGTGCCCGGTGCGCGGAACATCTCCCCGGGCAGCTCGACCACCAGGCCGGCGCCGTCCAGCTCGCAGGCGAACAGGACGCGCGTGCCGTCGCGCCACGCCGCCTCCTGCGAGATGCCAGGAGGCGGCCGCTTCCGGAGCGCCGTGAAGAGCCCGGCCTTCTGCAAGGGCGAGATGAACTCCTCGCGACGGGCGCTGATCCGGACCTTTCGTCCGTCCGGCAGCGCGCCCTGGCCCAGCAGGTGCCCGTCTTCGCCCACGACCGTCCCCGGGATTCCCTCATCGGCGGCGGCGACCATGACTGACACGATGACCTGGCCGAGCCCATCGGGCGGCGCGATCCAGCCAGGCTCAGGCTCGCCCGCCGGCAGCTCGAACTTCCGGAGCGCGCTCCCCGATACGTAGAGGGAGAGCTTCCGCGACGCCCCGGGGGCGACCAGGTGCCCCGGCCACGCCACCGCGAGGCCCCGCTCGCCGACCCAGGCGCCCTCGAAGACGGCCTGCCTCACCCCAGACTTGGTGAGCGGCACCCGACCATCGCCAGAGCCCGTGGCATCCGGAGGAAGCTGGACCACCATCTCCCAGCGCGACGCCTGCGTTCGCGCGGAGAGGCGCAGCTCGGATCGATCCCTGGCCAGTGAGAAGCCGAAGCTGGAGGAGCGTGGGCCGTCCGGGGACCCCACCGCGAAGGTACAGAGGAGGAGGGAGTCCATCGACGGAGTATAGGCGAGCCGCTCCGCAGGGCCTGTGAGTTTATCCCCGGACCGAGCCAGGCGGCCTAGATGCAAGCCGCGCGAGGAGCAAGCCTGAAGCTGTAGCTCGTGCTACTGCGAGGGCTTGCGACAATGCCCGGCGCCGGAGATCGGCCGTCGCGGCGACGGGAGGGGATAGATTCACAGACCCTCAGCCTGCCTCCCGACCTGAACCCTGCCTGGCACAGCCTTGGAACACCCGGTAGGCTCGCTCGGCAGATGCTCTCCGACCCGCTGTTGCCACTCGTGGGCGGATACCTGCTCTGGGCGGCACTCACGGCGCTGGTCGCCCTGGCGAGCTGGCTGTTCGCCGCGGTGTACCTTCCCGGCCATGGTGCCGCGGTGCGCTGGCAGTCAGCCCTGCTCGTCGCGACCGCGCTGGTCCTGACCGCGGTCCAGGGCCTCGGCGCGGTTCGCGCGCTCACGCGCACGTCGCTGGCTCTTGCCGCCTGTTCACTCGCCGGCACAGTCATCGTCCTCGCGGCGCTTCGCGCGCGGCGCGCGGCCCGGCCGCAGGTGCCGTCCCTGCTGGCACGTCGCGACCTGGCGCTGCCGGGCGCGCTGGCACGGGAGGCGTTCACCACCCGCGAGCCACTCGCGCTCGCCGCCCTCGCCGCGCTGGTGCCCCTCGCCCTGTCCATCTCCATCGTCGTGCTGCTCCGGAGCTGGGGATGGGATCCGGTCTGGTACCACACGCCCATCACCAACCTGGCCATCCAGGAACGGTCGCTCGGGTTCGTCGAGACGCACGACGTCCGCGCCGCTGGGCAGCCACGCGTCGTCGAGCTGCTCTCGGTCTGGAACGTACTCCTGCCGCGCGACCTCGCCCTCGACGATGCCGCTCAGTTGCCATTCGCACTCCTGGGCGCGCTCGCCGTCGCCGCCTGGACGCGCCGGCTCGGCTCGACGCGCGTGCAGGCAGCCGGCCTCGGCGCCTGCTGGATCCTCGCGCCGCCCGTGTTCCTGCAGCTCCACTCGACGCACACCGACATCGCTGCCGGCGCGCTGTTGCTGACGGCATGGGTAGCGCTGACCGGCCCTGACTTTCGCCGCCCTCAGCGCTGGACCGCGCTCGGCGCAATCGCGCTCTACGCCGGGACGAAGCAGAGCGGGCTCTTTCACGCCCTCTTCCTCGGCCCGCTCTTCCTGGCTCGGGCCGTGTTCGAGGTTCGCGCCGCTCGACGTCGGGGCGAGCCTCTCTGGCCATTCGTGCCTGAAGCCCTGCTCGCGCTGGCAACCCTGTTCTGGCTGGGAGGTGGCCTCGTCTACCTCCGCAACGCGCTCGTGTGGGGTAACCCCACCTGGCCTTACGCGGCCAGGCTGCCGCTCACCGGGATCACGCTGCCCGGCCCTCTTGACCCCGAGCGCGAGTGGACCCGGCCCTTCTTCCTCACCCCGGGCGGCCTTGCGCAGCTCGTCCGGAGTTGGTGGACGCTCCCGCCGCTCATCTGGCCCGACATT
>JBGQLS010000485.1:0-4569 GCA_041500205.1 Anaeromyxobacteraceae bacterium | reverse complement strand
TGCCCGGACGTGACCGTCGACCGACGAATCATCGAGCGAGTTCTCGTGAACCTTGCTCTCAACGCCCTGAAGCACAACAAGCCAGGAACTCGGGTCGTCATCGACGCCTGCGCGCCATGGGAGGCCGGTGAGGTCAGGTTCACCTGCGCTGACGATGGCCGAGGGCTTTCAAGCGCTGCGGTGGCGTCGCTGTTCAAGGAGTTCGGCACGAGAGACGAAACGGACCAAGAGGATTCAACGCACCTGGGTCTCGCCTTCTGCAAGGCGGCTGTCGAGGCCCACGGCGGGCGTATATGGTGCGAAAGCTCCGAAGGTCGTGGCGCCTGTTTCACTTTCACTGTTCCCCTGGAGCAAAGGAGCAACCAATGCCTACAGACACGAAGCGACAAATCCTCGTTGTTGATGACGACGCCGACTTCACCGCCTACCTGAAGACGATCCTCGAGCAGGATGGGTATGAGGTCGCGACGGCTTCCGATGGGGAAGAGGCTCTGAAGTACGTGCGGACGACACCTCCCGACCTGGTGACGCTGGACATACAAATGCCGCGAAAGACTGGGGTACTCTTCTACCGCCAGATGAAGTCGGACGGCGGGCTGCGCTCGGTCCCAGTTGTCGTGATCTCGGGGCTCTTCGACGAAGGTAACAAGGCTTTCATCGAGCGCTTCTTCGAAGGCGACCACATCCCCGCGCCCGAAGCGTATCTCGCGAAACCCGTAGCCAAGGAGCGTCTGTTGGCGGTGGTGAAGGAGAAGCTCACGAATGTTAGCTAGCTTAGCTTGTCAGGACGTTCGCTGCCGAATCCCGCCAAGGAGTGAACCACTTGAGAACCCTGGGTGAAGAGGACATGTCTATGAAGAGGGACTGGAGGTCACGGTGATGTTTGCGAGAAGCAGCAGCAAGACCGCGACCGACAGAGCCCTCGGGTTGAGTCCGCTTCGAGCGCACCAATCACCGTTGTCACCCCGCCACGGTTTCGGGGCACGCTCCCGTGAGCACGCTCACCGCAAGGAGCTCGTGCGCAATCGCGTGTCATGCCGATGTTGCTCCCGGCCTCATCAAGGAAGACAAGCCGTCGAGGGTCGAGCGTCCTGGCGAGATCGATGAACCTGCGCCGCAACTCCTGGATGTGCGGCTCCGACTGCTCCGTCGCCGTCAGGCTCTTTCCTTTCGCGTGGGCCCGAGCTTCCGTAGCGTCGGGCCCATCGCGGCGGGGCTCACGCTTCGGCCAGTGCGCCGGTGGAAGTCCCACGCCAACCTCCGGGATGGTGAGATCGGGGCTCTGTCTTCACGATTTCGCGCACCAGGTTCTGCTGAGCAGGGGTGGGTCACTTCTGGTGAGCGGCGAAGCGAGAGCGCCGGACGGGCGCGCAACGCCCGGCGCGAGTACGTACTGACGAGGAAAGGGGGCCAGGAGCTGGCCGCGCTTCGTCGAAGCGTCGCGGAGCTCCATAGCGAGCCGCGCTAGAATCGAGCGAAGCCAAGCGATCAGGAGCGCAAGAATGTCGGACTCCGCAAGGCGAACCATCCTCGTCGTGGATGACGACCCCGACTTCGTCGGGTACCTGAAGACGATTCTGGAGGAGGCCGGACACCTCGTGACGACGGCGTTCGACGGCGAGGAGGCACTCACGCGTGTGGAAAGATCGCTGCCTGACCTGGTGACGCTCGACATCAACATGCCGCGAAAGAGTGGAGTTCTCTTCTATCGGCAGGTGAAATCAGACTCGAGGCTTCGCTCCATCCCGGTGATCGTGATCACGGGAATGCCACTGATGAACGAGTACTTCATCGCGCGGTTCCCGGCTGCGCCGGAACGGGTCTTCGACAAGCTCATCGCAAAGGACAGCCTCATCACGGCCGTGAATGAGATCCTGGCGGAGAGAGCGACTTGACGCTCACGGACGGCTTCACTCGGGGTCGGCGGCGGGGCCGGTTTCCGGCCGCGATGAGGCCCATGATGAGCGGCTCCGCTTTCGGCGGAGGCCAGTACGGCCGCGACAACCAGTTGCCCGCCGACATGATGAAGTCGCGGGGCACGATGCCGGGTGGCGGAATGATGAACCCCGGCCGCTGGACCGGGCGGCGGTGGAATGCCCGGTGGAAGCAGGTGTGGGACGAGTCGGAAAGGACCATTTCCTCGGAGGACATGGCGTAGAGCCCGACACCGAACTTCGCCTGACGGATTTCGAGACCTTCGGCTGCGTCATCCGCTCGGGGTCGAGAAACGGCGCCGCGCGCGCTTGGTATGAGCAAGGCGCTGGCGCGCCTGCGGCGCTACCTCGGCGCAAAGCTGTTGCTGTCTTCGACTACATCGTGCCTGGCTGCGCCTACGCTGACGGCCGGTTCCACTCCGAGGCCACCCGTCGGCCGACGGCGGGACCTATGGCGGGAGCGCCTAGAGAGCTCCGCCGTGCTGTGCCGTCTCGCGTAGATCGCGGCCAGCTGAGGCCCGCTGTCCCGAGTTGATGACGGGGTTTCATGGCGGTTGGGCGTTGGGTTCCCCGAGCTGATTGCGGGACGGCGCTGATGACGCTGACGAGGTCGCGGTTGTGCTGGATGTTGTCGATGCAAGGCGCGGTCGCGCCGGTGCCGCCGGACCGTGGGCGTCCATGGCGGTTGGGCCCAGCAGATTGAAACGCCGGCGGAGCTGAGGCACTTCGAGGTTGCGAGACTTCGGAGGCCTCATGGACCCAGGACGGGCCGCCCCGCCGGCGGCAGAGAGATGCCTTGTTTTGAGCTACGCGTCGAGGGGGCAGAAGGGCGGCACGCTCATCGACGAGTCGGTAGTGGACCTCGCCGACCACGAAGCCCGGATGCACGACCCGGGATCGTACCGGCCCAAGGAGTGCCGGTGCGGCGGGCGGACGCTGCACGTCCATGGGCGGCGGGAGCGGAGGATGGTCGGTTCCGCCACGGCTGATGGGGGCTTGGGGACGGTGACGGTGATGGTGTTCCTCTGCGCGTCATGCCTGGCCACGTGGCGGGTGTTGCCGGCCTTCCTGACCAGATGCCTGTGGCGGGCATGGGCGGTGGTGGAGAGGGTGGTGGACGGGACGCGGCGGGCAGATGAGCCCAGGGTGCCCGAGCGCACCCAGCGGCGGTGGCTGGCGCGCCTGGCGCAGACGGCGCGGGTGCCCGGGCAGGTGCTGGCCACCTCGGGCAGCGCGACCCTGCGCGAGGTAGCCCAGGGCGTGGGGCTCGATGCGGACCGCCTAGCCCTGGCGACCGGGTACGCGGAGCGCTTTCGTACGTCCCTGCTGGCGCCGTTGGCGGCGCTACTTCACCGGCTCAGCCCAGGTGTTCGACTCGTGTAGCCCCCGAGGAATGGCCAGGCGGCGGGCGGGGAGTACGGGCGGTTAACCCATCCCACCCCGAGTGGCCGTGGGGGCGCGGTACCTCCCCCGGCCATGGACAAGAAGACACGGGAGGAGGTGGCCCTTTTCCGGGTGGCGGTGCTTGGCCCCCTCGTCGGGGCCCGCCTGGAGCATGGCGACTTGGTGGCCTATTGCCGCGAGGCGGCGTCGCGCTCGTGGGAGTGGCCTGGCGGCGACGTCGTGGCGCTGTCTGCGCGCACCATCGAGGACTGGCACTATCAGTACCAGTCGGGCGGATTCACCGCGCTCTTTCCCCAGCAGCGCAGCGACTTCAAGGAGTCCCGGGCCATCCCCAAGGAACTGGGGGAGTTGGTCCTCCGCCTGAAGCAGGAGAAGCCCCGACGCTCGGTGAAGCGCATCATCCGGATTCTCGAGCGGGCCAAGAAGGTCCAGCGCGGAGAGCTGACCAAGTCCTCGGTCCACCGGCTGCTGAAGGCCCACGGGGCCTCGAAGCGGCCCGCCCGCGGGCCCGGGGCAGAGCGCCGCTCCTTCCTCCACGAGTGCGCCGGGGAACTCCTGGTGGGGGACGCCCTCCACGTCCACCACCTCGTCCTCGACCGGCAGGGCCGCCCCTGCAAGGCCTGCCTCCTCTCCCAGATCGACGGCGCCACCCGCTATGTCCCCCACAGCTACTTCGCCTTCGGGCCGCGCAAGGGCGAGGACGCCGTCGACCAGGAGTACGGCCTCAAGCAGGTGCTCCTGTCCTTCGGCCTATGGCGGATCTACTACGTCGACCGAGGTCCGGCCTACACCGCGCTGTCCCTGCGGGCCATCTGCGCGGAGTTGGACATCCGCCTGCTGCACACCCAGACGAAGGACGCGGAAGCCAAGGGCGTCATCGAACGCTGGCATAGGACCTGGCGTGAAGAGGTGGAGGACGAGCTTCCGCTGGGCCCCGTCCCCATCAACGAGCTGATTGCCAAGCACGACGCCTGGTTGTCCGTCGAGTACCACGCGAGGAAGCACGACACCACCGGGCGGGTTCCCCGGGAACACTGGCTCGAGCAGGTAGACAACCTGCGTCCAATTCCACCGGGGAAGTCCCTCGACGAAGTCTTCCTCCACCGAGTGCACCGGGACGTTCGCAAGGACGGTACCGTCCGATTCGAGGGCCGCTTCCTTGAGGTCCGCGCCGAGTTGGCCGGAGAGCGCGACGTCGAGCTGCGCTTCGACCCATCCCGACCCGACCTTC
>JBGQLS010000484.1:0-4611 GCA_041500205.1 Anaeromyxobacteraceae bacterium | reverse complement strand
CCTTCGACGGATGGTCCGACCTCCACCTGGGGAGAGATCCGGCTCTTTGGACGCTCCGTACTTGGAGCCGAGGAGGCCAGCACATGTGGAAACGAAGAGGCATTGGGACCCTGGCGGCGGTGCTCATCCTGGGCGCCTGCTCGAAGGGATCGGAAGGTCCGAGCTCGGAGGATCCCGAGGCGGCCTGGATGGACCAGGCCGCCGTGATCGTGAGCGAGGACCCCTGCGCAGGGCTGGAGAGGGTGACGCTCGTCGACACGCCCTCCGGACACAGCCAGGTGGTGAGCGACGAGTCGTTCGCGCCCGATCCGGGCGCGTGCGGCCAGCCTGCCGCCATGACCCAGGCGCTCGCCGTCAGCGCGCCGACTTCGAAGTGAACCCGAGAGGAGAAGACATATGAACGAGAAGCTCCGTCGATACGCACTCATCATCCCGCTGGCCGCGGCGCTCCTGGCGGGCGGTCGAGCCGAGGCGTCGAGTCATCGCGAGGCGCCTGCCATCAGCAGCGATCCAGACGCCGACAACACCGACGTCTACGCCTGGGTCAACCCTGGCAGCCACGACAAGCTGTACGTCATCGCCAACTGGATCCCGCTCGAGGAGCCGTCCGGCGGCCCGAACTTCCACAAGTTCTCGGACGACGTGCGGTACGAGGTCCACATCACGCGGGGTGATTCCCTGGACGACGCCGTCGCCTACTACGTCCAGTTCCACACCGCCAAGGTGCAGCGCGTGGACCCGGCCGATCTCAACGCGCCTCCCGGCGGGGGCAAGGAGTTCTTCGTCCAGCTCACCGGCGCGCTCAACCAGACCTACGACGTGACCAAGATCGTCTACGGCGGGAACGGCCGGCCCACCGAGACCGTGATCGCCAAGGACGTGCCCGTGGCGCCGCCTCGCATCGGCCCTCGGACCCAGACGGTCGCGAACGCGCTCGGGCTCCCGCCGTACACGTCCCCCGTTTACGACGACGCCTTCGCCGCTTCCTTCGTCCGGCCGCTCGGCAAGAACGGCGCGAACGGCCGCGTCTTCGCGGGTCCGCGCGACGACGGGTTCTACGTCGATCTGGGCGGCATCTTCGACCTCGCCAACCTGCGGCCCAAGGGCGTCGCCCAGGACGGCGTGGCCGGGTTCAACACCCACTCCATCGCCCTCGAGATCCCCACCACCGAGCTCACCGTCAACGGTCAGCCGCCCGGCAACACCCCCGGCGACGCGACCACCGTCGGCGTCTGGGCCGCCAGCAGCCGCCGCAAGGTGAGCATCCTCAGGCGCGACGGCTCGAAGCGCGACGAGGGCCCCTGGGTCCAGGTCTCCCGCCTCGGCCTGCCGCTCATCAACGAGGCCGTCATCGGTTACCAGGACAAGGACAAGTACAACCGCACCAAGCCCAAGGACGACGTTGCGAACTTCGGTGCCTACTTCCTCAACCCGGTCATCGTCCGGGACGCGGAGGCGGTCGGCATCTACGCGGCGCTGGGAGTCGACCCGACGCCCTTCAAGTCCGGGCGCACGGACATCCTCGACGTCATCAACCTGAAGGACATCCCGACGCCGGGGGCCCACGCGTTCCCGCTCTCGGCGACCGGCGACGTCTTGCGTGTCGATCTGGCCACCGACTCGGCCTTCCCCAACGGCCGCCCGATCGTGCCCGGGACGAACCGCGAGCAGGCAGACGTCACAGACGTGCTCCTCTCGCTGCTCCTCACCAAGCTCCAGGTGCCCATCTCGGATGGCGTCGACCACAACGACGCGACCTTCCTCACCGAGTTCCCGTTCCTGGCGCTGCCCTGGCAGGGCTTCGACCAGGGCCACGGGAAGCCAACCCCGTAGCCGCCGTTTCCGTCTCGGCTTCAGGCTCCAGGCCTCGGGCTTCAACCGCACCACCCCGAGCGCCCTGGAGCTTAGGTGGCCCGCACTGTAGCGCGGGGCCTTGTGCCCCGCCTGGACGCACTCAAGCGGGGGACAAGCCCCCGCGCTACGCGAAGAAACGGGCTCGAAGCGCGTGATCACCGCCATGAGATTCGAACCCCCCCGAGGTCGGCCATGATGAAGTCGCGAGCAGGCGTTTTCACGATGGGTCTGGCGGTGCTGTGCGCCGCCGCTGGCGGCTGTCACGGGCAGAGGGCGTCGGAGATGTCGCCGGCCCCTGCACTAGCGGCCCACCCGCTCGCGCTGGCGTCACCCGAGGGCTTGGCGCGAGCCGACCGCGTCATCGCCGACCTGCAGGGGCGCCTCCGGCGAGAGCCGACATCGCCGGAGGCGTGGATCCGGCTCGGGCACGCCTGGGTGCGAAAGGCCCGCGAATCGTCCAACCCTGGCCTGTACCGTAGCGCCGCCGACTGCGCCGACGCGGCGCTCGAGCTCGCGCCGGGCGAGCGTCGAGCGATGGCGCTGCGCGGTCTCGTCCTGCTCGACGCCCACCGCTTCGAGGAGGCGCGCAGGCTCGCCGCCGACATGCTCGAGCGCGATCCGCGCGATCTCGCGGCGCTGGGCATCTCGTCGGATGCGCTCCTCGAGCTCGGCCGCTTCGAGGAGGCCGCGACCGCGGCCCAGCTCATGGTGGACCTCAAGCCCTCCCTCCCTTCCTATTCCCGTGCCTCGTATCTCCTGTGGCTGCAAGGGGACGTCGCGGGGGCGCGCGAGGCGGCCCGGCTGGCCGTGGACGCGGGCGGCGACGCGGAGCCGCGTGTCTGGATGCTGGTGCAGGCCGCCATGATGTCCTGGCACGGCGGCGACCTGGGCGGCGCCGACGCAGGACTGGACCGCGCGCTGGCGGAGATGCCCGGATACGCTCCGGCGCTGGCGGCGAAGGGCAGGGTGGCGCTCTCCCGCCGCGACTTCCCCGCGGCTGCGGGATGGCTCGAGCGCGCCTTTGGAATTGCGCCGCTCCCGGAGACGGCCTGGCTGCTCGGCGATGCGCGCCAGGCGCTGGGCGACGAGCAGGGCGCTCGAGAAGCGTACGACCGCGTGGTGCGCGACGGGCAGGCCTTCGATCACCGGACGCTGGCGCTGTTCTGCGCGACGAAGTCCCGCCAGCCCGGCGAGGCCGTGCGGCTGGCCGAGGCCGAGCGAGCGGTGCGGGACGACGTCTACACCGAGGACGCATACGCCTGGGCTCTCTTCCGGGCGGGGAGGCTCCCGGAGGCGCGCGCCGCGTCGGAGCGAGCCACGCGCCTCGGCACTCCCGACGCGCGCCTGCTCTACCACGCGGGCGCCATCCGGATGGCGAGTGGCGAGCAGCGAGCGGGCCGCGACCTCGTCCAGGCGGCGCTGCGGCTCAACCCCGGGTTCGACCTCACCGGCGTCTCCGAGGCGCTCAGGCTCCTCGCCGGCGCTGGCGCGCCCGAGGGCGCCGCGGCTCCGGTCACCAGCTCCCCGAGGCGTGGGGCCGGCGCAAGGGAGCGGATGGCGGGTCTGCACTCGCGCGCGGAGGCGACCCGGTGAGGGCCGCCGGCTCGGTGACGGCGCTGCTCATGGCAGTCTTCCCGCTGCTCGCACGCCCGCACGATGCCGGCATCTCCTACAGCGAGCTCGTGATCCACGGCGATCGGGTGGAGGCGTCGCTACGCATCTCCGCGGCCGACGCGGCGGTGGCACCAGGGATCCCTTCCCCCGCGAGCGGAAGCGCCGGGGAAGAGGTCCGTGAAGCGCGCGCCGTCTCCCTGTCCTCCTCGCCCGTGGTGGAGAGGGACGCGGCGACGGTCCAGTACACCCTCGGGACCTTCTCGGTGGCCCAGGGCGGCCATCAGTGCCGGTTCGAGGCTGGCGCCGCCCGGCCCGAGCCACCGGACGGGGTGCGCGTGTCCGGCGTCTTCCACTGCGATCGCGAGGGGGAGCCGCTCCGGATTCGCGTGGGGCTCCTGGAGCGGATGGCGTGGGGTCACACGCACCTCGCCAAGGTGGTGGCGGGCGCCCGCGTCGAGGAGCACGTGGTCCGATCCGGCCGCGACACCTTCGACGTGGAGGCCCCGGTATCCTGGTGGGGGCAAGCGGCGCGGTTCCTGCGACTCGGGGTAGAGCACATCTTCACGGGCTACGACCACATCGCTTTCCTGCTCGGGCTGGTGTTGCTCGGGGGCACGCTGCGAGGCCTCGTCCGCGTGGTGACGAGCTTCACCGTCGCCCACTCGATCACGCTGGCCGTGGCGTCGTCGCAGCTCCTGAGCCTTCCGGCGCGGGTCGTCGAGCCCCTCATCGCCGTCAGCATCGTGTTCGTGGCCGTCGAGAACCTCGCGCAGCTTCGCCGGCCGTCGCCGCGAGGGGAAGCGCGGCGCTGGCGGCTCGGCTTCGTCTTCGGGCTCGTGCACGGGTTCGGGTTCGCGGGCGCGCTCGCCGAGCTGCACCTCTCCAGGGCAGGCCTCGCCACGGCTCTCGTCTCGTTCAACGTCGGCGTGGAAGCGGGTCAGGCGGTGATCGTCGCGCTGGCCTTCCCGCTGCTCGCACTGCTCCGCCGCCGGCCAGCCCGCGCCATGGTGGGCCTCCGGGCAGGATCGCTCGCCATCGGGGCCGCCGGCCTCATCTGGCTCGTCGAGCGCCTTCCCTGGCGATAGCGCCAGCGCCGGAAGTTGCGAAGACGTGGGTGTCGCCCGTGGGTTGCGCCGAGGCGTG
>JBGQLS010000483.1:0-4613 GCA_041500205.1 Anaeromyxobacteraceae bacterium | reverse complement strand
GAGAAGAGGCAGGGCTCCCTTTCCAGGAACCTCGGCAGACTCGTCGCGAAGAGCGCCGAGGGCGTGCCGGTGGACGTCTTCTTCGCCGGGCAGGTCCGGCACGTGAGGACCGGGCGCGAGGGCGAGTTCGCGGCCTCCTTCACCGCGCACCGCGACGTTCCGTTCGCGCTCGGCCTCCAGCCGGTGCGCGTGCAGGCGACTGGCACGGAGGCGCGCGGGCAGGTGGACGTCGTCTCCGACGAGGCTCCGTTCATGGTCGTCTCCGACTTCGACGACACGGTGGCGGTCACGAACGTCCAGAGCACGCGCGACACGCTGCACACCGCCTTCCTCGATGACTCCGACACCCACCCGGTGGTGGACGGGATGGCGGCCTTCTTCCGCTGCCTGCGCGATGTGGCGGACCCGCCGCCGGGCTTCGCCTTCGTGACCGGCTCGCCGGTCGAGTTCGGGCCACGCGTGGAGTCCTTCCTCGTCCACAACGGCTTCCCGTTCGCCGGGCTCCACCTGCGCCAGCTCGGACGCAAGACGATCTCCGGCTACAAGGAGCCGGTGCTGCGACAGCTCCTGTCGCGCTTCCCTCAGCCGTTCGTCCTCGTCGGTGACTCGGGGGAGAAGGATCCCGAGGTCTACGCCCGGATCCGCGAGGAGTTCCCGGGCCGTGTCACCGCCATCTTCATTCACGATGTCGGCCGCGCCGCCGATCCGGCGCGCTTCAAGGGCATGGTCGTGTTCCAGACCGGGACCGACGCCGCACGACAGGCGGCGGCGCTAGGGTTGCTACGCGCCTCCTGCCTCGAGCGGGAGCAGGCCGCTCCCGGGGGCCGCTGAGAAGCGGCTCGCGAAGCTCGCTTCACTTCCCGGGGCGTGTCCCCACCCCGCCGCGCTTGGCCCGCCGCACCCCCGTCGCCTTCAGATGCCGCCACAGGTGGAGCTGGTCGCCGTAGGTGACGCGACTGCCCTGCTCGGCCTCCAGGAACGCGAGCAGCTCTCCTGGCGTGGTGGTCTCGTTGCCGAACCGGTGCACCCCCGGGTAGTGGGCGGCCTTCAGCACCCGCACCACCGCCTCGGAGCAGAAGAGCGCGTGTGACGACGTGAAGGGATTCCGGCAAGCCCTTCGGCTGAACCGTCTCGCCACCAGCGTGAGGAAGATCCCGAAGAGGCCGCGCACGTCGAACTCGTCCCCGAGCCACCCGCCGGCCTCGGGCAGGCCGGGCTCGATCGCGTGAGCTGGCTCGACCAGCGCGACCACCTTGTTCTCCTTCACGAACTTCGCGAAGGAGATGAGCCGAAAGCCCGTGGTGTGCGCCTCCATCACCAGCCGGAGCTGGAAGAGCGGGTCCTCGACGAGCAGCCAGACGTGGCTCGTCTTGGAGTGCATCATGGCGCGGATGAGCGCCGAGAGCGGGTTCCAGCGGCGCGGCGTGGAGAAGCCGACGAAGACCATGCGTCCCCCCTTGTGAGAGGCGGAGCACAGCATGCTCCGGGGGACTTGTCATGGTGCCAGGTGCTCTCCCGAGGCCGGCCGCCGCGACGAAGGTGGAGGTCCTCGAAGGAAGGCAAGGTCCGGGGGCGCTGGGTGGGCCGCCACCACCACCCGGGGTCCGGAGCACCTCAGGTCGCCGCGCATCAGCCCGTATTCGGGCCCTTGATTTAACGGGCAAACGGGCGGGCGCGCCTCCTGGCACTCCCGATGCTCTTGCCGCCTCGCCAGCGGCGTCCAGCACGCTGCGGAAAGAGCGAGAGAGCGCATGCAAGTGCCCCCGGCCACACACCCGAGCTGGAGCGACCTACTCACAGGAAAGAAGGCGCAGCAGCCCGCCTTCATGGCGGCGCGGATGTTCATCGTGCGTTGCCGGATGGAACTGACGAAGAACAAATTCAACGCGGACGAGGTCCGCAAGAGCGCGGCGCAGCTGCGCGACCTGTACGTCAAGAACGCTGATTGTCCCAGCGTGAAGCAAGACCTTGCCACACTGCTCAGCTGAGGAGGCACCCGTGCGCGATCACATGTTCACCGTTCAAGAAGTCGAGGCATTGATCCATCGCGGAGACGGCCTCCTGCTCGCTGGCCAGGAGCCGCTGTTGCGGCGGCTCCCCCGCGGCAACTGGATCGGCGGCACCATCCCCTACTTCATGGCGGGAGAGGGTGGCATCGTGGACCACGAGCGCATCTTCGTGCACGAGCTGCCCTTCGGGCTCCGCTGCCAGGGCGTCCGCCGCTACGGCTCGGGCGACGTCGACCGGGTGTACGCCGATCTGCCGGCCGACGGGTTCGGCGTGATCATCATGCCGGCGACGAGTCCGGTCCACCTCGCCTTCGCCCTGGGCGCGCCCAACTTCGATCAGTTCGCGGCCCGCCCGCTGGTCGGCTGGGTCTCCGGCGTCCACCTCGACGACCTGGGGACGAAGTCGCCCAAGGTCTTCGACGGCACCACGGGTGAGGCGCTGGAAGAGAAGGCCGTGGTCATGCACGTGAGCGTGCCCAAGGGCAAGGTGGCCGAGCTGGGCGTGCTGAACATCTTCCGCGAGGGGAACGGACCGGCCATCAACTTCCTCTCCAGCGGCTTCTCGGCCAAGGAGGTCGAGGTCGACGGCAAGCGGCAGAACTTCGCCCAGTACATCAAGAAGAACGGCCTCGACACGCGCCTGCCGCTCGTCGCGGATTACTGCGGCACCCCCATCAACGTGAGCTACCAGGCGGTCGACGACGCGAACGGAGAGGTGTTCTTCTACGCGCCGGTGTACGCGGGCATGCCGTACCGGCACGCCGCTCCGGTGGGCGACTACGTGACCGAGTTCACCTCCCAGCTCCCCAAGGACCTCGGCCAGCGCACCGCCTTCTCCTGCAACTGCATCCTCAACTTCCTCTACTCGAACCTCGAGGGGAAGAAGACGGCGAACATCGCCTGCCCCATCACCTTCGGCGAGATCGCCTACCAGCTCCTCAACCAGACCATGGCCTACGTCACCATCGACTCCGTGTAGCCCTGGCGACTGACGGCGGCAGCACGGCGCTGCCTGAGCGCTCTTCCCGAAACGCGCCCAGGCTCGCGCGAGCGCCTGGGCGAGCGCTTCCTCTCGTCGTGCCGGCGTGCCATGACCGGCCTCTCTCGGCGTCGGTGGGGTTTCAGTGCCGAACACAACGCGCCAACTCGTTCCCGCCTAGATCGACACGTCATGCCCGCAGACCGCCGAGATCTGGAGGCGCGCATCGCCGCGGCCACGCCCGCGGACACGGTCCGCGGGGTCGTCTTCAACGCGGTCTTCGCCACGGTACGAGGAAACTGTGACGACCAGGCTGCACGCGCCGTCGACCCGGCGGGCAAGGCTCGTCGGTTGCTCTTCCTTTCTTACCCCGTCGCAGACTTGCTGACGGCAGCATGGAACGCCGCCGACCGCCTGGAGAAGAAGCTCGGCGGCGTAGACGAGGCCTTCTTCGAGATGGGTCAACACGCGATCGGCGACGTCCTCTCGTCGATGCTCGGGCGGACGTTGCTCACCCTGGCTGGAAATGACATCCAGCGCATGCTGTCCCAGGTCGGGAATGGCTACCGGGGGACGGCGAGCTACGGCGAACGGACCGCGACCTGGTTGGGCGCGCGTCGCTGCAAGATGACGTTCAGGCGCGAGTTCCTCGTTGCGCCATATCATTGCGGCGTCTTCGCCTCGGGCATCAAGATGATGGGCGGCACGAACGTCTCGGTGCAGGGTCGCCAAACGGCTCTGCTCGACTCCGAGTACGATATCACCTGGGACTGACGGGGAACGATCCAGGCTTCGAGCCGGCGACGCTGGCCGCGGTGATGCAGTGCGCCTCCGAGCCGCTCCGAGAGCGGCGCGCGGCATGCCGGGCTTTGACCCGCTGACGCCTCGCGGGCACCCTCGCGTGCCTCTGGCACCTCGGTGCGGTAGAACCGGCGCGTGGCCCTCCCTCCGACGCTCCATGACTTCGACGTGACCTTGGCCAACGTGGACGCCGGGGAGGACCGGCGCTTCGCGGTCAAGGTTGCGCGTCATCCGTCAGAGTCACTCGACCGGCTCTGGCTCCGCCTCATCGCCTACTGCTGGAAGTGGCGGGAGGGCATCGCCTTCGGGCCCGGGCTGAGCGAGCCGGACCAACCCGACGTGCTGGCAAACGACCTCACCGGCCAGGGGACACTCTGGGTGCGCGTGGGAAGACCGGAGCCGGCGCGGCTGCAGCGCGAGGCCGACCGCCACCCGCGCGCTCACGTGGCGGTGCTCTTCGATTCGCCGCAGCGGATGGAGGCCTTCGCCGCTGCCGCGCGCCACGACGGCCTGGCGAGGCTCGCGCGGGTGGAGCTGGCGGCGGTCGAGCCGCAGCTCATCGCAGCGCTCGCCGGCGTGGACGAGCGGCGCACCAGACTGAGCGTCACCATCGTCGGCGACCACCTCTACATCGACCGGTCGGGTCAGACGGTGGACTCCCCACTCCACCGGCTCGTGCTCGACTGAGTCGCCGGGGGCGCAGGCCGCCCCCGCCCCGCCGGGCAAAGCCCATCGGGGCCCCACCCCGGCCACGCCGCAGAGCGATCGCATTCTTCGACGGGTCTTGAGTCGCCGGGGGCGCAGGCCGCCCCCGCCCCGCCGGG
>JBGQLS010000482.1:0-4624 GCA_041500205.1 Anaeromyxobacteraceae bacterium | reverse complement strand
TCGATCTCCTTCGCGACCGTCACGCCGTCCTTGGTGATGGTCGGCGAACCGAACGACTTCTCGAGGACGACGTTGCGGCCCTTGGGCCCGAGCGTCACCTTGACTGCGTCGGCGAGAGCATTGACGCCCTTGAGGATGGCCTCACGAGCGCGCTGGTCGAACATGATTTCTTTGGCTGCCATGTATTTTCCTCACCTTCTTTGGAGGCAGCAGCAGCGGGGATGAGCCCGCGCGCTACCTTAGTTTGAGCGGCGTGGGGTCCCCGCGGAGGCGGGGACTGCTCCACGAGCTACTTGTCCTCGATGACGCCGAGGATGTCTTCCTCGCGCATGATGAGGTGCTCTTCGCCGTCGATCTTGATCTCGGTGCCGGCGTACTTGGAGAAGAGCACGCGGTCACCCGCCTTGATGTCCAGCGGGCGGACCTTGCCGTCCTCGAGCACCTTGCCGTTGCCAACGGCCAGGACCTTGCCCTCGATAGGCTTTTCCTTCGCCGTGTCGGGGATGATGATCCCGCCCTTGGTCTTCTCTTCCTCCGCGATCCTCTTGACGATGAGGCGGTCCTGGAGTGGACGAATCTTCATATCTTCCTCCTTGATGATGCGGTTACCCGCGGGCGCGCTGAACAGCCCTGGGAAAAAAAAGCCGTTAGCAGTCTCCTTACACGACTGCCAACGACGTGGCGTAGCTTAACCACGGCCAAGGGAGTGTCAAGGCGACACAGGCACCCGCTAGGGTAACGTTTCGGCTGGAGTTTCGGCCGCTCGTTAGCAGTCGGGACGAGCTAGCGCTCGCAGCCTTCAACTGCCAAAACACCTTTTATTTCGGGCACTTGTAACGACCATGCGGTCGATGCTACCTTTGGTGGAGTGCTCCGTTAGTCGAGAGAGCACTGAATAGCCAGCCACGGCGAAAGGGCAGAGACGGTGAGCGACAAGATCCTGGTCGGGAAGAGTGCTCAGGAGTTCTTCCGGGAGCTGGTGTCGGATGCGCTCACACATCGGCGCCTCCAGATACTCGAGGAGACCGAGTTCTACCTCGTGAACCTCCTCGCGCAATACCTCGAGAAGGAGCGACTCTTTGCCCAGCTGAAGGGGGGGGAGGCCCAGGTCGAGCCCCTCGCCATGATGCTCAAGCGGGCCATCGAGGGCGATCGCGAGGCACGGTGGCGCAACCTCAAGCGGCTCGGCGACACCTCCCTGTTCATGTCCGGCTTCTTCGGCGATTGGCTCGCGAAGTCGACTGTTGACGTCGACTACTACATCGCGATGGGAGAGCGCGCCTACGACGCGCTCGCCGAGGAGCCGAGGGCTCCCTCCGGCGCCCACGAGCTGTTCGGCGAGCTGGCGGAACGCTTCACGCAGTTCGTCGACCTCTTCGCCGAGATCGCCGAGCTCGCGGATCTCAGCTCGAATCGCGGCCTGCTCCGGCTCTACGAGCGCTTCCTCCTCACCGGGTCCGAGCGGGTGGCCCAGCGGCTCCGCGAACGCGGCGTGGCGCTCTTTGCCGGCCCAGGCCGCCCCCGCCCAGGACCCTTCAAGCAATGATGCGCAGAGCGCGTTACGCGGCGCGAGGCCACGCGCCGGGCTCGCCGCCACGCCAGCGGCGACGGTCGCGCCCGGAGGCACGCTCGGCTCAGGCCAGCGGGGGCCCTGGGGGGACCGCCGGTTCCCCCCAGGCAGGAGACGGGCGGCACGCCCCGCGTGAATGACCATCTCCTTCTTCCAGGAAGAGCTCGAGGCCATCTACGGAGTGCAGGCGCCTCGCGTCATGGACTTCCTCGTCGATCGCGAGGGCGCGCGCGCGGCCGCGTGCGAGCCGCGCGCGTCGGAGGCGCTCCTGGTGCGCGAGTGCGACGGGGCGCTCGAGCTGGGGCTCTTCCTGGATGACGACGTGGTGAGCGCCGCGGACTCCGCGGATCCGCACGATCCTCGCCCGCTGCTCACCATTCCGTCCTCGCTGCCTCACCTCGCCTGCGCGGCGGAGGGCGTCTCCCATTTCGTCTACCTTGCCACGCGCGCGGCCGCCGGCCGGCCGGTCTCGCTCCTCGAGCTCGAGGTGCAGGCGGAGGTGGACAAGTTCGCCTTGCTCGTCCTCCATCTCTGGCGGCGCGGCCTGCGGCGCCTGTCGCCAGCGCTGCGCAGGCGCCTCTTCGAGCGCGTCCGCTACCACGCCCACCTCGACGGCGCGGAGCTCGAGCGCTATCGCCTCGCCAACCGCCTCGGTGGAGGATACGCCCGGTTCCTGGAGGACCGGTTCGTGGAGGGGGCTGACGTGGAGGGCCTGCTCCGCGAGCTGCGCGCCAGCTATCGGCTCGGCGGCGGCGAGAAGCTCGGGTATCTGGGCGCCCGGTCGCACTGAGTAGCCGGGGGCGAAGGCCGCCCCCGCCCCGCCGGCAGAGCCGTCGGGGCCCCACCCGGGCCTCTGCGACCGCAGCTGATTTTTCGACAGGTCTTGAGTAGCCGGGGGCGAAGGCGGCCCCCGCCCCGCCAAGCGGCCGGGCGGTCCATTTTTCGACAGGTCTTGAGTTAGCGGTATCCGCGGCCACCAGGCCCCGGCGGAGACGAGCCACGCTGCTACCGTTTCGGCTCGCGCTCGAGCTCGGAGAGGATGCTCTGGAGGTCCTCGTCCGCCTCGTCGATGGCGAGCACGCCCTCGTCGCCCGCCGGCAGCGGGGCGCCAGGTCTCGCCTGGGGCGGCGCCTTGGATCGGCCGGCGGCCGGCGCTGGCTCCTTCACCGCCCGCACGCGCGGCGGGGGAAGTGGCTCGCCTTCCGGATCGGGGGGAGGTGCCTCCGCCGGGACCCCGGACGGAACGAACCAATCGGTCCGCTTCTCCATCCACTCGCGGTAGCGCGAGAACGTCCAGCAGCCCTCTTGCCCGCCGGTCTCGAGCGCGGTCGACAGCTTGAAGAAGTGCCCTTGCCGCACCATCGCCCGCACCTGGGTGGTGGCGAGGAGGACCTCGCACTCCGGCGCCCGCACGCCGTGCTCCGGCCACCAGCGCAGGCGCTGGCACACGACCGCGACGAGCGAATCGGCGAGCTGCGCGCAGATGCCGGGCTGGATCTCCGCGGGGAACGCTCCCACCATGCGCGCCAGCGCCTCGCCCACCGTCGCCGAATGGAGCGTGGTGAGGACGAGGTGCCCGGTCTCCGCCGCCGAGAGCGTGAGCCGCATCGACTCCGGATCGCGCACCTCGCCCACCATCAGCACGTCCGAGTCCTCGCGGAGGGCGTCCCGCAACGCCTGCTCGAACGACGGCGTGTCGCGCCCCACCTCGCGCTGCCGGACGAAGGCGAGCTTGGGGACGATGGTGTACTCGATGGGGCTCTCGATCGTGACCACATGCCGGCGCTCGGTGCGGTTCACCTCCTCGATCATGGCCGCGAGCGTCGAGGACTTCCCGGAGCCCGTCGGGCCGCTCACCACGACAAGCCCGTGGGTGGCCTGCGCGATCTTCTTGAGGTCCGGGTGCAGGTTGAGCCGCTCGATGGACGCCTGGAACGGCGCGAGGAACCGGATCGCCATGCCTACCCCGCGCGCCGTGCAGAACGCGTTCACGCGGCAGCGGACACCCTTTATCGTCTGCGCCAGGTCGGCCGAACGCCGCTCGACGAACGGGGGCCAGAGGTCTCCTTCCAAGAGCTCCTTCGCCATCGCGAGGAGAGAGGAGGCGGAGAGCGGCTCGCCGACCGAGCGGAGCTGGCCCCGCACGCGGATCGCGGCGGGCAAGCCGGGCTCCAGGTGGAGGTCGCTGGCGCCGGCGGACTTGGCGAGATCGACGAGCGGGTCGAGGTGCATGGCGAGCACGCTTCCCCGGCGGCCGAAGACGGTGGCGGCCTCGCCGGAGACGAAGACGTAGCGCGCGCGCTCGTCCCCCGCACCAGGGCCCGCTGGTACGGACAATCCGCAATGTGAGCCGGGCACACGACAGCGAAGGACGACCCCCGACGCTGCCGGAGCTACCGAGGCGACGCTATTTCAGCGTGCGAGTCTGCCCCGCGCCGATGTTGACCTTCTCCTTGTCGAACTTCCCGGAGAGGGCGTCACGGACGGACCGATCGAAGCGGACCTTGCCGGTGGCGATCTCGCGCAGCGCCAGCACGTTCGGCTTGTTCTTCGAGGCGATCTGCGGCAGCAGCGGCCGGGCGCCTGCCATGAGCTGGCGCGTGCGCTTGGTGGCGAGGAGGACGAGGGCGAAGCGGTTGTCCACCATCGGGAGGCAGTCTTCGACGGTCACGCGAGCCATGCGATCCTCTCTCAGCGGGGAACGAACCCGCGCTACGTATCGGGGACGAGCCCCACCCCTGCAGTGCAGCTGGACGAACGGCGAACATTAAGGGGGGAGGGTCCCCGGGTCAACGTCTAGGGCACCGATCAGTAAGAAATGCCTTTAGTTCCGTACCTATCCCCTCTCCCCCGCAGGGCTCGGCATTAGTCACAAGTAGGTTCGAGGGCTTCAAGAGCGCGGGCAGCCGGCTATGCACGCCTCCACGAGATGGGGCCAAAGGGATCCCGTCTCCCTTCTATGAAGGGTCATCTGTCAAGGCTTCCGTCTTCAGCTCTGTCGGGGGGCTCCCTCGTCACCGGACGCGCCAGCGCTCGACTTGGTCCGGTGATGAG
>JBGQLS010000481.1:0-4626 GCA_041500205.1 Anaeromyxobacteraceae bacterium | reverse complement strand
TGCTCCTCGAGGGAGGCGCGGATCTTGTCCACCGGACCGAGCAGGATCGGCTCGCAGATGCCCTCCTCGCGCAGGATGCGCGCCGCCTGCTGGATCTTCGGGTGGTGTCCCTCCACGAAGACGATCTTGGCGAGCTTCTTCTTCGCCTTGCTGAAGATGGCGCTCATCACCGAGTGCGTGCGGCTCTGCTGCTTGCGCAGCCGCTCGCGGTACTCCACGAGGTCGATGGTCTGCCGGGCCACGCCGCTGTCCATGGCGGCCTTCGCGACGGCCGGGGCCACCCAGAGCAGTACGCGCGGATCGAGCGGCTTCGGGATGATGTAGTTGCGCCCGAAGGAGAACCGCTCGCCCGAGTAAGCGCGGGAAACGGACTCCGGGACCTCCTCGCGCGCGAGCGACGCGAGCGCCTTGGAGGCGGCCATCTTCATCTCCTCGTTGATGGCCTTGGCCCGGACGTCGAGGGCGCCCCGGAAGATGAAGGGGAACCCGAGGACGTTGTTCACCTGGTTCGGGTAGTCGGAGCGGCCGGTGGCCATGATGATGTCGGTGCGCGCCTCGACCGCCTCGGGGTAGGAGATCTCCGGGTCGGGGTTCGCGAGCGCGAAGACGATCGGGTCCTTCGCCATCGACTGGATCATGCGCTGGTTGACGAGGCCCTTGGCCGAGCAGCCGAGGAAGACGTCCGCGCCCTCCATCGCGTCGGCGAGCGTGTGGCACCGCGTGTCGGCCGCGAACTCCTCCTTGTAGACGTTCATGCCCTGGGTGCGGCCCTTGTAGACGACGCCCTTCGTGTCCACGAGGATCACGTTCTCGCGCTGCACGCCGAGTGAGACATAGAACCTGGTGCAGGCGATGGCGGACGCGCCCGCGCCCGAGACCACCACCCGCACCTTGTCGATCTTCTTGCCGGCGAGCTCGAGCGCGTTGAGGAGCGCCGCACCGGAGATGATGGCCGTCCCGTGCTGGTCGTCGTGGAAGACCGGGATGTTCATCTCCCTCTTGAGCCGCTCCTCGACGACGAAGCACTCCGGGGACTTGATGTCCTCGAGGTTGATGCCTCCGAAGGTGGGCTCGAGCGCCTTCACGACCGAGCAGATGTGATCGACCTCCCTCGCATCGATGTTGATGTCGAAGACGTCGATGTCGGCGAACCGCTTGAAGAGGAGGCCCTTGCCTTCCATGACCGGCTTCCCGGCGTGCGGGCCGATGTCCCCCAGGCCAAGCACGGCAGTGCCGTTCGAGACCACCGCGACCAGGTTTCCGCGAGCGGTGTAGAGGTAGCTGAGGTCCGGGTCCTTGGCGATCTCGAGGCATGGCTCGGCGACGCCCGGGGTGTAGGCGAGCGAGAGGTCGCGCGCGGTGGCGCACGGTTTCGTGGGGACGACCTCGATCTTCCCCTTGCGGCCCATCGAGTGGTACGCGAGCGCGTCTTCGCGGCGGACCCTTTTCTGCGGAACGAGGCTGCCGGCGGGAACTGGGTTGCCGGTGGAAGGCTTGGGGTCAGTGGCCATCGAGTAACCTCGGTACGTTAGGTTGGGGCATGAAGTGTGAGCGGGGGACAAAACCGCACTACCTACATGAAGTCAAGCCTCGGAAAGTACTTAGGCATAACGGTTGCATGCCGCGCAGCGTCAACACCCGCGCTTGACGAGCAGCAATTCACACCCCTGCCGCAGTGTGCAGTGCGTCAACCGGTGCCGCGGTCGCCTGGGGCTCCCCTGATTCCGAAGCCCGGCTTCCGCTCCTGCTCCTCCAGGGTGCGCGGCCAGTCCTGCTTGAGCAGCCGCGCCAGCGACCTGTCGGACAGGATCTGCCCGCCAGTCTGGCAGCGGGCACAGTAGTTGGTCTCGTTCTCGGCGTGAACGATGCGCTGGACGGGCGCGCCACACCGCGGGCAGGGCTGCCGGTGACGGCCGTGCACGGCGAACTCTTCCCGGAACGCGGTCACCTTCTCGGGAAAGCCACCGGCCCGTTCCGATCGCAGTCGCGCCAGCCAGCGTTCGAGCACGTCGCGCGTGGCCTGGTGGAGCCGCGCCGCCTCGTCGTCCGCCAGGCGCCCGGTGAGCTTCACCGGCGACAGCCGCGCCTCGTGCAGGATCTCGTCCGAGTATGCGTTCCCGATGCCGGAGAAGAGGTCCGGATCCGTGAGCGCGCGCTTGAGGGTGTGGTTCTCGCGCCTCAGCGCCTCGGCGAAGGTGGACAGGTCAGCCTCGAGCGGCTCGATGCCCGCGCGCGCGAGCGCGGCGAGCCCGGCTTCGCCACGGACGAGGTGGAGGGCTGCCCGGCGCTTGGAGCCCGCTTCCGTGAGGGTGAGCGCCCCCTTGGCGAACACGAAGGACGCGAGCGTCGTGCCTTTCCGCCCCGCGGGCCGCGCCGCCCGGCGCGCCTCCTTGCCGCCCTCCTCGAGCCAGTGGAGCCGCCCCGCGATCATGAGGTGGAGGACGAGGAAGAGGTCGCTCTCCAGCGCGAGGACGACGCGCTTCCCCAGGCGCCGGAGCGCCGTCACCTTCTTGCCCTCGACCTCGCGGATGGGCGGATCGGCGGTGCGCAGGAGAAACGGGCTCGCGACCGTCACGCGGAGGAGCGGCTCGCCGAGGACGCGCTCCGAGAGCGCCTCGAGATACGTTTCGATGTCGGGGAGCTCGGGCACGCGATCTCTTGGTAACGTGGGGACGCGTGCCACGCTGCCGGCGCTCGACTCCCGGTGGTCGCCTGCCCCGAAGAGTGCAAGGGCACGAGCGAGTCCGTCGAGGAGCGGATAGGCTCTCTCCTCCCTGGGCAAGAGGACTACACTCCGGCAGTGCGCATCTTCGTCCGGCTCGTCGCCGTCTTCTCGTACCTGCTGACGCTGGTCGCCATCACGGTCTGGCCTCCGGCCGTCGCCCTGGTGCTCCTCGTCACCTGGCCTTTCGACCGGAACCGCGCCGTGGCGGGAAGGCTCCTCCGCCTGTGCGGCGCCTTCGTCTCGCGCACCTTCCCCTTCTGGCGCATCCGCATGGAGGGGCGCTGGCCTGCCGGGCGAGGCGCCTACGTGGTGGTCGCGAACCACCAGTCGTTTCTGGACATCTTCCTCATCTCCAACATCCCGCACGAGATGAAGTGGGTGGCGAAGAAGGAGCTCTTCAAGGTCCCGTGGGTGGGGTGGGCGTTCTTCCTCGTCGGCGACATCGCCGTCGATCGCGGCGACGCCGCGAGCGCGGTAAAGGTGTTGGCCAAGGCGCGTCGCTACCTCGACCGCGGGATGAGCGTGATGATCTTCCCGGAGGGCACGCGCAGCAGGGACGGGAAGCTCCTGCCTTTCAAGGCGGGCGCCTTCAAGCTCGCCGTGGACGCGGGCGTGCCCGTGCTCCCCATCGCCGTGTCGGGATCGGCTCAAGGAATGCCCAAGGGGAGTCCCTGGGTGCGGCCCGCGCAGCTCACCGTGCGAATCCTCGAACCGGTCTCGACGGCGGGCCTCGGCGACCGCGACCTCCGCAAGCTCCGCGACGGCGTGCGCGACAGCATCGCGCGCGCTCTCGAGGGCCAGGACGAGCAGGCTGCGACGAGGGCCGGGCGAGGTTGAGCCTCTCACCCTTCGAGCTTCCCGAAGTAGGAGTGCGTGGCCCCCGTCGCGAGCAGGAGCTGGTCGTAGGGCAGCGTCTCGCCTTCGGCGAGGAGCACGCGCCGGTCCTCGAGGTCGAAGCCCTCCACCTCGGCCAGCAGGACGTCGAGGTTCTCCTGCCGGCGCAAGAGGCTCCGGATAGGGATGGCGATGTCTCCCGGGTTCAGCCCCGCGGTGGCGACCTGGTAGAGGAGCGGCTGGAAGAGATGGTGGTTGCGCCGGTCGACGATGGTGATGCGAACGGGGGCGCGCTTCAGCTCGCGAGCACAGCCACCCTGACGACGCGAGGCGCCGCCTGGATCAGTATGTACTGCGCCGCCCACACGGCTTCAGCTCGCTCAACGTGGCGGCCGTGGCCCGGCAGGCGTGGCGCGCAATCGTGGAGGAGATTGTCGCAGCTGGGCACCTGACGCAGGCGGGGCACGTGTTCCGTCTCTTGTCCCAGATGTTCAACTTCCGGATGGAACTCGGCGCTCTGCAGGTTTCGCCGTTTCAAGGACTCCGAGCGCGGACGCTCGGCGCGATCCCCGCCCCTCCGCGGCAGCGCACTCTCGATGTAGAGGAGCTGCGGGCCGTTCTCGAGATGCTCGATGCGCCATGCCCTGCGGATGCGCGGCCGGGGCGCATCGCACTCAAGATCCTGCTCCTCACGGGGAAGCGCACTGGCGAGCTCCTCAGGGCACGGTGGCCCGAGGTGGACTTCGAAGCGGCGACCTGGCGCATCCCTGAGACCAATCGCAAGGGGAAGATGCACGCGGCGATCGGGGACGAGGTGGTCCCGCTCTCACCAGCCACGAAGGCCGCGTTCAAGGAGCTCCAAGAGCTGGCGCGCGACAGCGAGTGGGTCGTGGCGTCTCCGCACCGCAAGGCGAGCTCGCACGGACACATGCGGGAGACGGCGCTCAACAAGATCGTGTACTGGCTGCTGAAGAAGGGGCGCCTGAACATGCCGCGGTGGACCCCGCACGACATGCGGCGGACGGCACGGTCGTACTGGTCCGAGAAGCTCGGCATCCCGTGGGACC
>JBGQLS010000480.1:0-4647 GCA_041500205.1 Anaeromyxobacteraceae bacterium | reverse complement strand
GTGGGGCCCCGACGGGTTTGCCCGGCGGGGAGGGGCGGCGCGAGCCCCGGGTACTCAATCCCTACCCGAATCCGTCGGAGACCGGGAGCAACAAGGTCGTCGCGAATCCGGCCACTGGCGCGGAGAGCCAGCGCTGGGAGCGGCCGCGGCCCAGCGCGCGCACCTGGCCGGCCTCCTCGAGGGCGACCAGGGCCCGCTGCACCGTCCGCTGGCTGGACCCCAGGGCCAGAGCGAGCGCCGAGGTCGACCAGGCCTCGCCGTCGGCGAGCAGCGCCAGGACGGCGGCGTCGGGGCTCTCGATCGGCGGCACCAGCAGCCGTACCGTGCCCGCCCCTCGCGCCACCAGGCTGAAGCCACCGGCGGTGGCCCGGATCTCGGCGAGCGGCCGCAGCTCGCGGCGCAGGCGTCCCATCCCGACCCGCAGGCGCGCCCGGTGGGACGGGTTCGTCCGGCGCGCGCCGAACGCGCGCTCGATCAGGTCCTCGCGCGCCGCCTCGCCGGGCCACGCCTCCGCCAGAGCGCACAGCAGTGCGAACAGCGCCGGCCGGCGCGCGAGCCGCACGACCCGCTCTCCCCGGCGAGCCGCCCGCCGGCAGCCGTCGACGACCAGGTCCGGCGAGGAGAGCACCGCCTCGACCTCGGCCAGGCTCAGGGACCGCGCTTCGCCCGCGGTGACCAGGCGCGCCGCCGGCAGGACGAGGGTCAGCCCCGCCTGCTCGACCTCCGCGCCCAGCGCCCCGATGCCCGACCGCGCCGCAGCTTCCCGCGCACCGGCGAGGGCCTCGCGCGCCTGCTCGGCTCGCCCCTGGCGGAGCGCGAGCTCGAAGGTGACCAGGGCGGCGACGGCCGCGAGCCGGGCGGGCCCGGCGCCGAGCTCGAGCGTGGCACACGCGGCGTCCGCCTCGCCGACCCGGCCGAGCAGCAAGAGGCGCCGGATCTGCAGCAGGCGGGTGTGGGCCGCGTTCTCCCGATCGCCGCGAGCGTTGAACGTGCGCAGGGCTTCGGAGAGCGCCCGCGGCGGCCAGGCGAGATCGCGCGCCGCCAGCGCCACCTCCGCCTCCGCCGTCAGACAACGCGCCCGCGCCAGCGTCTCCCGCGGCCCGAAGCCCTGCGCCGCGCGCCGCAAGAGCTCCCGCGCCCGTCCCAGGTCCCCGAGCTGGGCCATCGCGATCCCGCGCAGCGCGAGGGCCGCCGGGTCGTTCCGCAGGGCGACGCGCTTGAGCGCGCCGAGCGGATCCCCCGCGCACAGCGCCCGCCCTGCCGCCGTGATCGAGGGATCCATCTCCCGAACTTGACCCGTCGCCGTCATCATTCCCATCCCGCTCACGCCTCCGCGCCTGGCCGATGGATCATCGTTCGCTGCACCTCGTGCGCGACCTCGATCAGGTTCTCGTCCGGATCGTAGAAGTAGACCGATTTGAGGGCGTGGGCCGCGCCCGTCCTGCTCACCGGGCCTTCGATGATGCGGACCCCACACGCGCGGAGGTGCGAAACCACTTCCTCGACCGGCGTGTCCGTGAGCAGGCAGAAGTCCGCGGAACCCGGCGTCGCGTGGCGCACGTTCGCATCGAGCACCCGCCCGACCTCATGCAGGTTGATCTTCTGCCTACCGAAGTGGAGAGCGACCCGGCCCTGACCGAACACGCGGACCTCCATCCCGAGGACGCGGGAGAAGAACGCCGTCGTGCGCTCGATGCTGGCGACCGTCAGCACGAGGTGGTCGAGGCCCCTGATCGTGATCGCCATCGATATCGTGTAGCGCGCCCTGGCCGCACCGCCACGGTTCCACGACGATGTCCTCGGTCATCACGTCGGGTCGCGCGAGGCGCGGTGCAGGCTTCTGGCGACTCCTCTCAAGGTTTCGAGTGCGGCCTCACCGTTGCGTCGCCCGGTGCGAACCCGCGCCGCCGCATCAACGCGCCGATCCCGGCGTCGCGCCCGCGAAACGCGCGATAGCCGTCCGCCGGATCGACGGTGTTCCCCGCGCTGAAGACGGCAGCCTGCAGCCGCTTCGCCACGGCCTTGTCGTAGGGCCCCGAGCCCTCCAGGAACGCCTCGTAGGCGTCGGCCGAGAGGGTGTCCGACCACAGGTAGCTGTAGTAGCCCGCCTCGTACCCGTCGGCGAAGACGTGATGGAACTGGGCGGTCCGGTGCCGCATCACGATCTCGCGCGGCATGCCGAGCGCGGTGAGCGTGTCCTTCTCGAACCGGCGGGGGTCGGTGATCGGCTCCCGGGCGACATGCATCTTCATGTCCACCAGCGCCGACGAGAGATACTCCACCGTCTTGAACCCCTGGTTGAACGTCTCGGTGCGCTCGATCTTCTTCACCAGCTCGGGAGGCATCGGCTGCCCGCTCCGGAAGTGGCGCGCGAAGCGGCCGAGAACCTGCGGCGTCGACAGCCAGCGCTCGAGCAACTGCGACGGGAACTCCACGTAATCGCGCGGCACGCTGGTGCCGGCCAGCTGCGGATAAGTCACGTTCGAGTTGAGGCCGTGCAGCGCATGGCCGAACTCGTGGAACAACGTCGTGGCGTCGTCCCACGAGATGAGGATCGGCTCGCCGGCCTTGCCCTTCACGAAGTTGGCGTTGTTGGAGACGATGACCGGCTGGCCGAGCAGGTGCGACTGCGGGCGGTACTCGTTCATCCACGCGCCGGAGTTCTTCGCGGGGCGCGCATAGGGGTCGAAGTACCAGAGGCCGACGTGCCTGCCGTCGCGGTCTTGCACTTCCCAGACGCGCACGTCGGGGTGATAGACCGGGACCGAGCCGTCGGTGACGGGCACGAACCTGAACCCGAAGAGCTCGCCCGCCACCCAGAACATCCCCTCGCGCAGCTTTTCGAGCTGCAGGTACGGCTTCAGTTCGCTCTCGTCGAGATCGTATTTCGCCTTGCGCACCTTCTCCGCGTAGAAGAGGTAGTCCCACGGCTCGATGCGGATGCCGGGCCCATCGCCTCGACCATCAGCCTTGTCGGCGATGGCCTGCATGTCGACCACCTCCTCGCGGACGCGCTGGACCGCGGGTTTCCACACTGCCTCCATCAGCGCGACGGTGCGCTCAGGGGTCTTCGCCATCTGGTCCTCGAGCTTCCAGTGCGCGTACGAGGGGTAGCCCAGCAGGCGCGCCTTCCGCGCCCGCAGCTCGAGGATCTTCGCGATCGTCGCGTTGTTGTCGTGGGCGTCGCCGTTGTCGCCTCGCATGACGAACATGCGCCAGACCTTCTCGCGCAGATCGCGCCGGCTCGAGAACGTGAGGAACGGGTCGGTGCTCGACCGCGTGACGACGATGGCCCATCTCCCCGCCTTCCCCCGCGATGCCGCCGCGGCGGCCGCTTGCTCGCGGAGCGCCACAGGGAGTCCGGCGAGGTCGGCCTCCCTCTCCAGCAGCACCATCCCCGTGCCCTCCTCGGCCAGCAGGTTCTGGCTGAAGTTCGTGGAGAGCGTCGCCAGCAGCTGGTTGAGCTCGGCGAGCTCCTTCTTGGCCGCTTCGCCGAGCCGGGCGCCCTGCCGCACGAACCCGGTGTAGTCGAGCCAGAGGAGCCGCTGCTCCTCCCGCGTCAGCTGGAGGGCGTCGCGCTTCTCGTACACCGCCGCGAGGCGCGCGAAGAGCTTCGGGTTCTGCACGATCCTGTCCTGCAGCGCGGCCAGCTTCGGGGAGACGTCGCTCTGGATCTTCTGCATCTCCTCGTCGTTCATCGCGGAGGTGTAGACGCCGTAGACCGCGCTGGCGCGGGCCAGCGCCTGGCCGGCGCGCTCCAGCGCGACGACGGTGTCGGCGAAGGTCGGCGGCTCGGGATCGTTCGCGATGCGATCGACCTCGGCGAGTTGCCGGGCGATGCCCTCGTCCATGGCCGTCTTGATGTCGGCCACGCGGAACTTGCCGTACGGCGGCACCCCACCAAAGGGGCCGGTCCAGGATGCGAGCAGCGGGTCGTCGGTCGTGGCCATGGCGGACGGATGCCTCTCGCGCTCGAGCGCGGATCGTTCCTCGGTGTGCGTCTGGTCCGTCGAGCGATCCCGCGCGGGATGATCGGCTTCGCCGGCGACCTGCGGTCTGTGTGAAGCAGCGCAGGAAGCGGTAAGGGCAGCGGCAAGATACAATCTCAGTGTCACCGAGAGTCTCCCGTTGGCGCTACGGGAGGCGACAGTAGCCTATTTCGGTGACGGCTGGCACGTCGAGCGCTCGGCGGCGACGTCGGCGTCGTCCTTGTTCTGGCGAGGTCGGGCCCCGGGCGTAAACTCGCCGCGGAGGATTGCCCTGGTGCCACGAGGTAGCAAGTCCTGGCGTGTCTACATGCTGGCCTGCCGTGATGGCTCACTCTACACCGGCGCCACGAACGACCTCCCCGCGAGACTCGAGCGGCACGCGACCGGCAATGGCGCGCGCTACACGCGCTCCCGCCTGCCGGTGGCGCTCGTGTACGAGGAGCGCGCGAAGGATCAGGGAATGGCACTGCGCCGTGAGGCTGCGCTGAAACGGCTCACCCGCGCCGAGAAGCTGGTGCTCGTCGCTGCCCGTCGTCAGCGACGCCGTGGAACACGGCCATAGGTCGCCGGGCTGGTCGAACGCCACGCCAGTCCGATGAGCGCGATGGCGCAGAACACTGCCCCCGCGTGGAACGTGGAAGACGCTCCCAGTCGATCC
>JBGQLS010000479.1:0-4675 GCA_041500205.1 Anaeromyxobacteraceae bacterium | reverse complement strand
ATGCGGCCGACCGCTTCGCGGGCGGCGATCACCTCGGTAGAGAGCCTCTCGCCCTGAGCGTCCAGCCAGGCCGTGGCCTCCTCGACCGAGGCGCGGCTCGAGAAACCGCGGAGGCGGACGTCTTCGCGCCGCCTCTGCGGAAGTCGTGTTTGATCGGGTGACATGAGGAAGCCTGCCGGCGCTACCCGTCCTCGAGATCAGTGGTCCAGGCGGCGCGAGCAGCGTGCTCGCCGTCCTCGTCCGCGCGCCACGCGTGGATGGCCCGCCACAGCTCGCAGCGGTCCTCGACCGCGGTCAAGCTTCCGCAGGCTGCGTGAGCGCGCCCCATGCACCCGCCTGCGCAGTGGCGCCTTGCGTGGCAGTCCAGGCACTCCGCCAAGCTGGCGGACCGCTGGTGGCTCAGCTGGACGAGCTGTGACCACTTCGGGATTCCCTCGCCGAGAGCGACGCCCAGGGGCTTCCCGAAGGCGCCGGCGACAGCGAAGTCGTCCGCGTGGCAGAGCTTGCAGGGGTAGATCTTCCCTTCTGCGGTGATGTACGGATGGTCGACGAATGCGCAGGGCTCGCCGCGGACGCCGGAGCGCCCCTTCCACCACTCGACCGCGGAGAACCTACCGCGCTTCTCGTAGAGCTCCCGGAACCGAGGATCGGCATGGTACCGCGAGAGCAAGGTCCGGTACTGCTCGGGCGCCGGGGGCTCGAGGCCGGTGCGGGCCGCTCTCCCGTCCTTCACGAGCGTGCCGCCGACGACGGCTCCCAATCCAAGGTCGTCGGCGAGCTTCAGGAGCTCCGGGATGTCCACCATGTTGTGGCGCATCTCGGTGAAGGCGAGCGAGGTGCGCCCCCCGAGCCCCGCCGCTGCGAGGCGCGTGGCCCCGGCCACCACCTGGGCGAAGCTCCCGGTGCCTCGGACTCGATCGTGCGTCCCGGGCGACGCCCCGTCCAGGCTCAGCTGGATCGAGAGCCTGTCCGGCGGCAGCGATTGCAAGCGGGCGACGCTCGCGACGTCGAGCAGGGCGCCGTTGGTCTGCAGCCCCACTGATCGGAGCGCCGGCTGCGAGCAGCAGTGGGAGAGGATCGTGAACCACTCCGGGTGAGAGAGCGGTTCTCCTCCGGTGAGATGGATCGTCTCTCCGCCCAGGGCCGCGAACTCGTCCACGAGCCGCAGCACCTGGCGGAGCGGAGCGTCTCCAGCGGAAGTGGGCAACCCCGCGTCCACCCAGCAGTGCCGGCACCGCAGGTTGCAGCTCCCCGTGATGGCTAGCGTGAGCGACCTGGGTGAGCGCAGGCCCGCGCCCGCAGCGTCCTTCGTGAATTGCGCGCCGCTCACGACGCGCCTCGCGTGAACACCGGTTGATAGCTGCGGAACGACCGCAGTCGCAGGCAACCGCGGAAGACGCCCGCGCCATAGGCGAGGTGCTCGGCGAGGTAGATGGCGAGGAAGGCGGGGAACCAGAGGGCCGGGCGCCGCAACCGGTAGTCCGCGACGGCGCACCACAGCGCCATTGCGGCGGCCAGAACGCCGAACCTCGGCCACGCCACGCTGAGGAGGATGAGCGCCGGCCCGTAGTAGCGGATGAGGTGGAACGAGACGAAGTAGACGAGGCTCGACCATGCCCTGACCCGCGCACGGAGCACGCGGCCAGGCGCCATGTCGGGGACCTGGCGCCGCAGCCTCACCCAGAATCGAACGGCGTCGAGCAGGACCAGAGCGGCCCCGAGAGCCACGGGCACCCACGATGCGGCCAGGCACGCGAGGGCCGCGAGGACCCCGGCGGCGGCGAGGGCGGGCGGGAGGACCATCCTCTTCCGGCGCTCGGGGTGGAGGACTTGCAGGATCCCCTCGGACGTCCCGTACTCGGAGCGTCGGCGGAGGAACGCCCCCAGCCTGTTCCGGTGCTCGTGGAGGACGCTGCCCCGCGGCGTGTAGGCGATCGCGCCGCCCCGGTCGCGGAGCCTCCAGGATAGGTCCACGTCCTCCGCCACCTGCAGTTCTTCCCGAAAGCCGCCCACGTCCATGAACGCGCGCCGCCTCACCAGCAGGTTGCAGCTGGGCAGGTAGAAGGTGTCCTTTCCAAGCTGCGCGGATCTCCCGCGCCTGCCCAGGCAGAGGCTCGACATCTCGGCCTCGTACCGATCGAGTGGCGATGCCGTGTGCATGCCCTCCACCCGGCCGCCGAGCGCAACCAGCTCCGGGTCCTCGAAGGCTCCGGCGAGATCGGCGAGCCACCTCTCGGAGGCGAGGCAGTCCGAGTCGAGAAAGGCCAGGATCTCTCCCTGAGCCGCTGCCGCGCCCAGGTTCCGGGCCGCGGCTGGTCCCCGGCCGCGGCCACCTGACGGCATCACCGAGGCGCCCAGGGAGCGCGCCACCGCCGCGGACTCGTCCTCGCTGCCGTCGTCCACCACCAGGACCTCCAGCCTGTCCTTCGGATAATGGAGGCGCTGCACGGACTCCAGGCATCGCCGCAGCTCCTCGGCCCGGTCCTTCACGGGGACGACGATGGTCACCGATGGGAGCTCCGCCGCGTTGCCGAGCGATGGCTCGCGCGCCAGGACGCCTTTCCGGAGGAGGGCGTCGAGCGCCCGAGCCGCGGCGCTGGTCTCGGGGACGATGTCCCCGCCGCCACGCACGAGCTTCGCCAGGGGGGCGTTGAGCGTCACCAGCCGGAGCGGCGACCAGCCCAGGAGGGCTGGGCCCGACCGCGCCGCCACGAACTCCACCCCCGGAGCGTACCGGTAGCTCATCCCGGGCCCCCGCTCACTCTAGGAGCGCGCCTCCACGCAGCGCATCAAGCCGGACGCGCCAAGCGCCTCTGCTGGCCCTGCGCCTCGACGGTCTGCACGCAATTGACGAGACACTCGGGATCGCCCCCGCCGACGCCGCGTCCCAGGTGATAGGCCACCGCGGGGCAGCCGCCGTGACACTGTTCGAAGCGCTGGCAGGACTCGCAGGAGTGGATGCGAAGATTGCGCAAGGTTTCGAAGATCGGCGCGCGGTCCCAGATGTCCTGGAACGAACTTTCTCGCAAGGACCCTGCCCAGAACTCCTTCCGCTGGAGGAAGGCGCAAGGGTACATGTCGCCGCTGGGTCCGAGGCAGCAGGTGAGCTTGGCTGCCCCGCACAGGTTGAGGCCGAGCCCCTGCCGCTCCTGTGGGGTGAGGGAGAAGAAGCTGTCTCCCGTACGCACGCCGGCGGTGGAGGAGAGCCACGCGGAGAACGCGAGGAGCTGTTCCGCCGAGGGCCGAAGCCCCTCCCATCCTTCGGCGCCCCGGCCGGAAGGGCGGAAACGGCTCACCCGGAGCGAGACGCCGAGGCGCGCCGCGAGGTCGTGCAGGGCCGGGATCTCGCTGGCGTTGGGCGCCGTGAGCACCGTGTTGATGCTGGTCGGGATGGGGCTGTCGGCCAGCAGCTTCAAAGCTTCGACAGCGCGCCGGTGGGTGTCGGCGCCTCGGATCGCGTCGCACGTCTCCTCGCTCGCTCCGTCCAGGCTTACCTGGATGGCAACGAGGCCGCTCTTCGAGAGGCGTTTCACCCGCGAGCGGTCGAGGAGCGTTCCGTTGCTGGAGACGCACGTCACGATCCGGTGCTCGTGGCACGCCTCCAGGATGGTCTCGAAGTCAGGGCGGAGGAACGGCTCGCCGCCCCCGAAGTTGATCTGAAAGACTTTCGCCTTGTGCAATTGCTGCACGACCCGCAGTGCCTCGGCCGTGTCCAGCTCTTGAGGAGCGCGGAGGCCGGACGAAGACAGGCAATGACGGCAACGCAGGTTGCAGGCGAGCGTCACCTCCCAGGTGAGGTTCACCGGGGACGACAGTCCTAGGTCAACAAAGCGATTGCTCACGAATTAGGCCCTTGTCCGCGAGGGAGCGCAGCAGGCGCTCGACCCGTAGCCGCTCCGGTTTCGACCTGCCGACGAGCGCGTCCGCAGACGCCCTTCCTGTCTCGAAGAGCTCGGGTGCGAGGAGATCGCCGGTCTCCACGAAGAGGAGTTTCGGGCCCCTGAGGTCGTAAAACAGGAGCCCGAACTCCTCCCTGCGCACCCGACAATCCGGGTGGAGCACGTACTGGGTCACTCAGTACACTCCGCAGATCCCGTCAATGGCGAGCTCTTCGACGCAGATGTCCTCAAGGATGCTGGGTTCTTCAGAAGCCGGCTCCTTCGCGTTGCCGTTCTTCAGCGTCTCTTCCAGGGTCTCGACGTTCTCCAAAGTGCTACTCCTTTCAGGATGTGCGATGGCGTCGCTGCCAGACTCTCAGGCTCGACTTGAAGAGGCAAGCAGCCTCCCGGGTGCAGGGGAGCTACGAATCGGAGTTCCCCCTGCCGAGCGACCGCCTTTACGCAATCCAGAGGCCAGGCGCCCTCCTATGGCGTAGGCACAGGTTTTGGGATGTTTGTGGGCAGATGCCTTACGGCAGAAGCACGCAACGCGTCACAAATCGCAGATGAGCTCGTGACATGTCACGCGCTGGTGACAGCGGAAGGGACCGCTGAAGTGGTGGGGCCCCGCTCCACGGTCTCGTCACCCGCGACACTCGGGCACGCGCCGAGCGAGCCTGTAACCAGCGGCAAACTGTCGCGCAGGGGCTCACCTGGAGCGAGACGCCGAACCTCTTCCAGGAAGCCTTGCCCTGGGGCACGGATCAGCAAGAATTCCTCTTGAGCTCATCCCCTCT
>JBGQLS010000478.1:0-4681 GCA_041500205.1 Anaeromyxobacteraceae bacterium | reverse complement strand
CCTGGGCGACCTCGCCGCCATCCCCGTAAAGGTCGGGAGCGGCGGCGTCCCGGTGCGCCTCGGCGACATCTCCACCATCCGCTTCGGCGGCGACATCCGGCGCGGCGTCTCGGAGCTGGACGGCCAGGGCGAGGCGGTGCGCGGCACCGTCGTGGCGCGGTACGGGGAGAACGCGCGCGACCTCATTGCCCGCATCGAGCAGAAGATCGCGCAGGTGAAGCCTTCGTTGCCGGAGGGCGTCGCGCTCGTCCCCGTCTACGACCGCTCCCAGCTCATCGATCGCGCGGTCCACACGCTCTCGCACACACTGCTCGAGGAGGCGATCGTCGTCTCGCTGGTCATCGTCGTGTTCCTGCTCCACGTGCGGTCCGCGCTCGTCGTCATCCTGACGCTGCCGGTGGCCGTGCTACTCGCCTTCGTTCCTATGCACGCCCTCGGCCTCTCCTCGAACATCATGTCGCTCGGCGGCATCGCCATCGCCATCGGCGCCATGGTCGACGCAGCCATCGTTCTCGTCGAGAACGCGCACAAGCACCTCGAGCGCGCGCCGCCCGGCGCGAACAGGCTCGCGATCATCATCGAGGCGAGCCGCGAGGTAGGTCCGCCCATCTTCTTCTCGCTCCTCATCATCACGGTGGCGTTCCTGCCTATCTTCGCGCTCACCGGCCAGGCGGGGCGCCTCTTCAAGCCCCTCGCCTACACGAAGAGCTTCGCCATGGCCTTCGCGGCGCTCCTCTCCATCACGCTCGCGCCCGCGCTCATGAGCTTCCTCGTGCGCGGCCGCATCTTCCCCGAGCACCGCCACCCGGTCTCTCGCGCGCTCATCTCGGTGTACAAGCCGTTCGTCTACGTCGCGCTGCGCAGGCCCAAGACCACGATCGCAATCGGCCTCGCGGCGGTCGTCTCGGCGCTGCCGCTCATCCCGCGGCTCGGGAGCGAGTTCATGCCGGCGCTCGACGAGGGCGACCTCCTCTACATGCCCATCACGTTCCCCAATATCTCCATCGAGGAGGCGAAGCGGACGCTCCAGATCCAGGACCGGGCCCTGCGCGCGTACCCGGAGGTCGTCTCGGTCTTCGGGAAGGTCGGCCGCAGCGAGACCGCGACCGATCCAGCGCCGCTCTCGATGGTCGAGACGGTGGTGCGCCTGAAGCCGCGGTCCGACTGGCGGCGCGTCCACGTGGACCGCTTCTACTCGCGCTGGCCGAGGGTCCTCCAGGCGCCGTTCCGGCCACTCCTCCCCGACGAGCGGCCGCGCACGACCGAGGAGCTCTTCGCGGAGATGAATGGCCGGATGAGCTATCTCGGCTGGACGAACGCCTTCACCATGCCGATCAAGAACCGCCTCGACATGCTCACCACCGGCATCCGCACACCCGTCGGCGTGAAGGTGTACGGGACGAGCCTCGAGGAGATCGAGCGCGCGGGCGAAGAGCTGGAGCGCGTGCTCACGCCGGTGTCCGGCACGCGCAGCGCCTACTACGAGCGCTCGATGGGCGGCGCCTACGTCGACATCCTGCCGAAGCGCGAGGCCATGGCGCGCTACGGTATGACTGTCGGCGCCCTCAACGCCGTCATCGAGCAGGCGATCGGCGGCGAGCCGCTCACCGTCACCGTCGACGGCCGCAACCGCTTCAGCGTGAACGTGCGCTACCCGCGCGACATCCGCGAGAACGTGGAGCGGCTGCGCCGCGTGCTCGTCCCGGTGCAGCGCGGCGGCGGCATGGGCATGGGCGAGACTGGGTTCGACCTCCACCGCCTCCTCGCGGGCCGCTTCGCTCTCGCACAGGCGGACACAGGGAGCATGGGCGGGATGAGTGGATCGTCAGCCGGGAAGTCCGGGCCAGTGCTTTTTAGCCTCCCCGCCCGTCCGCCCGGAATGGCATCGGGCAATGGCGGCATGTCCGGGGCGGGGGCGATGCCCCGCATGCCGGTGGGCTCCGCGATGGCGCCGGGCCGCATGAGCACACCGCGCGCCGGCGCATCACCTGGGGCGAATGGCGTCCTGTACCTGCCCCTCGGCGAGATTGCGGACGTGAAGGTGGCGAACGGGCCGCCGATGCTGCGCGATGAGGCCGGCCTGCTCGTCGGCTACGTCTACGTCGATCTCGACACGAGCGGCCGTGACGTCGGCGGCTATGTCCACGACGCGAAGAAGGTGGTCGACGCCGCGCTCCATGACGGGAGGCTGCACCTGCCGAAGGGCGGCTATCTCAAGTGGACGGGCCAGTACGAGTTCCTCGAGCAGATGCTCGCGCGCATGCGCTGGGTGATCCCGCTCACCCTCGTGCTCGTCGTGCTGCTGCTCGTCGCAAACTTCCGCGACGTCACCGAGGCGCTCATCGTCCTCATCTCGGTCCCGTTCGCGCTCGTCGGCAGCGTCTGGCTCATGTGGCTTCTCGGCTACCACGTCTCCACCGCGAGCTGGGTCGGGATCATCGCGCTCGTCGGCCTTGCTGCCGAGACGGGCATCGTGATGATCGTCTACCTCGACGGCGCCTTCGAGCGACGGCTCCGCGAGGGCCACATGCGCGACAAGAGCGACGTCATCTGGGCAACCATGGAGGGCACGGTTCAGCGCGTGCGCCCGAAGCTGATGACCGTGTCCACAATGATGTTTGGCCTCGTCCCGCTCCTCTGGAGCGAGGGCACCGGTGCCGACGTGATGAAGCGGATCGCGGCCCCGATGGTCGGTGGTCTCCTCACGTCCGCCTTCCTCACGCTCGAGATCATCCCCGTCGTCTACACGTACTGGCGACTGTGGCAGCTCCGGCACGGGCGCTTGCCCATCGTCGGGCGCGTGGCGCCGCTCGTCCCGGAGCAGGAGATGAGAACGACATGAATGCCAAGACGCATCCCGACTGGCGAATTGCTCAGGGTGCCATCCATCCCCACTTGCGGAAGATGGCGCCTCCTTCCTTCGATTGGAGGAACTCCAGGAACTCCGCCACGACGGGTCGCTGCTTGCCCTTCGTCGTGAGCGCTGCCCCCGACGAGCGGTAGACGACGTAGTCCTTGCTGACCGGCACGAGGTCCGCGAGCTTGGGGTTAGCGACCTGCCAGATGTTGAAGATGATCCAGGCGTCGATCTGCGGGTCGTCGCTCCAAATTTGCTTCGCAGCGGCGCTGTTGGCCGCATGAACGGCGATGTTCCTGCGGAGGGCCCGCACAAGGGAGATGTCTCCCTGCTTGCTCGCCATGTCCTCCCACATACCGGTCTGCCCAGCACCCTGGACCACGAGGAGCTTCACCCCCGGCCTCGCAAGGTCGGGCAGGTCGCGGATCGCGCGCGGGTTGCCGGGCCGCACGAGGATCGCCGATGGCCGGAGGTACAAAGAGACGATGGTTTGTTCGTCGATGCGCCCCCCCATTGCCCTCACAAGATCCGTCATCATGTATTCCGAGCCACTGAAGATGAGGTCGGCATCGGCGCGGGCTTTCTCGATCCACTTGTCGGTCGGACCAGCTGTAACCTCCACCTTGGCGTGGTGCGAGCGCGAGAAGACCTCGGCGGCCTCCTTCATCGCAGGTGCCGGCCCTCCCGGTCCATAGACGAACAGCGGCACGTCCTCCGCCACGGCATCGCCGGCAAGCGCGGCCAAGACCGTGAACACGACCAAGCACTTTCGGGTCATCGGCTCCCCCCTTCGTCGGTGCTGCCGATCGCAGCGGTGCTGAACTCCAGCCGCTGAGCGGCTCTCGACTATGTGAGCACACCGAGCGAGCGGCGGTTCGAGCCAAGAGGGGGCGCCTCGAGGCGATCATCACCGACAGTGCGGTCCGGCGCCTGGAGGCGAGCAGCCGCAAGCGGGAGGCGCCTGTGGCTCCCTCGTCACCGCCGACTCGCACCCGCAATCCTCGAGACCCTCCTTGGCAATGAACAGGGTCATGGCGAGCGCCGCGACGGGGTCCGCCCACCACCATCCAACTGCGGCGTTGAGCCCGATGCCTGCGAGCGTCATGACCGAGAGCCAGAAGTAGGCCTTCGTCTGGAATGCGTCGGCTTCGAGCGCGCGGCTCGCGAGCCTTGCCGCGGTGCGCCGCTTGGAGCGCGCGAGCCACTGCATGACGAGGATCGAAATGGCCGTGACTGCGATACCGACCGTGCTTGGCTCGGGGTGCTCATGACGCCACAGCGCGGGGCCAGCAGCGTGGCCGCGCGGTTCGTCGTGACTGCATCGTTCATGGGCTCCGCTCCTCGACAACGACAGCAGCAGCCGGACGCGACGCCGGACGGCACACCCGATAGGCATCGCATCTAAAGCGCGTGAGCTGAAGTCTGCAAGGCGCAGGCGCACCATCGGACGCGGGACGCGAGTCTCCGCGTCCGAAAAGGCGCTGCGTGCCACTACGCCAGCGCGGTGCTGGGACAGGAGGAGCGCCGGATGTCCTCAACACCGGGCCCGGGCACTGGCTCTAGAAACTGTACTCGGGCGCTCAGAATCTGGGCAGAGCCATCCTCGTGCGTGCTCCAGTCTCCGCGGCGAACCGCTGGGCTGCCCTGATCGGGTTCACCCCTCTCGACGAGATCACGGCGCGGCAGCGAACCAGGCGTCCTTCACTCCTTGTCCATTCACGTCGCCGGGAGCCTTATCCCCGGCGAAGTAGTAGAGCGGCAGGCCCTTGTACGTCGTCTGCTTCTTGCCGTCTTCGCGGGTGATGGTCCCGAGGTCGCTCGCCT
>JBGQLS010000477.1:0-4690 GCA_041500205.1 Anaeromyxobacteraceae bacterium | reverse complement strand
TGAGTCGCCGGGGGCGCAGGCGGCCCCCGCCCCCCCGGGCAAGCCCGTCGGGGCCCCACCCTCGCCCAGCGGCCGGGCGATCCATTTTTCGGCAGGTCTTGAGTCCCCGACCGAGCCCGGCCCCGCAGCCGGGCTCGCCTCCCCGCTCTCGTCCACGAAGGAAGCCGTTTTCTCTCCCGCCCCCACGGTCGTGCTCGAGGGCCGGGTAAGCTCTGTCCCGGAGCGGTTCGAGGATCGCGCGCGATTCGTGTTGCGCGAGCGCGGCGGGGCGCTCGTCCTCGCCACCGCGCCGACCTTGCCCTGGCCACTCGCGCTCGGGGACCGCCTCCGCATGGAGGCGCGCATGCGCGCGCCGGAGGGCCAGCGCAACCCGCGCGGCCGCGACCGAGCCCGCGAGCTGGCCGCGCGCGGCATCGCCCGCGAGGCGTACGCCACCTCACCGCCCATACGGATCGCGCCGCCCTCGCCGCTCGCCGTGCTCGAGGAAGGCCGCGCGCGCTTCGCGGAGGCCGCCACGCGCGCGCTCCCGCCCCGGGAGGCGGCGCTCACGCGCGCCATCGGCGCGGGCGACCGAGGCGCGATCGACCCCGCCACCAACGAAGCGTTCGCCCGAAGCGGGCTCGCGCACCTCCTCTCCGTCTCCGGCCTCCACCTGGCCGTCGTCGCGTTCGGGGTCTATCGCGCGGTGCGCTGGCTCCTCGCGCGCTGGGACGCGTTCGCGCTCCGGTTCGAGCCGCGTCGCGCCGCGGCGGTGGTGGTCATCCCGCTCACGCTCTGCTACGCGCTCGCCACCGGCGCCGACGTGCCCATCGTGCGCTCCGCGCTGGCGGCGGCGCTGGCCTTCGCCGGCGTCCTCCTCGACCGCGAGCCCGACGCCCTCAACGTCGTCGCCCTCGCGGCCATCGCGGTCCTCGCGGTCGAGCCCGGAGCGCTCCTCGACCCTTCCTTCCAGCTCTCCTTCGCCTCGGTGGCGGGGCTGGCCCTGTGGACGAGCCCGCTGCGACGGGCGATACCGGTGCCGCGCCAGACGGCCACCCGCGCCGGACGCGCCCGCGAGGCGCTCCTCTCCGCCCTGTGCGCGAGCGCCGCCGCGACGCTGGCCACAGCGCCCATCGTGGCCTTCCATTTCCGGCGGCTGTCGCTCCTCTCCGTGGCCTCGAACCTGCTGGGCGTCCCCGTCGGCTCCGCGCTCACCGTGACGGCGGCCCTCGCCGCCGTCGCGAGCGCGCTCGCGCCCCCGCTCGCGCCGGCGCTCCTGCTCGCGTGCCGGCCGCTGGCGTCGCTTCTCCTCTACGTGAATGCCGCCTTCGCGGCCCCGGCCTGGTCCGTCCTCGGCGTGGGCTCCCCCGGGATCGCCGGCGCCTCGCTCTGCTACGCGGGCCTCCTCGCCGCCTGGAAGTGGCGCGGCATCCCGCGCGCGCTGGCCGCGGCGGTCGCGCTCGTGGCGCTGCTCGCGCCGGGCCCGGCCCGGCATCTCCTGGCGGTGAGGCGGGGCGGACTCGAGGTGACGTTCCTCTCCGTGGGCCAGGGAGACGCCACCGCGCTTCTCCTCCCCGACGGCTCGGCCGTGCTCGTCGACGGGGGCGGCGAGGCGAAGGGGCGCTACGACCCCGGCGCCCGCGACCTCGTGCCCTGGCTGCGCGACGCGGGCGTGACCCGCCTGGCCGCCGTCTTCCTGTCGCACCCGCACCCCGACCACCTCTTCGGCCTACCCGCGGTCGCCGCGGCTCTCCCCGTCGAACGCTTCTTCACGAACGGCCGTCCCGGGGACGAGGCGGCGGCCGCCGTCTTCGCGCGGCTGCCGCGTCCGGAGCGGCTCGCCCGCGGGGATCGTTTCGAGCGGGCCGGAGTGCGCTTCGAGGTCCTCTCCCCACCCACCGACAATGAAGCCTGGACCGAGAACGACGCGTCGCTCGTGCTGCGCGTCGAGCACGGCGCCGTCGCCTTCCTCCTGTGCGGCGACATCGAGTCCGAGGGGGAGGCGGCGCTCACCGCGCTCGCCAGCGCGCTGCGCCTGCGGGCCGACGTCGTGAAGCTCCCTCACCACGGCAGCGCCACGAGCTCGGGGCGAGCGCTCGTGCAGGCGGTCCGCCCATCCTACGCCGTCGCCACCCTGGGCAAGGACAACCGCTTCGGCTTCCCTTCCCCCGAGGTCGTCGGCCGCTGGCACGGCGCGGGAGCGGTCGTCCTGCGCACGGACGAGGGGGCGGTGCGCTTTCTGTCGGATGGACGGGCCGTGCGACGCGCCCCCGCCTGGGCGTCGCTCGACGTGCTGGCGCTCGCGCGCGAGCACCTCTAGGTTAGAGCAGCGATCAGTAAGAAACGCCTCTGATCCCGTACCTATCCCGTCTCCCCCACCGGGGCCCACCGGGGGAGAGGGTTAGGGTGAGGGGGCCGATCAAGGTTCGCGGCCGCGTGACCCTGTCACCGCCCCAGCTCCAGCCATCCGAAGCGATCCAGGGCGTGGAAATCGCCTCGAAGCGGCGGCGAGAACCCGGAACCCTCCGCGACTCGCTGCCGGTTGTGGTTCTCGAGGCGGTACAAGTTCATGCGCCAGCGCTCACCGCCTCGCGGATGGAGGCCGAGCGAAGCCCAGGGCAGCGCCAGCTCGACCGTCCACCCGCGCGCGGGCGCGGGCGCCTCGTCGCCGAGGGTGACGGCCCCGTCGACCTGGACCGCCGTCCGGGCGCCCGAGCTCCAGGCTCGCGCCGCGCCGACGTCCTCGCGCCAGCTCGCGAACCGCGCGTCGAAGCGGACGTTGGCGGGAGACACCTCGATCTCGACGTAGTCGCGCCCGGAGCCGCTCGGGTCGAGGAAGATCTCGACCACCTCGTCCTCGTAGATCGCCTCGTCGTCCTTGCGACCTGGCCTCGCCCAGACCTCGTCGTCCTCGCACGCGAACCCCACGTACAGCGCGTCCTCGTCCCACAGGAGGCGCGCTTCGGTGTGGTAGCGCGGAGGTCGGCCGGTGAGCGTCTCGACGAGCTGGACGCTCCGGGCGCGTGCCCAGTCAGGCTCGTCGAGGCGGCCGTCCACCGTGATCGGCCCGGTCGCGTGCGCCGCGCGACAGGTGGGCAGGGGCGGACGCGACCCGGAGAGCCACCCCGGGCCCGCCGTCGGATCCCGGCAGGCACCGAGCACGACCGCGCCGAAGACGGCCAGGGCCACGCCGCGGCCGGCGATCCGCGGCCGCGCACTCCAAGGACGCGAACTCATGGTGACGCTCCCTGGCACGCGTCTTGGAAGGACTCTCCGGATGGCCGCACGCCTCATGATACAGCGGCCGGGCGAGGCGGCTGCGCCGATCGCGTCCCGGCCAATAATCACTTTTGGTGAAGGCCAGGAAGATGACGTCCGTGTGCCAGGGCTCGCCGAGAGGGCGCTCCTCGTCTCGCCTTCGGCCGAGGGTCTCGTCCTCGAGGCACGCGGAGCCGGCATCGTCGTCGCGGGCCGCCCGCTCGCGCCAGGGAAGCGTCGCCTCCTCCGGCCGAGCGAGCGAGCTGAAGCCGGGGGCGTGACGCTTTGGCCGGAGCGGCCCGCCCCGCCCGATGGGACGCGCGCACTCGCGGGTGCCATCCTGGCCGGCACCGGCATCGCGGCGCTCACTGGCCCCCAGTTCGTCGTCGTCGAGGGGCCCGCCGCCGGCGAGCGCCTCGCGCTGCACGACGGCGTCGTCGTCGGCCGGGGCCGCGAGGTGGAGCTCCACATCGCCGATCCGCTCGCGTCGCGGCGCCACGTGCTCTTCACGATCCGCCGCGGTCGGAGTTCCCTGCGTGACCTCTCCAGCAAGAATGGTCTGGTCGTGAACGGCCGTCGGGCCGGTCGTTCCCTCGTCGCGCTCCGGCACGGCGACGCGGTTGCCCTGGGGGAGAGCGTGCTCGTCTACGAGGATGCCCCGCCCGCGGGTCCGCCGCCCGGCGAGGACCGCGGCAGCCCTCCCCGTCCCGGTCCCCCGGGAGCAGGACGCTCCCGGCTGCCACGTCGCAGCGGGTGTCGGGTAGCCACCGGGATGGCCACCCTGGCCCTCATGGCGATCGCCGTCCTGCTCGCGCTCGCTACGGAGTGAACATTGGGGTCACCGCGACCGGGCCAACCCGGAGCGCTCGAGCAGGAGCTGGAACAGCTCCCGGTGCCTCGCGAGCAGGCTCGAGAACTGGACCAGGCCACGGCGCGTGAGCACGGCGTACAGGGTGCCCGCCAGTCCCGGCCGCACCTCGACCTTCAGGATCTCGTCCCAGGGAACCGGCACCCTGCGGAAGAAGCTGCAGAAGACGACGCACTCAGGGGTGACGACGATCGCCATCCGATCGTAGTGCGCGCTGGAGACGACGAAGAAGGCGAGGAAGGCGAGCGCGGAGAGCACGCTTCCGAAGGGCGCGCCCGGGAAGCGCGCCAGCGCCGCCAGCACGGAGGCCCAGAAGACGGCCGCGGCCGGCATCGCGAGGCGCAGCCAAAGCTGCGTGCGATACGTCAGGGGCTCCACGTCACGAGTTTATGGAGCCGCTCCGCAAGGCGGCAATGGCACCCCCTCTCGGGGGCCGAGGGAGCTCAGCGGCGGGACGCCCTGTCATCCGTCAAGCGACCGCGCTGTCCCTTCAGGCGCGCGCCACCTGGAACGGGTTCTCGATGACGATGGTCTCGCCGCGTTCGGCGCCCACCGATACCGCCACGATCTTGACGCCGGTGAGCT
>JBGQLS010000476.1:0-4697 GCA_041500205.1 Anaeromyxobacteraceae bacterium | reverse complement strand
CGCCCGAGGATCGGCCCCCTCACCCTAACCCTCTCCCCCGGTGGGGGAGAGGGGATAGGTACGGAATCAAAGGCATTTCTTACTGATCGCTGCTCAAGTCTCTCGCGACACGACGCTGCGTCGCCTCGAAGGAGAACCCATGGCCGCGCGCGTCCTCGTCGCCGACGATCTCTCCGCGGACGGCATCCGGATCATGAGGAAGGCGGGGTTGGAGGTCGACGTGAAGGTCGGCCTCGGGCGCGACGAGCTGGAGGCCGTCATCGCGGACTACGACGCGCTGGCGGTCCGCAGCGCCACCAAGGTCGACGCGAGGCTGCTCGAGAAGGCCGTCCGGCTCAAGGTCGTCGGGCGGGCGGGGGTGGGGGTCGACAACGTCGACGTCGTGGCGGCCACCCGGCGCGGGGTGGTGGTGATGAACACGCCCGGCGGGTCCTCGACCACGGTCGCGGAGCTGACGCTCGCTCACATGCTGGCGCTGGCGCGCCACGTCGCGCAGGCCACCGCCAGCGTGAAGGCGGGGAAGTGGGAGAAGAAGAGGTTCCAGGGGCACGAGCTGGCGGGGAAGACGCTGGGCGTGGTGGGCATCGGGAACATCGGCTCCATCGTGGTCAACCGCTGCCTGGCCATGAGGATGCACGTCATCGCCTACGACCCCTTCATCAGCGTGGAGGGGGCGGCCAAGCTCGGCGTCGCGCCGGTCACGCTCGGTCAGCTCTGGCGCGAGGCCGACGTCGTCTCGCTTCACGTCCCGCTCACCGAGCAGACCCGGAACCTGGTCGACGCGGCCACCCTCGCCAAGATGAAGCCGGGCGCGCTCCTCGTGAACTGCGCGCGCGGGGGTCTCGTCGACGAGCATGCCCTGGCCGAAGCGCTCGCCTCGCGGCGGCTGGGGGGAGCCGCGCTCGACGTCTTCGAGAAGGAGCCACCGCCCGCGGACCACCCCCTGCTCAAGCTCGACAACTTCATCTGCACACCTCACCTGGGCGCCTCCACCGAGGAGGCGCAAGCTGCCGTGGCCGTCGCGATCGCCGACCAGCTCGCCGCCTACTTCACCCGAGGCGAGGTGAAGAACGCGGTGAACCTGGCCGCCATCCCGCGCGAGCTCCTGGAAAGCGTCGCGCCCTACCTCGAGCTCGCGGAGAAGCTCGGACTCCTGGCCGCCCAGATCGCGCCTCCCTCGATCCGGGAGGTCCACCTGGAGCTGGCGGGCGAGCTGTCTCACGCTCCGCACCGCGCCATCGCCGCCCAGGTGCTGAAGGGCCTCCTGCGCCACGTGACCGATCAGCCGGTGAACGAGGTCTCGGCGCCGGTCATCGCGAAGGAGCGCGGCCTGGTCCTGCGCGAGGACCTCAACCCGGAGGCGCGCGACTACGTCTCCGAGCTCACCGTCACGCTCCGCGACGGCGGCAGCGAGGCCACGGTGGCCGGCACCGTCTTCGGAAAGCGTGAGCTGCGCGTCGTGCGGGTGAACCAGTTTCAGCTCGAGGCGGTACCCGAGGGCGACATCATCATGTGCGAGAACGACGACGCGCCCGGGGTCGTCGGCGCCATCGGCACGGCGCTCGGCGCGGCGGGCGTCAACATCGCGCGCATCGTCCTCTCGCGCGACCCGGAGCGCCGCTCCGCGTTCTCGCTCATCAACGTGGACTCCGCGCCGGCGCCCGAGGTGCTCGAAAGTCTACGGCACCTGCAGCACGTGCGGACGGTGCGGCAGATCCGACTGTAGTCTTCTCGACATGGGGGCGAGCGGGTAGATTGCGCGCCGCGATGCTCGACATCTCCTTGCCCGCCGGGCTGCGCGACCTGCTCCCCGACCATTCGGCGCACCTCGCGGAGCTCTCGGCGAAGCTGCACGAGGTGTTCTCCTCGTTCCACTACCGGCGGGTGCTGCTGCCCACGCTGGAGAAGCTCGAGGTGGTGGAGCGCGGCCTCTCGCCGGCGGCGCTCGCTGGCGTCCTCAAGTTCGTCGAGCCGGGATCGGGCGACGTGGTCGCCATCCGGCCCGACATCACGCCCCAGATCGCGCGGCTCTACGCCGCGCGCCCCGACGCCCTTCCGGCTCCGGCCCGCCTCTGCTACGACGGACCGGTGCTGCGCGCGCGGGAGGCGCGCGCGGGAAGGCCTCGCGAGGTCTACCAGGCCGGCGTCGAGCTCCTCGGCGAGGGCGGGGCGCGCGCCGACGCCGAGGCCCTGACGGTGCTGGCTCGGGCGCTGCACGTGGTCGGGCTCGCCGGTGCCGTCATCGAGGTCGGACACGCGCGGTTTGCTCCGGAGGTCGTCGCGGCGGCCGGGTTGTCCCTCGCCGCGCGCGAGGAGGCCTCGGTGGCGCTCGCGCGCAAGGACGAGGCTGCCCTGGCCGCGCTGGCGCGACGCGGGAAGGGGACCGCGCGAGCCAGGGAGGCGTTGCCCTTGCTGGCCGGGCTCTACGGAGACGGCGCGCTCGAGCGGGCGCGGCAGGTCTCGAGATCGGTCCCCGGCGCCGCGGCGGCGCTGGCGGAGGTGGACGCGGCGTTGAAGCTCGCGCGCCGCCGCGGAGTCGGCAAGGTGGAGGTGGATCTCGGTGAGGTCCGCGGGCTCGGCTACTACACCGGGATCACCTTTGGTGGCTATGCGCCCGGCGCTGGGAGCGCGGTCGCCGCGGGGGGACGCTACGACGCGCTCCTGGCTCGGTTCGGGCGCCCTGGACCGGCCATCGGGTTCGCCGTCGACCTGGAGTTTGCCACGCAGGCGCTCGAGCGGGCGGGGGCGCGACGCGGGCCGCGGCCGCGCGTTCCCGGGCGTAACAGGCGTACCCGGCCAGCGTCCGAGTGAGGCGAGATGACGCACCGCGGGGGGCGAGCGCCTGGTCGCAGGCGCGACCCGGCGGAATTGCTCGCTGATGGCGCAACCCACTTGAATGACGCTCGAGGCGCCGCGAGGCGCCGGATATTCACCTCACAGCGTGGCGGGGCGCTGCAAGATCACATGACCTGGGCGCCGCTGTGATGGCGGTGATCGCGCGCATCGAGCCATGATTTTCTACGGATCGATCCAATCGAACACGGCCATGAGACAGCGGGGAGTGCGAGCCAGCCGTCCACGGTATTCCGAAAAACCCCGTGCGCGCCGCGCTGGCGACGATGGCGCCCCCCTGCTATGGTGGGCGGCCCATTAAACGAGGAGCTGAAAACGCATGCCGAACGTCGTGGTCATCGGTGCGCAGTGGGGTGACGAGGGGAAGGGTAAGTTCGTCGATCTCCTCACCCAGCAGGCGGACGTCGTGGTCCGCTTCCAGGGAGGGAACAACGCCGGACACACGGTGGTGGTGAACGGCAAGAAGACCGTCCTCCACCTCATCCCCTCCGGCATCCTCCACCCCGGCAAGGCCTGCGTCATCGGCAACGGAGTGGTGGTGGATCCCGAGGTCCTCGCGGAGGAGATCGCCGAGCTGAAGGCGAGCGGCTCCCTGCAGGACGACGGCCAGCTCGTGCTCTCGCTCGACGCGCACGTGATCATGCCGTGGCACAAGGCGCTCGACATCGCGCGCGAGCACCGCGCCGGCGCCGGCAAGATCGGCACCACCGGCCGCGGCATCGGCCCGACCTACGAGGACAAGGTCGCGCGGCGCGGCCTCCGCATCCGCGACCTCCTCGACGAGCCGCGATTCGCCCGCAAAGCGAAGGAGCGGCTCGCCTCGGCGCGCGAGGAACTGGCGCGGTTGGGGGCCACGCTCGACGTGGAGGAGGCGGCGCTGATCAAGAAGTACACCGCCCTGGGCCGGTCGCTCGCGCCCTACGCCAAGGACGCCTCGCTCTGGCTCCACAACGCCATGAAGGCGGGGAAGTCGCTCCTCTTCGAAGGGGCGCAGGGCACCCTCCTCGACGTCGACCATGGCACCTATCCCTTCGTCACGAGCTCGAACACGGTGGCAGGCAACGCCGCCTGCGGCTCCGGCGTGGGCCCGACGGCCCTCAACCGCGTGATCGGGATCAGCAAGGCGTACTCGACGCGCGTGGGGAGCGGTCCGTATCCGAGCGAGCTCAAGGACGAGACAGGCGAAGAGCTGCGGAGGGTAGGCGCCGAGTTTGGCGCGACGACGGGGCGGCCGCGCCGCACCGGCTGGATCGACGTCCTCGCGCTGCGTTACGCGGCGCGCGTGAACGGCCTCGACGGCCTCGCCATCACCAAGCTCGACGTGCTCACCGGCTTCAAGGAGGTGAAGATCGCGACCGCTTACCGATGCGGCGATCGCACCTACGAAGAGATGCCGAGCGACCTCGAGACGCTCGAGAGGTGCGAGGCCGTCTACGAGTCGATGCCTGGCTGGACCGAGAAGCTGGAAGGGGTGCGCCGCTGGGAAGACCTGCCCAAGACGGCCCGGACGTATCTCGAGCGGATCGCGCAGCTCACCGGCGTCAAGATCGTGGCGGTATCGGTGGGCGCCGATCGCGGCGAGACCATCGTCATCGAGAACCCGTTCCAGGTGGCGCGCGCCTGAAGCGGATAGCGAGGTCGCTTGACGGATGACAGGGCGTCCCGCCGCTCCAGAAGGCGCGGCGGGACGGAGTCGCCGGGGCCGGGGCGACTAAATACTTTTTTTAAATTTGGTTGGGTCTGGGGTGGGGCGGGGGTGGGGCCCGGTGGGGTTTGGCCGGGGGGGGGGGGGGCGGCGTGCGCCCCCGGCGACTCAAGACCTGTCGAAAAATGTGATCGCTCTG
>JBGQLS010000475.1:0-4701 GCA_041500205.1 Anaeromyxobacteraceae bacterium | reverse complement strand
GTTCCACTGCGACGCCGTGCAGAGCGTGGGCAAGCTCCCCTTCGACGTGGAGAAGATGAACGTCGATCTCGTCTCCCTCTCGGCGCACAAGATGTACGGGCCGAAGGGCGTGGGCGCGCTCTACGTCCGCCGCAAGCCGCGGGTGCGCCTCATCGCCGAGCAGGACGGCGGAGGGCACGAGCGCGGCTTCCGCTCCGGCACGCTCAACGTGCCGAGCATCGTCGGGTTCGCGAAGGCGTGCGAGCTCGGCCGCGCCGAGATGGACGAAGAGGCGTCGCGCGTGGGCGCTCTCCGCGAGAAGCTCCGGCGCGGCATCCAGGAGAGGCTCGACCAGATCATCGTGAACGGGAGCCTCGAGCATCGACTCCCCTGGAACCTCAACCTCTCCTTTGCCTATGTCGAGGGCGAGGCGCTCATGATGGCGGTGAAGGACGTGGCGGTCTCTTCGGGGTCGGCTTGCACCTCCGCCTCGCTCGAGCCCTCCTACGTCCTCAAGGCAATGGGCGTCGGCGACGACATGGCGCACAGCTCGATCCGCTTCGGACTCGGCCGTTTCACGACCGAGGAGGAGGTCGACTACGTCATCGAGCTCTTCGTCGCCAAGGTGAAGAAGCTCCGCGAGATGTCGCCGCTCTACGAGATGGTGAAGGAAGGCGTAGACCTCGCCGAGGTCGAGTGGGCGAACCCGCACTGAACCACCCTGGGCGTGGGCCCAGCTCCGCGCCGCAAACGCAGCTCACGACAGGCCGACAGCATGTCTTACTCGAACAAAGTCATCGACCACTACGAGAACCCGCGCAACGTCGGCTCGCTCGACAAGGCGGATCCGGACGTCGGCACCGGGCTCGTGGGCGCGCCCGCCTGCGGCGACGTGATGAAGCTGCAGATCAAGGTGAACGACCAGGGCGTCATCGAGGACGCGAAGTTCAAGACCTTCGGGTGCGGCTCCGCCATCGCCTCCTCCTCGCTCGTCACCGAATGGGTGAAGGGGCGCACGGTCGAGGAGGCGCTCACCATCAAGAACACCGACGTGGCGCAGGAGCTCAACCTGCCGCCGGTGAAGATCCACTGCTCCGTGCTCGCGGAGGACGCCATCAAGGCGGCCATCGCCGACTACCAGAAGAAGCGGGGCATTGCGCCCACGGTGAAGGCCGATACGATCAAGGGCGACCGCCGCGAGCTCGTGTCGAAGGGCGTCCTCAAGGCGGGCCTGTAGGAGGCGGACGTGGCTGCGATCGCGATCAGTGAACCGGCGGCGAAGCAGATACGGGTCCTGCTCGCGCAGAAGGGCAACCCGGAGGGCGGCCTGCGCGTGGGCGTGAAGGGCGGCGGCTGCTCGGGGCTCTCCTACTTCGTCGACTGGGCGGAGAAGCCCGCCAAGCACGACGAGGTGGTGGACGAGAGCGGGGCGCGGGTCTTCGTCGACCCGAAGAGCGCCATGTTCCTCAAGGGCACCACGCTCGACTACCAGACCTCGCTCATGCAGACCGGCTTCGTCTTCAAGAACCCCAACGTGAAGTCGGCCTGCGGCTGCGGCGAGTCGTTCACCATCTGACCTCATGACCTGCTGGAGCTGCCAGGCGGCGGTCGGGCCGCAGGATCTCCTCTGTCCCAAGTGTCGCGCGCTCCAGCCGGAGCCGCCCCAGGCGGATCTGTTCGCCGCCGTGGGCCTCACGCGCGGGTACGACCTCGATCCGGAGGAGCTGGAGCGCCAGTTTCGCGAACGATCTCGCCAGCTGCACCCCGATCGCTTCGCGCGCGCTTCGCTGCGCGAGCGCCGGATCTCGCTCGAGCGCATGATGCGCCTCAACGACGCCTACCGTACGCTGAAGGACGCCCGCAAGCGCGCCGGGTATCTCCTGAAGGTCCTGGGCAAGGATCCCGCCGCGGAGGCGCGAACCCAGCACGATCCGGAGTTCCTCGAGGAGCAGCTCGAGCTGCGCGAGATGCTGGCGCTCGCGCGCGAGAAGGGCGACCAGCGCGCGCTGACCCTCATCGCCACCGGGGCCCGCGATCGGCTGACCGCCATCGACGAGGAGGTGGCGCTGCTCTTTGCCGAGGCGGAGCCCGGCGAGGAGGCGCTCAACGCCATCGTGACCGCGCTCGCCCGTGCGCGCTATTTCGAAAACGTCGTCGCGGAGGCGGATCCCGCCGCGCCGCCCGCCCACACCTGAGAGGTAGCCATGGCCCGCGCGATCGGCATCGACCTCGGCACGACCAACTCCCTCGTCGCGTACGTGGACGACCGCAATCGCCCGCAGGTCGTGATCGTCGACGAGAAGAAACCGCTCCTCCCGAGCGCGGTGTACTACCGGATGGACGGAGGGATCGAGGTGGGCGCCGCCGCGAAACGAGGCGCGCCGGATCATCCGGTCGACACCATCCTATCCGTGAAGCGCTTCATGGGCCGTGGCCCGGGCGACATCCGGCTCGAGGACCGCGGCATCTACCGCTTCGACGAGACGGGCTCGGTCGTGAAGCTGGCGGTGAACCACGGCAAGCGCGACGTCACGGCGGTGGAGGTCTCGGCCGAGGTCCTGCGGGTGCTGAAGAAGCGGGCCGCCGAGCACCTGGGCGGCCCCGTCGGCGGCTGCGTCATCACCGTCCCGGCCTACTTCGACGACGCGCAGCGCCAGGCCACCAAGGACGCGGGCCGCCTGGCCGGGCTCGACGTGCTCCGCCTCGTGAACGAGCCCACCGCGGCCGCCCTTGCCTACGGACTCGACAAGCGTTCGCAGGGGATCTTCGCGGTCTACGACCTCGGTGGCGGGACGTTCGACATCTCGATCCTGAAGCTGACGGAGGGCGTGTTCGAGGTGCTCGCCACGGCCGGCGACACGCACCTGGGTGGCGACGACTTCGACCGGGTGGTGGCGCAGCGGCTGCTCGCGGACACGGGACTCGATCCCACGCCGGCGGTGCTGCGCGGCGCGACCGCGGCGGCCCAGAGGGTCCGCGAGGCTCTCAGCCAGGAGCAGTCCGTCGAGCTCGACGTCGACCTGCCGCGCGGGGCGATCCTGCATGCCAAGCTCTCGCGCGAGGAGCTCGAGGCGCTCATCCGGCCAACGGTCGAGCGCACCACGGCGGCCTGCCTCGCCGCGCTCCGCGACGCGGGGCTCTCGCGCACGGACGGCAAGAAGGTGGACGGCGTGGTCCTGGTGGGCGGCGCGACGCGTACGCCCCTCGTGCGCCGGCACGTGCAGCGGATCTTCGGTCAGGAACCCCTCGTCGACCTCGACCCCGACACCGTGGTGGCGCTCGGCGCGGCGGTGCAGGCGGACGCGCTCGACAAGGGCGGCCGTGACGACGTGCTCCTGCTCGACGTCATCCCGCTCTCGCTCGGCGTGGAGATGATGGGCGGTGTCGTCGAGAAGATCATCCTGCGCAACTCCACCATCCCGGCCAGCGCCACCCAGCAGTTCACGACCTACGCCGACGGCCAGACGGGCATGGTGGTGCACGTCCTGCAGGGCGAGCGCGAGCTGGCGCGCGACTGCCGCTCGCTGGCGCGCTTCACGCTGAAGGGCATCCCGCCGATGCCGGCCGGCCTGGGGCGGGTGGAGATCACGTACGCGGTCGACGCGGACGGCATCCTGGCCGTGTCGGCGAAGGAGCTCACGACCGGGATCGAGCAGAAGATCCAGGTGAAGGCCACCTACGGTCTCTCCGAGGACGAGGTGGAGCGGCTCCTGGTGGAGAGCATCGAGCACGCCGGCGAGGACGTGGCGGAGCGCTTCCTGGTGGAGTGGCGCATCGAGGGCGAGCGCATCATCCAGTCCCTGCAGAGCGCGTTCCAGGTCGACGGCGAGCTGCTCACGCTGGATGAGCGCGCCGCCATCGACAAACGCATCCAGGGCCTGCGCGAGGCGATGAAGACGAACGACTACCTCGCCATCAAGGCGTGGATCGAGTCCACCGACGGGGCGTCCAAGCAGTTCGCGGAGCGGCGCATGAACAAGCACATCGCGCGCGCCATGGCCGGCCGCCGGGTGGACGAGTTCTCTGAGCAGGGGCGGCCGAAAGAGGAGGAGTAAGGGGTTCGTCCCCGCTGCAGTGAACATGCGTAGCGCGGGGGCTTGTCCCCCGCCCCAGTGGACACATGAGACATCTGACGGAGCAACCCTAAGTGCCCAAGGTCACCTTCATCCCCCATCAGCGTGCCGTGGAGGTGCCGCGCGGTTCGTCGATCCTGCAGGCAGCCGAGGCGGCTGGCGTGGAGCTGCCGCACAACTGCGGCGGGGTCTGCGCCTGCACCACCTGCCACGTCTGGGTCGAGGAGGGCTACGCGAGCCTCTCCGAGCTCGAGGACCGCGAGGACGACAAGCTGAACGAGGCCGAGGGCCTCTCGCCCCGCTCGCGCCTGGGCTGCCAGGCCTGCGTCGAGGACGCGGACGTGGTGGTGAGGATCCCAGGCAACCGGATCGCGTCATGAAATGGACCGACGCTCGTGACATCGGGATCGCTCTCGCCGAAGCGCACCCTGGCGTGGAGCCGCTCTCCGTGCGCTTCACCGACCTTCATCGCTGGGTGACCGAGCTGCGCGGTTTCTCCGACGAACCAGCGCGGTCGAGCGAGAAGGCGCTCGAGGCGATCCAGATGGCCTGGCTGGACGAGGTGGAAGACTGAGTAGCCGGGGGCGAAGGCCGCCCCCGCCCCGCCGGCAGAGCCGTCGGGGCCCCACCCGGGCCCCTGCGACCGCAG
>JBGQLS010000474.1:0-4757 GCA_041500205.1 Anaeromyxobacteraceae bacterium | reverse complement strand
GAGAGGAGGCAGAACATGGGGCTCGAGGACAAGGGGAAGGAATTGCTGGAGACCGCCGAGGAGAAGGCCAAGAAGATCAAGGCTGCGACCGAGGAAAAGGCCAAGGAGGTCAAGGCCGCTGTTGTCGAGAAGGCCAAGGATATCAAGCACGCAGTCGACAAGAAGATGAAGTGAAGGCGATGAGGTCGTATCGCGACGGCGCTCGGCGCCGTGATCAAGGACGGTGGCAGAAGCGAGCTGGGCCCTCGTGAGCCAGATCGGCCGCCCGGTCGATGAGACGCTCATCGTGGACGTCGCCATCCGGCGCGTCGGCGGCGGCCCGGCCGAGAAGCTTGCGCCCCGCCGACGCCTGACCGTCGCGTGCCCGACCTGCTGGTCGAACCGGCGACGGACTATGGCCAGCCGGACGCGACGTACGACGCCTGACCTGACGCTGCGCGCGTCACCACGGGGACGCTCGCATCGGGACGTGCGCGCTCGGACCCGCGCTCCGCTGCGTGGGAACGTCACTTCACAGAGTTGGGCAGTCGGGCCGGGGCGTCCCGGCGATCTGGAGCAGGGCGGTCGATTTGTCATGATGAACTCGTGGAGCATCCATGGTCTACATGGACGACGCGAGGCGGCGTCCACGGCTGCCGGCGCGATGCGTCGCCTCGCCCATGGAGTGCCGAGTGCTCGTCCTTGCATATGACGGATCGCTCAACGGAGACTGGGTTGCGCAGTATGCGGTGCGCTTCGCCGCAAGTACGTCCACGCGCAAGCTCCGCCTCGTGCACATCACGGAGGCTGCGCCCGCGCTCAGCCTGGACGAGCGCATCGCGCGCATCGCCAACGAGTCCCAGGCGCTGGGCGTCGTGCTCGAGGCCGAGCTCGCCCCATGCCGCGGGGCAAGCGTCGCGGAGAGGTTGCTCGAGATCGTTCCGGCGCGAGCGACGCTCGTCGCAGGCACGCGCGCGAGACCCCGGCGCCGCAAGGTCCTGTCTGGCACCGTCTCGGCGCGTCTGCTCGATGCGGGTCGCTTCTCCGTCATCGCCATGCGCGTCGTGAACCCTGGTGTGCTCGGGCAGCCCGGCAGCGTGCTCCTGCCGATCGCGGGCGGCCCCCACCAGGCGGCGCTCGCGTTGCCTCTCCTCCGTCTGCTCGGCGAGGATCTCCAGCGCCTGCACGTCCTCCTCGTGCGCGAGGTGTCTGGCCTCCGCCTCCCCTTCATGAGCCACGCCGGCGTCGAGGAGCTGCTGGCCGACGGTCGCGCCTGGGTGGCTCCCGTGGAAGACCAGCTCCGCGCCGGCCTGGCTCCCCACCGCTTCGAGCTCGACTCGAGCGTGGCCGTCTCCGACGACTGGCCCAAGGAAGTGCTGCTGCGCGCGGCCAAGCACCGCTCGCGCCTCATCGCGCTCAGCGCCGACGGGAGGACGCTGCCGGAGCGCCTGGGCTTCGGCAACCCGACGGAGCAACTCCTGCTCGACGCGCACTCGGACGTGGCGGTCTACCGGAGCGTGGAGTGACGCAACGACAGATTCACAACCTCGAGATCGACGAGGTCCGGACGCTCCTGCGCAGCCGGAAGGAAGGGCTTCGGCCAGACGAGGTCGCGCAGCGGCTCTCCGAGATCGGACCGAACACCCTGACCTCGCCACCACGCTGGATCTGGCTCCGCACGCTCGTCAAGCAGTTCGCGAACCTGTTCAGCCTCCTGCTCGACGTGTCGGCCGCGCTCTGCTTCGTCGCCGATCGCATGCAGCCAGGCGAAGGCATGGCACTGCTCGGCTGGGCGCTCGCCGGCGTGGCGGTCCTGAACGCCCTCTTCACGTTTGCCCAGGCGATCCGCGCGGAGCGCGCGATGCAGGCGCTCCGCAACATGCTGCCCCGGCGCATCCGCGCGCGACGCGGCGGCGTGGAGCAGATGGTGCCGGTAGAGGATCTCGTTCCGGGCGACGTGCTCCTGCTCTCCGAAGGCGACCGCGTCCCCGCCGACGCTCGCCTCGTCGAGAGTAACGATCTGCTCGCGAACAACGCTCCGTTGACCGGCGAGTCCCGACACGCGAGCCTCAGCGCCAGCCGCGTCGACAAGGGCCGGATGGTCGAGGCGCCGAACCTCGTCTTCGCGGGGTGCACGCTCGTGCGCGGGTCGGGGACCGCCATCGTGCACGCCACGGGGCGGCGCACCGAGTTCGGCAGGATCGCCACGCTCAGCGTGGAGGTGCGGAGGCCGCCCACGCCGCTCGAGCGCGAGGTGTCGCGCATGGTGCGCATCCTGACGGTTGTCGCCCTGGTGATGGGCGTCGCCTTCTTCGCCTACGGCGTCGTCACGGGCCGGCCACTCTGGGTCAACGTGGTGTTCATGCTGGGCATCATCGTGGCGAACGTACCCGAGGGCCTGCTCCCGACGTTGACGCTCGCCCTGGCGATGGGAGGTCTACGACTGGCGAAGAAGAAGGTCCTGGTGAAGAGCCTGAATGCCGTCGAGGCGCTGGGCTCGGTGGAGGTCATCTGCACCGACAAGACCGGAACGTTGACCAAGAACGAGCTGGCAGTGACCGGCGTGGTCGATGCGCCGAGCGGCGAGCCTCTGGGCGATGACGCGCGCCGCGAACTGCTCGAGGCCGCCGTGACCGCGTCGGAGATCCACGGGCGAGACGGCGCGCTCACGGGAGATCCGCTCGATGTCGCCGCGGCCACCCTGCTGAAGAAGATGGGCGGGGATCCGCTCGCGTTGTCGCGCGACATCGTGCGCCACATCGCCTTCGACGTGCAGCGCCGGCGCGCGGCGGGCGTTCTGAAGCAAGATGAATCGTGCCGATTCGCGATCAAGGGCGCCTGGGAGGTCGTGCGCCCACACGTCGGCGCCTCGATCGAGGAACGGGCTCGTTGCGACGAGACGGTGCGCCGCCTCGCGTCGCAAGGGCTGCGCGTCATCGCGGTCGCGTCGCGACGCCTCGGCGCCGAAGACGTGGCGGCACCCGAATCCGCGCTCGAGGAAGGCCTCGAGCTGCGCGGCCTGTTGTGCCTCTCGGATCCGCTCCGAGACGAGGTGCCCGCTGCGCTGGAGCGCTGCCACAGGGCGGGCATTCGCGTGATCCTCGTGACCGGCGATCACCCCGACACGGCTCGTGCGGTCGCCGAGCACGCCGGCATCGTTCCGTCGGACGCGCCCGCCGAGGCGGTCCTGACCGGCGACGCGCTCGAGTCGATGCCCGAGGCCGATATCGTGCTCCACCTGCACGCGGGCGTCAGCGTCTTCGCGCGCACGACCCCGGAGCAGAAGCTCAAGATCGTGAGCGCCATCAAGCGAATGGGTCTCCTCGTCGCGATGACCGGCGATGGAGTCAACGACGCGCCAGCGCTTCGCGCCGCCGACGTGGGCATCGCCATGGGCCAGGCAGGAACCGACGTGGCGCGCGAGGCCGCGCAGATCGTGCTGCTCGACGACAACTTCGCGAGCATCGTCGCCGGCGTCGAAGAGGGGAGAACGGTCTTCTCCAACATCCGCAAGTTCACGAGCTACGTGCTCGCGAGCAACGTGCCCGAGATGGTGCCGTTTCTCGCCTTCGTGGCGCTGCCGGTGCCACTGGCGCTCACGGTCATCCAGATCCTGTCGATCGACCTCGGCACCGACATGGTCCCTGCGATCGGCCTGGGCCAGGAGCCGCCAGACGGCGAGGCCATGAACCGTCCGCCGCGCGGCCGGCACGGACGGTTGCTCGACACGAAGCTCATCCTGCGGAGCTACTTGTTCCTGGGGCTCGTCGAGGCCGTGTGGGCCATGTTCATGTTCTTTCTCGTCCTGCACCTGGGCGGCTGGCGCTACGGACACGACCTCCTCGCGAGCGATCCTCTCTACCGCAGCGCCACCGGCGTCACGCTCGTCGCGGTGGTGTTCACCCAGATCGGCAACTTGATCGGGCGACGCTACGAGACTCGTTCCGGTCTCGATCGAGGGCTCCTGCGCAATCCTCTCTTCGTCATCGGCATCGCGCTCGAGCTCGCGTGCGCCGTGGCGGTCGTCTACGTCCCGCCGGTCAGCCGCGCGCTCGGCACCGGCCCGATCCCGCCATGGCTCCTGGGGCTCGCGGCGCTCGGGGCGGCGGTGCTGTTCCTCGCGGACTGGCTACGCAAGTGCTTGGCCGTTCGCGGCGCGAATCGAGCGTTACCATCCCCAGCGACGCTGCCGGCCAGTTCATTCTCGTCGCCGCAGTAGGGATGCTCCGACTCCGCCGCCCTCTCCTCGGCCTTCGCCCCGAGTGTCATCCGGCGTCACGACATGGTTATCGGGACGGACAAGGAGGTCGTGAAGCTGGTGAAGGAAGGCGGCAAGACGGTCTCGAGCGTGTGCGAGAACCTGGACCCGATCCAGAGCGTGGTGGGTCAGAGCGGCAACAGCGCGTAATCGGAGGCGCCGTCGCTGGCTCCGTCGCCGAAGCGAGCGGTACCAGTTACGGGTGTCGGTGCGCCTCCGCTTGCGCCAACTCCCGGATCCAAGCGCGCGACTCCCATCGAGAAGCCCCGCGAACCAGTCGGCCGTCCACGGTCACGCGCTCCATTTGAACTCGCGGGCGGAGTCACTGGGCGAGCGGCCTAGCGGGCGCGTTCGCCTCGCGCGAGCTGCGGGAGCGTGCGCGCACGTGTCCTCGTCGAGAGGTGAAGGGCTGGAGCCCTCGAGTCGGCGCGCTGCGTTCGCCCGACGCCGGGGTGCGACACTTCGAAAGGCCGCTCCGGCAGAATCGATGCTATCGGGTATCGTTGCATCGCATCACAGG
>JBGQLS010000473.1:0-4772 GCA_041500205.1 Anaeromyxobacteraceae bacterium | reverse complement strand
GTGCTCGCTTGCATTGAGCCCGTTCCCGTAGCGCGGGGGCTTGTCCCCCGCTTGGCGTGTCGAGGCGGGGCACAAGGCCCCGCGCTAGCCTGGAGCCAGCACTAAACTGACTGACTGGAATTGGTCCAGAATCGGGCGTCGATCAGGAGCAGATCATGCGTGCGACCGCCGTTCTCGTCTGCGCCATAGTCCTCGCCGGCTGCAGCCACGACTCACCGCCCGCCAGCACCCCCGACGCGGGCACACTGCTCTCGTGCCCTGCGACGGAGAAGCCAATCGGCACGAGCGCCCTGGCCACCACACCTCAGGTGTTTCATCCCTCGGGCCCGTTCCAGGTAGGGCAGGTGGTCTCGTTCGACGTGCCGGCGAATACCGCGAGCATCACGATCGTCGAGCAAGCGGTGAGCGCGCCCGACTCCATTACCTTTCGCACGTCCACCCGGCAGGCCACCCTCGACAACACGGCGGTCCCGCTCCTCGTGAAGGACCCCAACGGTAACACCATCTACGATGACAACCAGCCACCCCCCGCCGGCGGCGACGTCTCGACCCTGCCGGTGTTCTTCGCGAGCGACTCGCCCGCCACCGGCACGCTCACCATCCCCAACACGACCGCCGGACTCACGCTGGTCGCGAGCGGGCTGCCTCCCTCGGATGCCACCCACAAGTGGAGCTTCATCGTCTCCGACTTTGCCTACGAGTGCACGTCCCCCGCCGCGTCGCCGCTGCCCGCGGGCACCACGTGCACCGCCGGAGACGATCAGAGCCTCTACGACGTGACCGTCATCACCAAGCCGATGGTGGGGGGCGCCATCCCGACCTCTGGCACGCTCGACGTGTCCATCTACTTCGCGACGACAAACGCGGGCGGGGCAGCCGGATCGGCGCCGCTCGACGCCGTCATCGCCAACCAGGGCACGGACACCGACCTGAACCGCATGGTGACGTCGCTCGGGCAGCTCTTCGCCCAGGCCAACGTCACCATCGGGTCCGTGAAGTACACTCCCTTGCCTGACGTGCTGGCGACCTATGCGACGGGCGTCGACATCGATCAGTCGGGCGCCTGCGGCCCCCTCTCCCAGCTCCTCAAGTTCGCTGCCCCGGGGAACACGCTCAACATCTTCTTCGTATCGAGCTTCCGGGCGTCCGGACTGCCGAGCGGTCAGTCCATCGTCGGCATCGACGGCACCATCCCAGGACCCTCCACCATCGGCGGCACCGTGGCGAGCGGCGCCGCCGTGTCGACCCTCAACATCCGGGCCGGGACGGGCACCGCAGCTTGCACCGGCCCCTTCAACCTAAATTGCGGCGCGGACGAGACGGCCTACATCATCGCCCACGAGGCCGGGCACTTCCTGGGCCTCTATCACGTCACCGAGGCGGAGGGGACGCTCTTCGATCCGCTCGCCGACACCGCGACCTGCGCCTGCTCCGCCTGCGCGCCGTTGGCATCTCGGTCCCGGTGCGCCGATGCGAGCCCCACGCCCGTGAACGCCTACCAGATGAAGGTCACGGATTGTAGCCAGGTCTCGACCACGTGCGGCGAGGGCACGAACCTCATGTTCTGGCAGCTCGGCGCAACCTCGGCGGGCACGCTCACTCTGGAACAGCAGAGCGTCCTGCGTGCCAACCCGCTCATCCAGAACGTCCCATGAGGCAGACATGACCGCGCTCCCGCTAGTCCTCCTCGTCGCGCTCGCGGGTCTCGGCACGCCGCCGCGAAACGCACGCCCGCCCGTTACCCAGCCGCCCACCGAGACCACCACGGCGCAGGAGCTCACCGACGAGGAGGTGGCGTCGCAGGTGCACGCCTACCTGGGCTCCATCGACACGCCCATCACCGCAGCCCGCTGGCGCGCCCTCGGGCAGTCGGCGGTGAGTCCGCTCGAGGCCGTGGTGCGGGATCCGAGCGCGCTGCCCAGCCGGCGCGCCAAGGCAGTCGAGGCGCTCTCGGTGCTGGGCGGCGCCCGCTCCCGCAAGGTCGTGCTCGAGGTGGCCCGCTCCGAGGAGGAGCCGTTCGGCGTGCGCGCGAGCGCGCTGCGCGGCGCCGGGCACATGCTTGCGACGAAGGACCTCGTGAAAGAGCTCCGCCCCGTGATGGAGAGCGCGCATGAAGCGCCGACGCGCGCGACCGCGGCAGAGGTGCTGGCGCGCCACGCGCCGCGTTCGTCCTGCAAGTCCGTCCGCGCCCAGGCCGACCGCGAGGCCCGCGACGTGCGCATGCAGTTCGGGCCCGCGCTGGAGCGGTGTGGGGGCGCTGCGGCCCGCTGAGGCTGGTCTTTAGCCACCTCTCCCCTTGGGAGCAGCGTCTCCCTCTCCCTCCGCGAGGGAGAGGGTCGGGGTGAGGGAGGCTCGGGGAACGCGCGAAGATGCCCGGTCGCCATGACAGACTGCCCGTGGTTGATCCGATGGATTTCCGATGGTTGGCGGCCAGCACTTCACGGACGAAGGACGAGCACGCGATCTCGCACGCGAGGCGTATCTGCGTCTTCGTGGGGTTCGGATCCTGAGGTTCTGGGCGGTCATGCCGTGAGCGTGCGGCCCCCTCACCCCGGCCCTCTCCCCCGCTGGGGGCGAGGGGGTGATGCTCTGGCGCTTCAACCCACTTGCAACTCCACTGCCCGGCGCGTCAGCTCGCGACCTCGCGCCTCACGGCATCGGCAGCGCCTGCGACAGCCGAGGGTGCCTCGACCGGAACGCGCAGGATGAACGTCGACCCCTTGCCTGGCTCCGTCTCGAAGGCGATCGAGCCACGGTGCTTGGCCATGATCGTGCGCGCCAGGGCGAGCCCCTGGCCCGTGCCGCGGCCGACCTCCTTCGTCGTGAAGAAGGGCTCGAAGATCCTGTGCCGGACCTCCTCCGGGATTCCGGATCCGCTGTCGGAGATGGTCACGACGACGTCGCCGCCGTCGTGGCGGGTGGAGACCCGGATCTTGCCCCTCCCCGACGTCCCGCGAACCACGTCGGCGATGGCGTGCGCGGCGTTGATGACGATGTTGAGCACGACCTGGTTCATGTCTCCCGCGTGACACATGACGAGCGGCAGCTTGCCGAGATCGGTCTCGACGTCGGCGACGTACTTGTACTCGTTGCGCGCGACCTCGAGCGTGGCCTGGATGGAGCGGTTGAGGTCCGTCGCCACCATCTCCCTGTGGTCGGGGTGCGCGAACTCCCTCATGGCGCGAACGATGGTCGCGACGCGCTGGACCCCCTCGAGCGTCCGGACGATCGTCTTCGGAACCTGCTCCCGCAGGTAGGCGAGGTCGGCCTCCTCCTCGACGCTCCGCATGGCGTCCCGCGCGTCGCTGGGCAGGGCATCCGCGTACTTGCGCATGAGCTCGGAGAAGGCGCCGAAGGCGTCCTCGAGGAAGTGGGTGTTGTCGCCGATGAACTGGATGGGGGTGTTGATCTCGTGGGCGATCCCGGCCGCGAGCCGTCCGACCGCCTCCAGCTTCTGGGCTTGCTGAAGCTCTACCTCCATGCGCCGGGGCTCGGTGAGATCCCGCACGAAGGCGCAGAAGCCGGAGCTCCCGCTCGTGCCGAGCGATCTGAAGTTGCACTCGATGGGAAATTCCCCGCCGCCCTGGCGCAGACCGTGGAGGTCCGATCTCGGTCCAGGGCCCGCCGCCGGGCCGGCGAGCTCGACGCGGCGGGTCGCGCTCTCGGCGACTGCTTGCCGCGATCGCGGCGCGATGAGCGACCCCAGGAACTCGCGCCCGGCGAGCTCTCGCTGGGTCCAGCCGAACATCTTCTCCGCGGTCCCGTTCATGCTCTCGATCTTCCCGTCCTCGCCGAGGAGGAGGATCGCGTCCAGGGAGCTCTCCAGGACAGCGCGGGTCCGCGCCTCGCTCCGCGCGAAGAGCGTCGCCGTGCGCGCCAGCTCCTGGCGCTCGGCCTGGGCCTCCTGGTGGATGAGATGTGAGCGGACCGCCGCCCCCACCCGCGCCTTGAGCTCCTCCGGGGTGGACGACTTGACGAGGAAGTCGTGGGCGCCCGCGTCCAGGATCCGGGCCGAGGTCCTCTGCTCCGTGTTGGCGGTCGAGATGATGAACGGGACGGTCTTCAAGGCTGGGTCGGCCTTCATGGCGAGGAGCAGCTGGAAGCCGTTCAGCCTGGGCATGTCGTAGTCGCAGACGACTACGTCGGGAGGGTCCTTCCTCGCGGCCTGCAGCGCCTCGACTCCGTCGCACGCCACGGCGACGTCGTAGTCGCCCTGCAAGAGCTCCTTCACGTGCTCCCTGGTGGCGGCCGAATCGTCGACGCAGAGCACGCGCGCGCGCCGCCGTTCCCGCTGCCCGAGGCTCGAGGCGGCTGCCGTCCGCAGCATCTCCTCCAGCCAGCTGCCGAGGACCACGGCCGCGATCCGGGCGACAGGGCGCGTCGTCTTCGGAGGGCCTGCGAGCCCGAACGTTCCCACCCGGCGCCCGTCGACGACGATGGGGATGTTCACGCCCTCCCTGACGCGCGGGTCCGCCGCCGCCTCGGCCGCGGTGACAGCGACCTCGTCGGCCTCGTTGCGCATGATCTTCTGGGACCCTGCGTGCAGGTCGCCGACCCGGCCGGAGACCGTCGCCTGCACGATGTGTCCCGTCTCGTCGCAGACGATCGTGTCGAAGCCGGTCTCGGTGGAGAGCGTGGCGCAGAACCGGCCGGTGAGCTCCAGGAACCGTTGCTCGAGAGGTGGCATGCGATGATTCCCCGCGCCCTGCCACAGCACGCGCCGTGCCCACGCGCCACCGCGAGAAGCCGGATCTTGCGCATGGGTCAGCGCG
>JBGQLS010000472.1:0-4784 GCA_041500205.1 Anaeromyxobacteraceae bacterium | reverse complement strand
GGAGGAAGGTGTAGTCGAGCCAGAGCTTGGCGCGCGGGAACTTGGGCGCCGGCTCGGGCCGCGCGAACTGGAAGACGCTCACCGACAGCTTGAGCGCGTCCTTGAAGAGAAAGAGGTCGGCGCCCGCGCCACCGGAGCTCTCGATGATGCCGATGCGAAAGGCGGCGGGGCCGTAGCGCTTGGCGAACTGCAGCGAGAAGCTGACCTTCTGCTCGGTGAGCGTCTTGGTCGTGGAGACCGTGCCACCGGGGGTGCTGATCTGCTCCACGCTCTGGGTCTGGACGCCGCGCGGATCGCTCACGATCTCGAAGAGGTAGTACTTGTCCGGCCGCGGCAGGAGAGTGAACCCCGCGTACGTCTTGGCGCCGGTCTGGTTGAGCTCCCACTCCGAGCGGAGGTTCACCTTGAGCTGCAGCTTGAACAGCTTGTCGTAGTAGTCGCTCGCGTTCTCGATGGTGTTCCCGAGCTTCTCGCCCAGCCGCTCGTCGGCGAGCAGCTTCCCTGCCACGCCCTTTCCCTGCGCGATGTTCGTGGTGACCTTCTCGATCTGCTCCATCGAGGCGTTGAGCCGCTGCAACGACTGGCGCGCGTCCGCCACCGATCCCTTCAGGTTCCCGTCGCCTTCTCCCAGGAGCTGCTGCACGCTCTCCAGCACCTTGTCGAGCCGTCCGCTGGCGGTGTCCAGGTTCCGGGCGATGTTCCGGTAGCGCTCCTTGTCGGCGTCGGCCACCGTGGCCAGCGTCCCGGTGAAGGACTCCGTGTTGTCGAGGATGGCGTTCACCTTCTCCGACCCCGTCTCGACGGTCTCGTTGATGTTGGAGCTCAGCTTCTCCAGGTTCGAGATGATCTGCTTGATCGAGCCCTGCGAGCCGGACACCATGCTCGACAGCTCGGAGGTCACCGACTGGACGTCGGCGGAGACCTTGGCCAGCGAGTCGAGCAGCTTCGCCACCGTGGTCGCCTCCAGGGTGCACTTCACCTCGCGCTGTTGCTCCGGGAGGTCGCGCAGCGATACCGCCTTCGCCGATCCGGGAGCGAGATCGAGGAGCGCGTCCGGGAGGAGCGTCGAGGGAAAGCGCTTGGTGAGGCAGGCGTCGGCGCGGATGTCGATGTCCTTCCGGACACGCAACTGGAGGCGGGCGCGGCCCTCTTGCAGGGAGATCTGCGCGATCTCGCCGACCTAGATGCCGGCGATCTGGACCCGGCTCTTCCAGGTCAGCCCGGTGGCATCCTCGTAGAAGGCGTGGACGAGGTAGCTGTCCCGCTCCGAGTAGCCCCCCTTGCGAAAGAAGGTGAAGGCGATGAGGAGCGCCGCCCCGCAGACTGCGGTCAGCAGTCCGACCGCGAAGGCTTTGTTGGCGATTGGCCGTGCCATGGAATGGAGCGCTACTGCTTCTCGAACCAGAGGGCGAGGAACTTCTTGACGTGCGGGTGGTCGCTGCGCCGGACCTCTTCCGGCGTCCCCTGTGCCGCGAGCTGCCCATCGTATAGGACGCCCAGGCGATCGGCCACTTTGAAGGAGCTCGCGATGTCGTGGCTGATGACCATGCTCGTCACGCCGAGCTTCTGCTTCGCCTGCACGATCATGTCGTCCACGTAGTCGGTGGTGATGGGATCGAGCCCGGTGGTCGGCTCGTCGTAGAGCACGACCTGCGGGTCGTGGATGAGCGCGCGCGCCAGGGCGACGCGCTTCTTCATGCCGCCGGAGAGCTCGGATGGGTAGAGCGGCAGGACGCTCTCCGACAGGTCCACGACGCGCAGCTTCTCGATCACCCGCTCCTTGAGCTCGGCCGCCGGGATCCCACGCTTCCGTTCCCTGAGGGGAAAGGCGACGTTCTCGAAGACCGTCATCGAGTCGAAGAGCGCCGACTGCTGGAACACCATGCCGAACATGCGGCGGGCCTCGGTGAGCTCCTTGCCCTCCAGCTTCGGAATGTCCACGTCTCCCACCAGGACGGTGCCGCGGTCAGGCTTGAGGAGTCCGATGACGTGCTTCATGAGCACGGTCTTCCCGGAGCCGGAGCCCCCCAGGATCACGTAGGTGGTCCCGGTGGGCACGTCGATGGAGATGCCCTTCAGTACATCGTGCGTGCCGAAGGATTTCCAGAGGTCCACCACCCGGATCACCGCGCCCCCCTATTTCCCTGAACCGACCGTGATGAGCACGAAGGCGGTGTCCACGACGAGGATGGCGATCGAGCTCGTCACGACGGCGCGCGTGGTGCCCTCGCCCACGCCCTTGGCGCCGCCCGTCGCGGCGAAACCGCGCCAGCACGTGACGAGCGCGACCACGCCACCGAAGATGACGGCCTTGAACAGCCCGTGCATGATGTCCTTCGGTTCGAGCAGCGTCCGCGTGTGCTCGATGAAGGGGCCGGCCGGGATCTCCGCCACCAGGATGCCAATGATGTAGGCGCCCAAGTAGCCCACGAAGTTGAAGAGCATGGTGAGCAGCGGGAACATCGCCAGCGCTGCGAGGAGCCTCGGCACGACCAGGTACTGGACGGGACTGACCGCCATGGTCTCCATGGCGTCGATCTGCTCGGTCACCCGCATGGTGCCAAGCTCGGTCGAGATGGCGCTTCCCGAGCGTCCGACCAGGAAGAGCGCTGTCAGCACGGGCCCCAGCTCTCGGGCCAGGCCGACGGCGACCGTCCCGCCCACGTAGCCCTCGGCCCCCAGCTGGTGCATGGCATAGTTCGTCTGCAAGGCCAGCACCACCCCGGTGAAGAAGCCGGTCGTGGTGATGATGAAGGTCGAGCCGACGCCGATGGCGGCCATCTGGATGATGACGAGCTCGGGGCGGAACGGCGGGCGGAACATCCACGCCAGCGCCTCGCCCGCGAAGAAGATCATGTTGCCGAAGTCTTCGAACCACGCCCGGATCCTCTGCACCGCCCCATTCTAGTCCCGGGTCCGACAGCGCGGCGGCCGCATTTTCATTCCGCGCGGAGTGGCGCCGCGTATACGGGTGTCGTCTACGGGTAACGCCGGGGCACGCGCTTGCCTATGCCGCACAGGATCTCGTACGAGATCGTCCCCAACCTGGAGGCGAGCTCGTCGGCGCCGATGCGCAGGCCCTCCTGCGCTCCCAGCAGTACCACCTCGTCCCCGACCTGCGCGCCCGGGACATCAGTGACGTCCACCATCGTCATGTCCATGCAGACGGTCCCCGCGACAGGGGCCCTGCGCCCGCGCACCAGGACGTCGGCCGAGCCGAACCCCGGTCGGCCGGAGAGGCGGCGGTCGTAGCCGTCGCCGTAGCCGACCGGGATCGTGGCGATTCGGGACGTGCGCTGCGCCACCCAGCGCCCACCGTACGAGATGGCGGCCCCGGGAGCGACCGTCTTCACGTGCAGGATGGAGGTGCGCCAGGTGAGCGCCGGCCGCAGGAGGGCAGCCACGTCCCGCGCGGCGGCCGAGAGCGGCGCGGCGCTCTCGAAAGGCGAGTACCCGTAGACCATGATCCCGGGCCGTGTGACGTCCTGACGAGCCGCCGGGTACGCGAGGGTGCCCGCCGAGTTGGCGAGGTGGTGGAGGCGGGGCGCGAGGCCGGCGCGGGCGAGCGCGTCCGATGCCTCGTGGAAGAGCCGTACCTGCCGATCCGTCGTCTCGCGCGGCTCGACGTCCGCGTTCGCAAAGTGGGTGCAGACGCCCTCGAGCTGCACCTCCGGTGTGCCGCGCAGGGCCTCCACCATGGCCGGAAGTTCCGGGGGCGCAATCCCCAGACGGCCCATGCCCGTATCGATCTTGAGGTGCGCGGCCGCTCGGGTGCCGGCGGCCCGCGCCGCGGCGGCGAGCCGCGCGATGTGCTCCAGGGTGAAGACGATCGGGATGAGCCGATGCCGGACGAGGAGGTCGTAGCCCTCGCCGTACGCGGCGCCCATGACCAGGATGGGCGCCTCGATGCCGTTCTCGCGGAGCTCGAGCCCCTCCTCCACGAGCGCCACGGCCAGGAGTGGCGCGCCCGCCTCCACCAGGGTGCGCGCGACCCTCAGCGCGCCGTGGCCGTAGGCGTCCGCCTTCACGATTCCCATGGCGGGTCGGCCGGCGAGCTTGACGGCGAGGCGAAAGTTGTGGGCGACTGCAGCGAGGTCGACGACCGCCTCGGTGGGTCGAATGGGCATGGGCGCCTCAAGTTGGCAGGGAACCGGAGACGTTTCAAGCCGCGCCCTGCCCGCCAGGCGTGAGGGGAACGCGAGCCGGCGAGCGACCGCCTCGATACGGGAGGCCGCGACCCGGTATACTGCCCGACCCTATGCTCAAGGTCGGCGGCGAGGTGGACGGTTTCTGCACCAAGTGCGAGATGACGCTCGCCCACACCATCATCGCGATGGTCGATGGGCGTCCCGTGAAGGTCGAGTGCAACACCTGCCACGGCGTGCACCGATTCCGCGGCGATCTCCCCGTCTCAGCGGGTGCGAAGAAGCCCGCGCAAGCGGCGGGCGCGACCGCCAGGCGGGTCCGCGAGAGGCCGCTCTCCATCTCCTTCGACGAGGCGCTTCGCGCAAAGAACCTCGCCATGGCCCAGCGCTACTCGCCGCGAGCGACCTACCAGGTCGACCAGGTCATCGAGCACCCGACGTTCGGCCTGGGCTGGGTCTCCGCCATCCGGGACCTGACCAAGGTCGAGGTGACGTTCCGGTCCGACGTGAAGGTGCTCGTGCAGGGGAAGAGCTGATTCGCCGGGGGCGCAGGCCGCCCCCGCCCCGCCGGGCAAAGCCCATCGGGGCCCCACCCCGGCCACGCTGCAGAGCGATCGTATCTTTCGACAGGTCTTGAGT
>JBGQLS010000471.1:0-4802 GCA_041500205.1 Anaeromyxobacteraceae bacterium | reverse complement strand
CGCAAGGCCTCGTGGTGAGGAGATGACGAAGTGGGTCGCTGACCGGCGTGCCCGCCGTGTCCCCATCTTCGTCATCGAGATGACGGGCGGACTCGACACCAAGAAGAGGATCGTCGCCAAGTACGGCGAAAACGTCGCATTTGAGAAGGGAAAGCCGGCTCCGAAACCGACGAAATAGGTCGGAAGGACCGTGACGCAGCGCACATTCGATATGGCGTGCCTACAGCGCTTCCTCTCCACGCTCGCCGGTGCGAACGCGCATGGCGAGTTCAACGGGATCCACAAGGATCCTGCCATCGCCAGCCTTGCCGGTCTTCGTGGCTTGCTGGATCACCTCGATCACGCGCCCAACCAGGTGATCGGGCGCGACGACCTCCAGCTTTGACATCGGAAGAGATTCACCCCCGCCGTCCAAGCCAGGGCGCATCTCGCTGTTCTGCTGACTGGACGTCGTGACGTCGGTGGACGTGAGGCCATTGATGCCGAGCTCCGATAGAGCCTCCGTCACGTCGTAGAGCTTGAATGGCCTGATGATGGCCTCGACCCTCTTCACGTCTTCACCTCCAGGGCGAAACAGTTCATCATTGCAACCCGCGCGCCGAGCGCCACACTCCAGAGGTCAACGAATTCCGAGTATGTGACGAGTGTTCAGTCGGACTCCGCAGCATCGGATTGCCTGGCAAGCGAGCAGAGCAGGCCGGCGGAGAGTGGGCTGGCGCAGGCGGTGTCGCGGATGGCGGCGCCGAGCAGACCCGCCACGAGGACCCAGTGGGGTTCACCACTGCCGCGCACCGTCAGCGCCGTTGGGCAGCGTCGACGGTCGAGAGCCACGACTCGGTGAAGCTCGCTCCGCCAAGATCGACGAGCGCACAATAAAGGCCGCGGCCTTCTACGCGAAGGAGAACAGCTGAAGTTCGCGTTCGTCCATGCGGAGAAGGCCGTGTTCCCGATCACGATAATGTGCCTGGTGCTCCTGGTCTCACGGGCCGGGTACTACGCCTGGGTGGAATGCCAGCCGTCGCCGCACACCGCCGAGGACCTCCGCCTGGCCGTCCTCGTCCGCGAGGCCTTCGAGCGCAGCCGCAATACCTACGGGAGTCCTCGGGTGGTACAGGAAGGCCGCCCATCCGCTCGGGAGAGACGACGGCGGCTCCGCCATCTCCTTCCCCTATCGGACCGCCATCTCAAGGAACCTATCCGTCGGCAGCCACCTATGATGTAGGAGGCACGGTGCGAGACTACAGCTGGGTCGTGCGGGTCATCTACTCGGGGACCTGCCTTTGCGGGCACGGCTGGGATGATCATCACTGCCAGATCGCCCAGGACCCGGCCGTCATCGAGATCCTTGGCACGACTTACGGACCGGAGGAATGCGAGTTCTACGAGTGCAACGAGGATGCCGGGCTCGACGATGCAGGGCAGTTCCACTGCCTCCAGTACGTCGACCGCGATGACCCGGACCCGAAGCGGCACGCGATGTGGCGAGAGAAGCTCGAAGACGCAGCCAGGAGGCGCACAAGTTGCTAGCGACGCTCTGATGGAAGCCGCACAGCTTTCGACTTCGTCCCGCTCGCGCGGGCGATCTTTCGGATTCCTCGCTCGCGTGCGCGGCCAGGGCTACCCGGCGAGGATCCTGAAGAACGGAGCCGCGCGATCGAGACGGCCCACGTCGCCGAGGAGCTGACCCAGCTCGCCAGGGGGATGCGCGAAGACCGAAAACGGGGCGAGCACCTGAAGCTCAACCGACGACGAGACGGCCTCCTACAGGCATCCGGAGCATCGAGGAGGCTTCGCTACGAGCGGATCACGTCCAGGTCTGTGCTTATCGTGAAGAACGGCTCGAAGATGTGGTCGAGGACCTCGGGCGGGAATGAGCACCCCTGAGTCCCCCACGACAGCACGGCGCACCCCTCGCCCTCCCGCTCGCCGACGGCGATGCCCTGCGGCATCGCGTCGCGCGCGTTCACCATCAGGTTCATGACGACCTGCTCGATCTGCCCTGGTCGACGAACGCCGGCACGGGCTGCGGGTGGAACCGGACCGCCAATGTGACGTCCTCTCCGAGGATGCAGGCGAACATGCGGGTCTCCGCCGTGACCACCTCGTTGAGGTCCACGACGCGCGGCGCCAGCACCTGCTTGCGAACTAAGGGCCCGCGCGGAAATACTCGATCCTGGCCGCGAGCGCTTCCAGGATCTGCAAGCTCGTTCCACAACGAAAATGGATTCCCTAATTCACACGCGAGCCCTAAACGCGAGGAGCTGGCGCGATCAAGGCGGCGGCGCGATCGCCCGCTTCGTGGATCTGCTGCACGTCCTCCCGCCGCGGATCGTCGGTCGACGGAGACTACCTACCTCTGCTACCGCGGCCACAGCCCGTCATCGAACGCCGGGTTCTCCTCGCCGCGGTACCCGCGCGGATTGCTGAGAATCGTTGTCACACCGAGCGTATAGCGGCACGAGTCGTGTGTGTGCCCGTGCACCCAGAGCGCCGGGCGGCGCTCCAGGATGAGCCGCTCCATGTCGCAGACGTAAAACACGTTGAGTGGGTCTCGCTCAAACCGAGGTGCGACGCTCCTGTGCGAGGGGAGGTGGTGCGTGACGACGACGTCGCCCTCGCGCACCGCCTCGTTGAGCCACGCGAGGTGCGAGCGGTTCTGCTCGTACACCCAAGGTAGGAACTCCTTGATGACGGCGAAATCGGACAGGTCGATCGACAGGCTCCGGTTCTCCGGACCGTACGGGAACCAGAGCGTCGAGCCGACCACCCGCCGATCGCTCCACTTCGCGATGACGCCGGGCTCGAGTAATGTGACCTTTGGGTACTGCGCCGCCAGCTTCCGGATCTTCTCGAGCGTCTGCGGCGCTCGGCAGCCGTAGAACTCGTGGTTGCCCGGGACGTACAGGACGCTCGGGAACCTGGCCGAGAAGAACTCGAAGGCCAGTTCCAGCGTGGGCCGCAAGCGACCGGCGACTCCGATGTCGCCGGCGAGAACGACCACCGAGGCGTGCTCGTCCCACCGGATCCCGTCTTCCAGCAGCGAGCGGCCGCGATCCTCGTAGAACTCTAGGTGCAGGTCGGAGACTACCTGCAATCGCGGCTGCTGGCCCTGCATCATCGCTACTCCGTCCCGAAAGCCCACTTTCGAACGGCCCCGGTGCTTACGCGACTACTGCGAGCTCGGGCGGCCTCTCGCAGGTGTATCTTTTCGAGACAGCACGCGCCATACGGCCGAGCGGGAAGCCTTCACCGCCGTCACGATCGGATCGTAAAGACCTTCCCGCGCTGTGGAGTTCAACGATGCGTGCGCGATCGCGCGGCGCGAGCGAAGGAGGGCGGGCCCCAGGGACGGCCTTCGAGCTCAAGGCTCGTCCGGGCGGCGGCGATTCGCTCGTCAATGGCAAGCCGCTCCATCTTCGCCGCCCAGGCCATGACAGCCAGAACCACTTCGGCCGCGGGACCGGTCAGCTCGAACCCGTCGGCGATGGGGACGAGTTCGCCGGGGGCGCGGAGTTCCTCGGCGACCTCGAAGATGTCGCAGGTCCCAGACCGCGCGAGGCGGTCGAGCCGAAACACATAAAGGCGGCGGATGAGGCCAGCCCGCGCCTCCGCTAGCAGCTGCACGCGGTCGGGGGGAGCAAGGGTGTGGGCGCGCTGCTTCTCCGCGTACCAGTTACCGATGGTGTCGCCGCGGGCGGCCGCGGCGCGCGTGACTGCTGCAGGCTTCATCTCGAGCGTCTGCGACTTCGGGGAGGCGCGCAGGTACCACGACAGCGGTCGGCGTGCGACTTGAACCGGTGAGAGCGGGGTATCGAGCCCCGTCCCCGCCCAGAACGGCCGCGCGTTCTGGGTCACTTCGACGTCCCGTCCCGGCGCGCGAGCGCGAGGAACTCGTCGTCCGTGGGGTCCCCGCGCAAGACAGCGAGGATGATCCGCTCATCCTCCGGGTCGCGATGCAGCCCCTCGACGGCCAGCGTCCCCCGCGCGCACTCGAGGAGCGCTCGCTGCTGCTCCTCGGTCATAGCCTGAACGACGCGCTGCGCGGCCCTACGTTCCACCTCCACCTCGCCTCGACTCGTCATGGTCTCGTCCTCCATCCACCTCGTCCCGCCGAAATGGCCCGACGACGACGCCGACGCAAGGCCCGAGAGCGCCAGCGCGTCGATTTTGGCGCGGACGCGACCGCCATCACCGGAAGGCGCGAGGTCCCGTCTTGGCTGGCAGGCCGGAACCGTCCAACGGGCGCCACCGATCCAAGGCCCACTCGCCGCCTCCTTCCGCAGGGCTTCGACTCAGCTCTGCGCGTCGCCTTCCTTGAGCACCCCGCGCTCGGGGACCTGTTCCCTTCCCCCTGGCGAGGACCCGAATCCCGGCCACCCAGCAGGCGTGCGTTCGATCGCGTCCCGAATGCTTCAGCCCGAGGGTCAGCGCGCCTCCTCGCTCATCGTAGTGGTGCCGCGGCTCGAAAGGAGGCAGAGTCGATCCGTGCGCCGATAGACACTACGAAGCCAGACTCCCCAAATCGCGCGCGCCGGCGTGCCGGGGGACGAGCCACTGCCCTACAGACGGAAAGGCAAGAGTCACGCATGCGACGAACAGTCGAACTTCCTCGGGGCGGCCTGCGTAGCGCTGTCGCCGGCAGGCTTCAGGACGCCGGGAGGACTCCCCTGGAGCGCGGGTCTGACCGGCAGGGATCTTCAGTAGGCGACCCCGAGGACTGGGCAAGGTTTGGGCAAGGTCTTGCCCAGCCGGACGGGATCTTTCGGGACTGAACCAGCCTGCTGATGTCATTTTGCTGAGCT
>JBGQLS010000470.1:0-4834 GCA_041500205.1 Anaeromyxobacteraceae bacterium | reverse complement strand
TTGCACTTCACGTCGAGACGGCAACGGCGGAGAGCTTGCGCACGTTCCGTGGCTCACCGAGGACGATGAGCACGGTGCCCGGCGAGACGACGTGATCAGGCGCCGGGTTGTAGGAGTAGCGGCATCAGAGGGCGGCGCCGGCGTATCTCTCGCCAACCTGCCGCCAGGCCTCCGCGTCGGACGCGGCGATGGCCTGACCGAGGTCCGGGCTCGCCGAGCCCACCGCTCCTACCAGCGGATAGCCAGGCTGGCCCGGGCTGATGCCGCCGACCGTGAGCACCTTCACCGAGCCGTCGACCCTGCCCAGGGGAACGTATCCGACCGCGCCGCGCACCCTGGCCACCAGCCTCATCACCAGGCCCGCGGACGAGAGTTGCCTGGGGCCGGTCCCGGCGCCGCGGACCCTCTGATCGACCCAGAACCGATCGTACTCCGCCTCGCTCATCCTCAGGACCGTGGCGCAGAAGGCGCGGCGCGGCGCGCCCGAATCCAGGTCGATGGGGACGGCGCGGGTGCCGTCGGTCCACTCGCTCCGCTTCCCTAGAAAGAGGCTGCGCAGCTCCTCCGTCCCGATGTCGCTCCGCGGGTTGTTCCGGTCGACCACGATGGCGATCACCTGCGCCTCCGCCCGGGCGGCCACCGGAAGGGAGAGCGCGGTCAGGAGCGCCAGCGGCAGGAACCATGTCGTGAACGGCTTGTCGAGCTCGCGTCTCATGGCGTCCCCGTTCAGAAGGCCCAGGCCACCTGGCCGCGGACGAAGTCCATCGAGTTCGACGAGGCCGGCGCGTTCGGCGCCCAGATGTGGTCGTACTGCACCTTCAGGACCAGGCCGGGGAGAGGTCTGAAGTTCACCCCGGCCACGACTGCCCTGAGGCCGGAGGGGAAGAGCAGCAAGCCTCCGGGGGCGAAGCCGGTGCTCTGGTAGATGAGCTCCCACATCGCGTAGGGCATGACTTCCCAGGGAAGCCGGTAGCCGGCCAGCGCGTAGGTGCCAGCGCTCCAGTAGTCGGCGGCGGGAGTCGCGACAGGGCCCTCCGGTCCGGCGACGACGTTCGCCGGTCGGCCACGGCCCGTGTATTTCACGCGCTGGTAGACCCCCTCGGAGAGGAGCAGGAGCTTGTTCCACTCCCAGCGCACGTCGACCGCGGCGTCGTGCTCGTCGTACTCGACCGCGACGGAGTCGAACGGCACCGGCAGGCTCGGCGCGCTCGTCAGTCGCAGCTCGGTGTAGCGGCCCGTGTAGCCGCTCACGCCGAGCCGCAGCTCGCCCAACCAGTTGCCCTCCACGAACAGCTGGCCCCCCAGGCCTGGCCTGTCGTTGAAGGCGGCAAATGCAGGGTTGTTTCCGATGCGCCCGTTCGAAAGCGTGAGGTGGTAGCCGAGGCGCGCGCCGCCGGCGTAGCGGCTGCCGTACGCCTCGACCCCGATCTGCCGCTCGGGGAAGAGCTGCGCGCTCGCGATTTCCGGCTTCTGGACGGCGACCGTGGTCGGCGAGCCGTGTTCGACGTTGAAGATGCCGTAGGGCGTGAGGAACTGGCCCGCGCGGAGGGTGACCAGGTCCGAGAAGGCGTACTCGACCCACGCGCGCTCGATGACCACGCCGCCCCAGGTGGTGGTGGCGAGCGCCTGGGCATAGTCGGGGACCGCCGTGCTCTGGGTCCCGCTGGGGAGATAGGTGAACCGGATCTCGGCGAGGCTCCTGGCGCGCGACCCGAGCTGGCCGTCGAGGTAGAGGTCCAGGTTGCCGACGGCGAACGACCAGTGCCGGGGAGCTCCGCTGACGGCCGAGATGATGTCGGAGGCGCCCGCGCCGATCGTGCCTCCCACGACCTTGCTGTAGCTCATGTCGGCGAAGCCGTAGATCCGGAGCCCTCTCTCCGACGAATCGGCGGGAGCGCCGAGGTCCTCGGTGACGGTGTCCGAGGCGGCCGCGCCAGGCTCCTCCGCCTTCGCCGGGCTGTATGGGACGGGCCCAGATCCCCCTTGCGTGGCCTGGCCGAGAGCTGGCCGAGGGGCCCAACCCCACACGACGAGCCAGAGCATCATGGCCAGCTGTCTCGACATGCCGCTCCTCCGCCCTCACACCACGTCCAGCGCAGGAGGCTCGCCGTGGGCGCAGTAGGTCTGTGCAGCCCTTGTGCCGCGCCCATGCGGCGGCGGAAACCGGCCTCTCGCTCCCGATTCGGCACGCCCGCGGTGGCCACGGCCCTGGGTCCGGGCAGCGCCAGGGTGCGGCGCCCACCCCGATCACCGAGCGCAGGTCGTGGAAGGAAACGCCTGGGCCATGGCACGGCGCGTGCTGCCTCCTGTTCGACGCAGGAGCCGGCGCCCGGGGAGGACTCGCGCCACAGGACCGCATGCGCAGCACGCTCACCATCTCGGCCAGGGTCCGGATCGCGGAGATCCTCGCGCTGCTCATCATCCTGGCGGTGGGCGCGACGGCGTTCGTGCGCACGCTCGTGGTGGCCCGCCGCGTCGAGCGCTTCGCCGGCGAGCAGTTTCCGGACACGCTCCTGCTTGCCCAGGTCGCTCAAGGGCGCCTGGAAGTCGATCGGGCAGCCAACGCCGCGTTCGCGCTGGCGGGGCGGTCACCGGAGATGCGCGGCGAGCTCGACGGCGACATCGAGGTCGCCTTCGCCGCGGTCGAGGAGGGCGTGAAGAGCTACTCGTCCAGGTCTCGGCCCGCGGCGCTCCAGGCGGAGTGGGACAGGGTGTCGCAAGCGATCGACCGCTGGCGAGAGGCTGAGGAGAACCTCCTGGAGGTCTCCGGCAGCGCCGCCTCGCCCCGCGGCGGAGCCCTCGCGCCGCCCGAGGACGCCGCGCTCGCCGCATGGGTGGCTGCTCGGAGCGCGAGCCAGGCGGCGGAGGAGGCGTTGCTCTCGTACCAGACCAAGGTCGCCCGCGAGGTGCAGGAGGTCCGGAAGGAGAGCACGTCTTCCACGCGAATCGCCCTCTGGCTCATCGGTCTCGCGGTGCTGACCGGCGCGCTCGGCCACCTCGCCGGCGGACACCTCCTCCGGCGCAGCGTCGGCAGGACCGTGAACACCCTGGTCGCGGAGGCCGAGAGGTTGGAGCAGGCCGTGGCGAACGGCCAGCTCGACGTGCGCGGCGATCCGGCCGCGGTCAGCGTCGAGTTCCGGCCCATCGTCGCAGGCATGAACGAGACGCTCGACGCGTTCGTCTCGCCCCTCCGCCTGGCTGCGCGGCACATCGAACGGCTCGCTCGAGGCGACATCCCGGACGGCGCTTCCGGTGAGTGCCACGGCGAGTTCGAGGACATCAGGAAGAACCTGAACCAGTGCATCGCCGATCTGAAGAGCAACCGGGAGCACCTCGCCGAGGCCCAGAAGCAGCTGCTCCTGGCCGACCGGCTCTCGACCATCGGTACGCTCGCCGCCGGCGTGGCGCACGAGGTGAACAATCCCCTCGCCGCGGTCGTGGCCCACCTCGGATACCTGGCCCACGAGGTGCCCGATCTCATGGCGGCGGCGCGGCGACGTCCGGAAGACACCGCGCTGCCGGAGCGCGCCGCCGAGCTCGCGGAGGTGATCGCCGACGCTCGCGACGCCGCCCAGCGCGTCACCGTCATCGTGAGGGACCTGGCGACGGTGGCTCGCTCAGACCCGGCGTCGACCACTCGGGTGGCGCTCCCCGAGCTCCTCGAGGCTGCGCTGACGCTGGCCTCGAGCGCGCTCCAGGGCCGGGCCCGCATCGTCCGCGAGCTGGGCCCGGTCCCGCCGGTGATGGCGAACGCGACGCAGCTGGCTCAGGTCTTCCTGCACCTCGTGATCAATGCCGCCCAGGCCGTCGCCGCCAACGCCTCCGGCCAGGGCGAGATCCGGATCGTGACGCGCACCGACGAGTACGGGGGCGCCGTCGTCGAGGTAGGCGACGACGGGCCGGGCATCCCACCGGCGGCGCGCCAGCACATCTTCAAGCCCTTCTTCACCACCAGGCCACCTGGCGCGGGCAAGGGCCTCGGCCTGGCCGTGAGTCACGGGATCGTGCTCGGCCTGGGAGGAATCCTCGAGGTGGAGAGCGAGCCCGGACGCGGGAGCCTTCTTCGCGTGGTCCTGCCGGCGGCGCCGGCGGAGGGGCAACCCGCGGCTGGGCCAGCCTCGCCCGCTCAGGCCGCGCGAGGACGGGTGCTGGTGGTCGACGGTGCGCCTGCCGAAGGGCAGACCATAGCCCAGCTCCTCGAGGGGTACGACGTGACGGCGGTGACCACGGCCCGGGAGGCGCTCGAGTTCATCGACGCGGGCGAGCGCTTCGACGTGGTCCTCTGCGACGTCCACATGCGCGGGACCCATGGCATCAGCCTCTACCAGACCGTGCTCGACCTGGCACCCGACCTGGCTCGGCGCTTCGCGTTCCTCGTCGGCGGCTCCCCGCTCACCGCCGCGCACGACCTCGTGGCCCGCAGCGGTCGGCCGGTCTTGCGGAAGCCCCTCTCCTCGGCGGGGCTCCGCGCTCAGGTGGATCGCTGGGTCGCCCGGAGGCGGGAGTCCACCCGTCCGGACGACCCCGGGTGAAAGCCGTCCACCGCCCCACCCGTTGGACCATCTCGGGTCCCCCTCGGGCGGGTCGCGCGAGCGCGCCTGGGCGTGCGCCGGCTCCGCTCGTACTCCATCCCGGCAGCGCGAAGGTCCGGCTGCCCCTGGGCGGGGCCCGCCTAGTGCTGCTCCGCACATGACTTGAGCCAATTCACGTTACGTGTGCTCCGCAGCACTTCGCGGAGAAGTCTCCAGGCCTTGCAAGAGAAACGCAAGGCCTGGGCCCTCCCCGCGGAGCCCTACCGGGGGAGGCGGAGTCGACCCATCGGCGCGACCGATCG
>JBGQLS010000469.1:0-4835 GCA_041500205.1 Anaeromyxobacteraceae bacterium | reverse complement strand
CTCCATCGCCGGCTCGCGCGGCTCCTTCACCCGGACCTGGCGCGGGGAGACAACGCCGACCGCGCGCGGCGCTCCGATCTCATGGCGCGCGCCAACGAAGCATACGAACGAGGCGATCGCGCCTCGCTCGAGCTCCTCGCCGAGCGGGTGGGAGCGCTCCACTGCGAGAGCGACCTCTCCGAGGCGGAGCGGCTCGTCCACCTGGCCAAGCGCATCGTGGTGCTCGAGGCAGCGCGCGCGCGGCTCGACGCGGAGCGCGCGCGCCTCTCCGCCTCCGGAACGGCCCGCCTGCGGGCCGAGGCGCCGCGACGCGCGGAGTCGGGCGGAGACCTCCTCGTCGAGACGCGGGCGGCGGTCGAGGCAGAGGCGCGCGCGGCGCGCGGGACGGCGCTGGCGCTCCTCGCCAAGCTCGCCGTGGACGTGCGTTCCCTGGGCCAGACGCGGCGCGATTGCCTCTCGAGGAATCGCCGCACCAGGCTTGGAGCGCGTCGCGCCTGGGATCCGGTGGCGGAGAGCCCGCTCCTGCGCCGCGGACCAGCGACGGTGGATCGGCGACGCGCCGCCGCGCGCCGCCTCGCGCTGGCGATGGAGAAGCAGGCCGCGGGCGCCGCCCCGTGGGAAGCTGCCCTGACGTTGCTCGCATTCCTGGGCGAGGCCGCGGGTCGCCCGCCGGAGACGCTCGGCTCGTGGGACCTGCTCGCGGAACGCTGGGAGGCGCTGCGCGCCGGATGGCCGGGAGCGCCCGACCTCGCCGAGGCGCTGACGCTCTTGCCGCTCCATCTCGAGATCGGCCTCCGCCTCGGGGGGGACGAGGTGGAGGCGGGTCTCCAGCTCGCTTCGCCGGAGCTGGCGGGGGGCGTGCGAGCGGCGTTATCTCGCGAGGGGGTGATGGCGCTCGCGCAGCGCGTGCTCGCCGCGCTCGGGCCGCGTGAGTGCTGCCGGTGCGGCGGCGAGGTCTATGCCGTGCACCTGCTTCTGGTGCGGGGCCTCGACGAGCTCCACGGCCTCGCCTGTCCACGCTGCGCGGCAGTGCTCAAGAGCTTCTGGCGATATGGAGAGCCACGAGGCCTCGAGGTGCTCTCCCAGCTCGCCCTGGATATCGGGCTCGTCGTCGAGCAGCGGGTGCACCTCGCCGGCGCCCAGCTCGCGTTCCAGATGCTCCCGGCCGAGCGCAACCGGCTCACCGCGCGCGCACTCCTTCGCCGCTTCCGCGAGCTGTGCCTGAGGCCGCACGGGGTGGAGCTGCCCCGCGGCGCCCTGGCGCTTCGAGCTGGCCGCGCGTTGCTTGCCGAAGGCGCGCGCGTGCCGGAAGCTGCTCGGGTCGCCCTGGTGGTGAAGGCCGATGCCGGGCTCGAGGTGCGCGAGTTGCTCGCGCTCTTGCGCCAGAAGGTCGAGGGGAGATTCCGCGCGTGATTCCCGGGCCTTGGGATTGGCTTGCAGCTGGGACAGGCGCCTTGGCCGGCGGGGCATTACATCGTGGAGCCTCCAAGTCCGGGGGCGACCATGAAGCTCTGCCCATTCTGCGCCGAGGAGATCCAGGACGCGGCGTCACGATGCAAGCATTGCCGGAGCGATCTCGCGACCGCGCCGCCGGCCGCTTCCCAGGCACGAACCACGACCCCGCGTGTGTCGCGCGGCCCACGGCTCCTCGCCTTCGGTCTCCTCGGTGTCGTCGTCCTCGCCGTGGCGGGCCCCGTGGTGGCCCGGCCCGTGTTGCGTCAGCTCCGCGCCGGCAGTTGCGAGCCCACGAACCTCGCGGAGTGGCACGCCGCCGTGCACGACCGCTGTCTCAAGCCGTCGTACGTCTGCCAGCACATGACGACCCGGAAGATGCTCGAGGACCCCGACGTCGCGCACTCCTTCCAGGGCGAGGAGGCCGCCAGCTCCGGGCTCGCCGAGATCGTGGGTCGCATGCGCCGCGCCTTCGGCTGCTCGCCCGAGGCCGGGCCGGCGCTCGAGGGCCGGCCGTACTCCGTGCCCGCGCCGTTCGCCGTCCCGCAGGACGTCCCGCGGACGCTGTGACGGCGCGCGACAATGCCCGGCGCCGCAGATCGGCCGTCGCGGCGACGGGAGGGGATAGATTCACAGGCTCTCAGTGGGGGCCGGGGTGATCCGCACGCGCCGGACTTGCCGCGGGCTCGCTTCCACGACCTCGAGCACGGTGCCGCCGTGGGCGGCGAGCCGTGCCCCCTGCGCAGGAATACCTCCTGCCAGCGCGATGCAGAGGCCCGCGACCGTCGAATAGTCGCGGCCCTCCTTCAGGTCGATCTCGAGCTCCCTGTTCACCTCGCGTATGGGGGCGTCGCCGCGCACCAAGGCCGCCCCCGAGGCCTCGCGCACCACCCACGGGGCCGCCTGCTCCGCCTCGCCCAGGATCTCGCCCACCAGCTCCTCGACCAGATCCTCCAGCGTCACCAGGCCCGCCACGCCGCCATGCTCGTCCACCACGATCGCGATGTGCGACTGACGCGCTTGCAGATCCCGGAGCACCTGCGCCGCCCGGGCGGTCTCGGGGACGAAGAGCACCGGTCGGATGAGGTCGTCGAGGACGACGAGGCTCTTCTCCCAGACCAGCGCCAGCGCCTCGCGCGCGACGAGATAGCCGGCGATCTCGTCCAGGGTCTTCTCGTAGACCGGCAATCGCGCGTGCCCCTCCTCGAGGAGGACGCGCCGTAGCTCCTCCTCGGAAGCGCTGCGCGGCAGCGCGACGATGCGTCCGCGCGGCACCATCACGTCCGATGCGCGGAGCCCGCCGAAGTCGATCGCGCGCGACGCGATCTCGCCCGCCTTCGCATCGAGCGCCCCTGTCCGCGTGGCCTCCTCGACGAGCTGCGACAGCTCCTCCGCCGAGAGGCGCGCCTCCGCGAAGGTGGTGCGATCGCCGAACGGCGCCAGCACGGCGTTCGAGGCGCTCGTGAGGACGCGTACCACCGGCCGCGCCAGCCACGAGAGGCCCAGCAGGGGCCTGGCGGCGAAGAGCGCGACCCGCTCCGAAGCGCGGAGCGCGAGCGACTTCGGGACCAGCTCCCCGAGAACGAGCGTGAGAAACGAGACGAGCGCGACCATGATCCCGATGGCGACGCGGTCGGCGTACGGTGCAAGCCACGGGACGCGCGCCAGGAGCGGCGCGATCCGCGCGGCGATGGTCGTCCCACCGAAGGCCGCCGCCGTCGCGCCGATCACGGTCACTCCGATCTGGACCGTGGCGAGGAACTGCTCCGGTGCGTCGCGCAGGGCCGCCACCGCGCGCGCCGAGGCGTGGCCCGCCTCGACCAGCTGCTGGAGTCTGGTCTTCCGCAGCGCGATGACCGCGATCTCCGCGCCGGCGAAGAAGCCGTTGGCGAGGACGAGCACGACCAGGATCACGATCTCGGCGGCGATGGGACGCTTCTAGCATCCCGGCGTCGAGCCGACACGGGACAGGCCGCCCTGCGGCCCATGCGGCGGCTCATGGAGCCAAGTAAATGATGTAGATCAAAAAAAGTCGCAACAATGACACACTTCGAGCTGCTTACGCTCCACCAGGGGGTTTGCCGCCATGTCACATGAACACCTACCCTCGTCTCATAATCCCTGAACCGCTGAGCCGTAGGAGGGTCATGTGACAATGCGGTACCCCGCGGAGGCTGGGGTCGGCCAAAAGCCTGCCTTTCCCGCCTGGGCAGGTCCGTCGGAGCGGCTGCGCTTTCTGCTCCGCTACGCGATTCTCGCGCCCTCCCGCCACAACACGCAGCCGTGGATGTTCGAGATCGAAGGGTCCGAGCTGCGCCTCTACGGCGACTGGCGTCGTGCGCTCAAGGTCGCCGACCCCCAGGGGCGCGAGCTCGTCATGGCCTGCGGAGCCGCGCTCTACAACCTCGAGGTTGCGGCCCTGCATTTCGGTCACGCGACCTCGATCGAGATCCTGGCGGGAAAGAATCGGCGGGATGGCCTCCTGGCGCGGCTCGCGCTCGAGGAGCGCCGGCCACCCACGGCGCAGGAAGACGAGCTCTTCGGCGCCATCGGCGTCCGCCGAACGAATCGGTTCGCCTTCGACGCGCGCGACGTCCCCTTCGGCGTGGTGAGCGGGCTCGTGCGCGAGGCCGCCGACCAGGGGGCGTGCTTGCGGGTCGTGGACCGGACCATTCGGCCGGCGGTGTCGGAGCTGGTGGCGGAGGGCGCTCGCCAGCAGTGGGCGAGCGCGCGCTTCCGGTCCGAGCTCGCGACCTGGTCTCGGTCGAACCAGCCAGGCGAGATGGACGGGGTGCCAGGCTACGCGCACGGCCTCTCGGACTCCGCCTCCGTGTTTCGCCGCGTCCTGGTCCGTTTCCGAACCGGGATGTCCTCGGAAGAGCGGCGCGACCGCTACTACGCGCTCAACACGCGCGCCCTCGTCGCGCTCTGCTCGCGCCAGGAGACTCCCGCCGACTGGTTCGTGGCCGGCCAGGCCATGCAGCGCGTGCTCCTCCGCGCCGCGGCCAAGGGTCTCTCGGCGTCATTCTTCAGCCAGACCGTCGAGGTCCCTTCCGTGCGCGCGCGGCTGCGCGAGGCGCTCGGCGAGGTCGGCTGGCCGCAGCTTCTCTTCCGGCTCGGCTATGGACGACCTTTGCGCGCAACGCCGCGCCGCCCCGTCGAGCTGGTGCTGCGCTCGATGGCGAGCGCCGCGACGTCTCAGGCCATCGTCCGGCCCATGGCCGAGGCCAGCACTTAGCCCTTGAGAGGGTTGTCCAAAACACCGTTCCCGTCGCCGCGGCGAACGATCCGCGGCGCATCGCTTCGTTGCGTCCTCCCTCACATAGCCGCTGGCTATGCTCGGTCGTCGCGCCTCGCCCTGCTTGCGTCTCGCTCGCCTGGCT
>JBGQLS010000468.1:0-4841 GCA_041500205.1 Anaeromyxobacteraceae bacterium | reverse complement strand
CTCAGGCCGTCTTCCCGCTCACGCCGGCGGAGCTCGTCGCGATGACCGGGGGCAAGGTGGCGCGGATCGGCTGAGGGAGCTCGTCGCGCCGCAGGCAGGTACTTGGAGCTTGTCGGCTTACCCCACAGATCGGGCGTGGCACTCGATCGCTGGCCGGGAAGGGGTTTGCGGCAGCGCCGGGTCTCACCGTCGGAGTCGGCCGATCGTTTCCGGCCGCTCGGGTCGCGCAAGCCAACGAGCCACGCCCCCGAGCGGCGTTGCTTGCCGAGCGGTGCATGGGGCGTGGCTCCGGGCTTGCTCTGCTCCGCTGCTCTGCAACCGGTTCCGCCCGCTCCGCCCGGTCGCTGCGCGCTGGCGCAACCCCCTCCCCGGCCTGCGCCGGTTGGCGCCGCCAACCTGCCCGGCGCTCCCGGCGAGCGTGGTCACCCGCCGGCCGGAGTGACCTTGCGAATGGTGAAGTTGCCTTCGTCAGGGCGTGCACCCGCTATTGGTGAAGCACGCCTCGGCATCCGTTTCTACCTGGTTGAGGCTGTTGCACTGCAGGGCGGCTGCGCAGTTGACGAGCTGTTGGGCTTTCGGACAGCTGCCCGTGGTGCACCTGTTGATACAACTGCTCACATCCGCGTAGTTGGGACCCAGGAAGGAGCTGGGCGCCACGCTAAGCTTGGTGCCGCAGTTGAATAGGTTGTTACAGGCGTCCGCGCACGTCTTGTTCTCGGTGCCGCCGGTGCCGCCGGTGCCGCCGCACCCCGCGGCCGCGACCAAGATGACAGCCGAAACCGCTACGGCTGAGCGGCGAATCACAGTTAGCAAATACATGAGATCCCTCCCTTAGTGAGTATTTGACTGCAAGCACCAGGTAGGTGAATCCATACCGCACGCGCTGGAGCTTGGGACCCAGGGGAAACCCCAGGTTCGCGTCACATGGTCACGCGACTCCGGTCGTTGCTCGTGGGCGGCGCTGGATTCACGAGGTCCAGAAACGGGCCACCAGCTCCGCTCGGTTCTCGCAGTCCAACCTGGAAAGCAGCGCCGTCACGTGCAGTTCGACGGTGCTCTCGGCGCAGCCGAGGATCGCGGCGATGGTCTTATTGGCCTTTCCGGTCGCCAACTGTATGAGCACTTCGCTCTGCCGCCGAGTGAGCGCGTGACGCCGGGCGAGACGTGCGGCGCGCAACTCCTTCGCAGGGGGAGGCGCAGCCAAGCCGATCAGAAAGAGCGGCCGGCCTGAGGCGAACTCGAAGCGGCGCGCCACGAAGTGCTCTCCTGGAACCGCCATCTCACGAGTTCGTGCCCCCGCGCGAACCCAGGCTCGCAGTCGCCCTATCGGATCGGAGTGGCACAGCACGACGCGCGAGCCGATTCGTGCCGCGGCCACGGAGAGTCGGGCGCGGGCCTCGTCGTTGAGCCAGAGGAGCTGCCCGCCCGAGTCGAATAGCAACCAGGGCTCGGTCGTGGCCGTGGAGAGGACCGCGAGCGCATCTTCAAGCCTGTTGGAGCCACGAGTCGCCCCCTCTGTGAAAAGCGTGCGAGAGGCTATGCTCCGGATGGTCTCGAACGTTGCCAGGTCCCTAGCGGTGAAGGCTGGCTCATGGTGCGCGCGGCAGACGTCGATGAATCCGACCGGCTCTTGGCTTGTACGTAGTATGCCGATCATTTGGCGCTGGACGCGGAGCGGTATCCAAAAGGCGTTGAGGATTTCGGTCCGGCGGAGAGCGTCTGGCGGATACCGCGCAGCGATGTCGAAGCTCTTCAGCTTGGTAAGGGACCCGAACGACTCGAGCTCACGCCCGAAGAGCGCGAGAGTCTCCACGACGTCCTCGCGAGCACGGAGAACCGGCGCGCGTCCGTTCACTGCGAATGCGTCCGCAGGCGAAATCACGGGGCCCGACAGGCGCAGCATGTAGAAGGCGGAGAGTCCAATATGGCGGTTGGCCGCCTGGACGATGGCGTCGCCTATGGCATCGTTGGTTTGGGCACGCTGAAGGGCTTCGGTGAGCTCGTCCATTGGCTCGACCTCACGATACGTCACCGACCCCGCCACGATGTCGTCGTGACGGCATGTGCCTACCGCGCTCGGGAGACCCCGAACCGACCGGACATTCTTCCATCCCCGATCCGGGCCAGCAAGGCCGACGGTCTACGGGCGCGAGCGGAAGTTCCGGGAGAAGCTGCGCGTCGTGAAGGAGCTGTACCCTGCGGCCAGGGTGGCACCTGGCGAATGCCGGCTGACGCTCTGGCCAAGCCCGACACACGTCCCCGCGCGGGCGGCCGGGACGCCTGCGGCATAGTGGCCCTGCAGCAACCCACGTCCGGGACATGGCAGCCGGCGGCGGCAAGGTTAGGGCATGCCCCGTTCTCGAACGGAGGTCGGCACATGAAGCGAGCGCGCTGGATCGTCGCGGCGTTGACCGCACTCTCGGCCGGTGCGGGGCAGGCGAAGGGCGTGGACAGGCTCTACGTGATCGACTGCGGCTGGGGGCACGCGCCGGACCAGTCGCGCTGGTCACCGGGCGTGAACGAGGGCGTCCCTATCGACATCTCCGACAATTGCTATCTCGTGCACCACCCGAAGGGATGGCTGCTGTGGGACACCGGGTTCCCGGACGCGTTGGCGGACAAGCCCGAGGGCCAGCTCTCCCCGACCGGGCTGACGATGCACCGGAGCACGACGCTCGCGTCGCAGCTCGCGCGGATTGGCGTCAAGCCCGGGGACATTCGATACGTCGCCATCTCGCACACCCATCCCGACCACGTCGGGAACGTCGAGCTGTTCCCGGCGGTGCCGGTGCTCATCCAGCGGGCGGAGTACGAATGGGCATTCAGCCAGGAGAAGAAGCCGTTCAAGCCCGAGCACCCGGTCACGAAGCTCGAGGGCGACAAGGACGTCTTCGGCGACGGGAGCGTCCTCATCGTGTCGACGCCCGGCCATACACCCGGCCACCAGTCGCTGCTCGTGCACCTGCCAAAGACCGGGTGGGTCGTGCTCAGCGGCGACGCTGTTCACTTCAAGTCCAACTGGGACGCCCGCCGCGTGCCGGCAATGAATGTGGACAGGGGAAAGACGCTCGCCTCGATGCAGCGGCTCGCCGATCTCTTGGCGGAACGGCACGCGCAGCTCTGGATCAACCACGACAAGGCCCAGAGCGACCACCTTCGGCACACGCCAGATGCTTACCAGTAGAGGCGTCCGTGCCCCTTGCGGGGCGAGACGCACCCGACCAGGCTGACCCGCGCGGATGCGCCCACCTGCATGCCCGGCAGAGGCACCTGTGCCGCGGGCGGCACGGTGTATTTGACAGTCAGAGAATGGCTCCCTAAGAGCCGTGCCGAGCGCTCCAGCCCGGAAGAAGGCCGTTGTACCGGCCGGGGCGGGCGCGAATGGCTCCCTCTTCTGCATTCACGAAATGTGAATGAAAGGACTGCCCATGACAGGCTCCGCCTCGCGCACGCTGCGGGTTCTCGGGCTCGCAACGGCCGCCGTCCTCGCCGCCGCTTGCAGCAAGGCTGGGCGCGCGCCCAGCCGGATCTCCGTGGGGGCGACGCTGCCCCTCACCGGGTCCGAGGCGCGCATCGGAGGGTTCTTCAAGGAGGGCTACGAGCTGGCCTTCGACCAGGTGAACCAGCGCGGTGGACTCCAGGTGGGCGCAGCGAAGGTTCCGGTGAGCCTGACGCTCCTCGACGACACGAGCACGCAGGCCACGGCGGTGAGCCTCGCCGATCGGCTCATCAACAACGACAAGGTCGACTTCCTCCTCGGCACCTACGCGAGCCATCTGGTGCAGGCGCAGAGCGCGGTGGCCGAGCAGAACCGGGTCCCCTACGTGAACGGCGGCGGCGGCGCGACCGACATCTACCGCCGCGGCTACAAGCAACTCTTCGGCCTCCTTGCCCCGGTGGAGCTGCTCGGGAACGCGCTCATGCAGTGGATCGACGAGCAGCAGAAGGCGGGGAAGCTGCCGCGCCCCGCGCGCATCGCGCTCCTGTGGGAGAACACCGCGCACGGGAAGGACTTCCGCAAGGGCGTGTCCGACTTCGTGGCGAAGAGCGGCGGCGCCTACCAGATCGCGACGGACGAGTCGTTCGAGCTCAACGGCAAGGACTTCAGCCCGCTCCTCGGCAAGGTCAAGGCGGCCGGCGTCCACCTCTTCCTCGTCGACGCGCACCTCCCCGACTACATCACCATGCACCGCCAGTACATCGGCGCCGGGCTCTGCCACGCCGTCGTGAGCTACGGAGCGCGGGGGAGCGAGAAGGCCGCCGTGGACGCGCTCGGCCAGGAAAACGTGAACTACATCCTCTCGGCGGTGTGGTGGAACGCCCAGCTCGCCGAGAAGATCGCGCCGGCCAAGGTGTTCGTGGACGCCTTCCAGGCGCGCTACCACCGCCCACCCGAGTGGTTCCAGGCCCTCGCGTACGAGTCGGCGCAGGCGCTCTTCACCGCCATCGAGCAGGCGGGGAAGGTCGATCGCGAGGCCGTCCGGGCCAAGCTGGCCGCGCTGCGCATGCCGTCGCTCCTGCCGGGCGGGACGGTCGAGTTTCCCGCCGACAAAGGGCAGCAGGTACAGAACGCCTTCGTCGTGCAGCAGAACCTGCCGGAGGGGAAGGCGCCCATCATCTACCCGAAGGACGTCGCGACCGCCCAGGGCGTCGCCCCGAACCCGCGCTGCAAATGAGGAGCAGCTCGTGCAGGGATCGTAGCGCGGGGACTCGTCCTCGAGACCTGTCGAAGAATGCCTTCGGTTTCTTAGCCGGGGTGGGGCCCCGACGGCTAACCGGCGGGGCGGGGCGGCGCGAGCCCCGGGTACTCAGTTTAGCCGGGGTGGGGCCCCGACGGCTAT
>JBGQLS010000467.1:0-4852 GCA_041500205.1 Anaeromyxobacteraceae bacterium | reverse complement strand
TCGGCACGCCCGACGCTCCGAGCCGCTTCGCGAACGCCATCGGCTTCGTCTTGAACCACCGGCGCGCGGTGCTGCAGCTCGGCAGCGCCTCCGACCTCTCCGAGTTCGTCGCGGAGCGGCAAGCCGAGCCCGACCCGGTCCTTGGGCGGAAGCTCCGGGGCGCGCTCCACCACCACCTCGCGCGAGAGGTCCGCGCGCTGGTCGGCCCGCCCCTCAAGACGGCGGCGCGCATGCGCGGGCAGGTGTTGCGCGACAAGGGGCTCAGGCGCGCGCTGGAGCGCGAGGCGCAGGCGAGCGGGTGCCCGCTCGCGGACCTCCAGTCAGAGGCCGAGCGCGACCTGCTCGAGGTCGCGAGCCGCTACTCGCCGGGCTTCATCGAGCTCATGCGGCCCATCCTCGCCTGGGTCTTCCGCCGCATGTACGACAGCGTCGACATCGACGAGGACGGGCTCGCCCGCGTGAAGCGCGCCGCCGGCGACGCTCCCATCGTGCTCTGCCCCAGCCACAAGAGCTACATGGACTTCCTCGTCCTCTCCTGGGTCTTCTCGGAGTACGGCATCACCCCGCCCCACGTGGCGGCCGGCATCAACCTGTCCTTCTGGCCCTTCGGCGCCATCGCCCGGCGCGGCGGCGCCTTCTTCATCCGGCGCACGCTCAAGGGCGACCGCGTCTACACCGCCACGCTGCGCGCGTACGTGAAGCAGCTCCTCCGCGACAGGTTCCCGCAGGAGTTCTATCTCGAGGGCACGCGCAGCCGCTCCGGCAAGCTCCTCTTTCCCAAGACCGGCCTCTTCTCGATGGAGGTGGACGCCTGGCTCGAGGAGGCGACGGAGGACGTCCTCTTCGTCCCCATCGCCATCGACTACGAGCGGCTCATCGAAGGCAGGGCCTACGCGCGCGAGCTCGCCGGCGCCGAGAAGAGGAAGGAGAGCTTCCGGGGGCTCCTGCGCGCGCGCAAGGTGCTCCGCCGCAAATACGGCCGCCTCACCATCCAGTTCGAGAAGCCGATCTCGTTGCGCGCGTTCGCGGCAGAGCGGCTCGGGCCCGGCGCGGCGTCGCTCACGCTCGACGAGGTGATGCCGCCGCCCGACGCTCCCGCCGGGCGCGGCGAGCCCAGCCCGGCCGGATCGGCTCCCGGCACTGCGCCGACGCCCGACCCGAAGCGCGCGCTGGTGCAGGCTCTGGCTAACCGCGTCGCGTATGGCATCAACCGGGCCATCACGATCACGCCGGTGGGGCTCGTGGCTGCCTCGCTCCTCTCGCACGTGCGCCGCGGGCTCGCCGCCGAAGAGCTGACTCGCCGCGTCGAGCTGCTCCGGTACATCGCCGCCGACGGCGAAGCACGGTTCTACCGAGGCCTCCCCGGAACGCCATCCGATCCCCGCCAGCCAGGACCCATCGCGGACGCGGTGGCGGCCCTGGTGCGAGACGGCCTCGTGCGCGTCGAGGAGGCCGCCGGAGCCACCATCTACCAGGCGGTGGAGGAACGTCGAGCCGTGCTCGACTACCACAAGAACGCCGTCATCCACCGCTACGTCGGCCTCTCGCTCGTCTCGGCCGCCGTGCGCGCGTCCGGCCCCGACTCGGCGCGCGACGAGGTGAAGGCGCGCGCCCGCTGGCTCTCCCGCCTCTTCAAGCTCGAGTTCATGTACCGCGTCGGCACCACATTCGATGAGCTCTTCGAGGGCAACGCGCAGTTCTTGTGCCGGCTCGGCGTGATGGAAGACTCGGAGGGCCGGCTCCGCCCAGGCTCGAATCGCGAGATGCTCGACTTCCTCGCCGAGCTGACGCGCCCGTACGCCGAGGCCTATCTCCTCGCCGCGGAAGCGTTGCTCGCCTCGGACCGGAAGGCCTCCGGCGCGCCGTTCGAACGGAGGCACTTCGTGAAGTCGGCCCTCGAGCAGGGCCGGGCGGCCTACGCGACGGGACGCATCGCACTCAGGGAATCGCTCTCCAACGCCACGCTCGAGAACGCGCTGGAGTGGTTCGTCCAGCAGGGTGCGCTGGAGGCCGCCGAGGGTCGGCTGCGACTGACGGCCTCATGGCGCGAGGCGAAGCTTCCTGATGTATTGCGCGAGCTGGTTCGGCAACTGAGGACTTGAGGTAGGCGTTTGACGCACATCCGTAGGCGTAGCTCTAGCCGCTGGAAGCACCTCTCTTCCCCTGCTGTGTTCAAAAGGGCTACTGTGCGCCAACGCGCAGGTGCGGCAATACGGCTCATGCAGCGAGCCACTTTCCCCGTCTGAGGAGGCGTTATCTATGGCGAATCCGCGCATTCTGAACAAGTTCCTCCAGAGCAAGATCATGCCCGTGGAGGAAGTGGTGGGCATGATCCCGAACGGCTGTACGCTCGGCATGTCCGGGTTCACCGGCGCCGGCTATCCGAAGTCGCTCCCGGTCGCGCTGGCCAAGCGGGCGCTCGACGAGAAGATGAAGGGCAAGCCGTTCCGCGTCAGGGTCCTGACCGGCGCGTCCACGGGCCCGGAGCAGGACACGGCCATGAGCATGACCGATGCCCAGAGCTTCCGCTTTCCGTACCAGGGCGACGCCGCGGCCCGCGAGAAGATCAACAACGGCGTCATGGAATACCAGGACATGCACCTGTCCCACGTGGGCAGCCTGGTCCGCTACGGCTACTACGGCAAGATCGACTTCGCCGTCATCGAGGTGACGAAGATCCGCGAGGACGGCTCGCTCATCTACAGCTCGTCCGTCGGCGGCAACAACGTCTACCTGGAGCACGCCGAGAAGATCATCCTCGAGGTGAACAGCTGGCAGGACGAGCGGCTCGAGGGCATGCACGACAACTTCTCGGTGGAGCCCAGGCACGGCGAGCGCGTGCCGATCCCGATCATGCACACGGATGACCGGGTGGGCTCGCCCTACCAGAAGATCGACATCAACAAGGTCGTGGCGATCATCGAGACGAACGATCCGGACCGCAACGCGGCCTTCAAGGCGCCCGAGGAGGTGCACAAGAAGATCGCGGGGCACATCCTCGACTTCCTCGACGGCGAGGTGAAGGCGGGCCGGATTCCGAAGAACCTCACGCCGCTGCAGTCGGGCGTCGGCAACATCGCGAACGCGGTGCTCGTGGGGCTCAACGAGGGCCACTTCGAGAACATGACCAGCTACACCGAGGTCATCCAGGACGGCATGCTCGACCTGCTCGACTCCGGCAAGCTCCGCGTCGCCTCAGCCACGGCGTTCTCGGTCTCGCCCGAGGGCCAGATCCGCTTCAACAAGAACATCGAGCGCTACCGCAAGCAGATCATCCTGCGGCCCCAGGAGATCTCGAACCACCCCGAGGTCATCCGCCGCCTCGGCTGCATCGCGATGAACGGGTTCGTCGAGGCCGACATCTACGGCCACGTGAACTCGACGCACATCGTGGGCAAGGGCATCGAGAACGGCATCGGCGGGTCGGGCGACTTCGCCCGCAACTCGGCCTACACGATCTTCATGTCTCCGGCGACCGCCAAGGGCGGGAAGATCTCGGCCATCGTGCCCTTCGCGACGCACGTGGACCACACCGAGCACGACGTGAACGGGATCGTGACCGAGTTCGGCTTCGCCGACCTGCGCGCCAGGAGCCCGAAGGAGAAGGCGAAGGAGATCATCGAGAAGTGCGCCGCCCCCGAGTGGCGCCCCCTCCTGTGGGACTATTACAAGCGCGCCTACGCCAACCCCAGCGCCGGCCGTCAGTCGCCGCACCTCCTCGAGGAGGCCTTCTCGTTCCACACCCGGTACCTCAAGACGGGCGACATGAGGCCCAAGAAGTAGCGGCGATGCGCAGACCGTAGCGCGGGGGCTTGTCCCCCGCTTCGAGATGGCACATCGACGGCGGCTGCTCGCGAGGGCGGCCGCCGTTGCTTGTTTGTGTCCGGCGGTCCTGCAACGCCTCGTTCTCCTGGCAGAGGCTAGCTCAAGTCCACTCCCAGGCGCCGCGACACGATGCGCGCCCCGGGGAGATCCCGGACAGGACTCGTTACAGCGTGGGGCCCCTGCCGCGAACAGCGCTCCAGACCGAGGCGACCGCCACGCGGTCGGCTGCGATCAGGCGGTAATAGACGTGGTGCCGGGTCTGCGGCATCTTCACTGGCGCGCCCGGAACCTCGCCCAGAACTCCTCCTCGCTGATCAGCCGACCCGCGGCGATGTCGGCCTCTGACTCCTCCAGCGAGGCCTCCAATGCCGCACGCTCGTCTTCGTCAAGGTCGTCTTCGACGAGCGCCACGCGGATCTCCGAGCCTTCGGGAAGGTCCAGCGGCTCGTCCAGCTCCAGCCGCCCGCCTCTGACATGTGCCTTGAGCACTCGCATCTAGTTCCATCGTAGTCCGCAGTGGTGTGCCTGGCCACGCGCCACCGCGCGACGTCCGTGCAAGCTGGCAGAGACCCACAGGAGTTGCACTGTGCATGGGCTTCCAGATCCTAGTCACGACGCAGGGCGCGCTCCGGTCACGCCTCTGCGCCGCAGGGGCTCAGAGATCCTCCTGCTCCCCTCCCCTCCGCGTCATAGACTCCCCCCCATGCCCACCCTCGACCTCGACCTCGCCCTGACCACCGCCCGCCGCGCCGTGGAAGCCGCGTCCCGCGCCTCCATGACACACTTCCGCAGCGGCGTGCGCGTTGAGCTCAAGCCCGACCGTTCGCCGGTGACCATCGCCGATCGCGAGTCCGAGGCGGCCGTGCTCTCGATCATCCGCGCCGCCTTCCCCGATCACGCTGTCCTGGGCGAGGAGACCGGCGCCCACGAGGGCACCGCCGCGACCCGCTGGATCGTCGATCCCCTCGACGGCACACGCGGATTCGCCCGAGGTGAGAATTTCTGGGGCCCGCTCGTCGGACTCGAG
>JBGQLS010000466.1:0-4863 GCA_041500205.1 Anaeromyxobacteraceae bacterium | reverse complement strand
GAGGAAAGGAGGATCGCAGCGCGACGTATATGCCGGAAATTAGTAGTCTTTTATGCTAATGGCCGATGAGTAGGGACGAGCGCAGGCCGAGTGGTAGGCTGGCGGGTGCCCCCGGAAGAGGCAACCAAGGCGCCTGCCGAGAGCTGAAGTGCAAATCCTGCGCTAGGCGCGCTGTCCGCTGCGCCTCCGGGCGCAGCTTCCCGGGCGGATGGAGCAGGTGAAGCCTGGGAACACGTAACTTGGAGCGTTGCTCGAGGCGCCGACGATCGCCGGCGGCTGGCGCGACGAGTGCAGCCACCGAGCAAGGCACCATGGAAAAGGCCTTCCGCCCCGCACCCCTCGAGCTCCTTGCGCGCTGGGTCTTCGGCGAGCTCGACTCGCGGGACACCGTCCTCGGGATTCCGAAGCAGAACTTCGCGATCCCCGGTCGCAGGTTCGCCTCGCGCATGTTCGGGCGGTCGCTGGCCGCCCCCCTGGGCGTCGCCGCCGGCCCCCACACGCAGCTCGCCCAGAACATCGTCGCGAGCTGGCTGTGCGGAGCGCGCTTCATCGAGCTGAAGACAGTCCAGGTCCTCGACGAGATCGCCGTCGGCCGGCCCTGCATCGACGCCGCCGACGAGACGTACAACTGCGAGTGGTCGCAGGAGCTGAAGCTCGAGCAGTCCTTCCAGGAGTACCTGAACGCGTGGGTCCTCGTGCACGCGCTCGCCCACAGGCTGGGTCTCGAGGAGCCCGGAACGCTCTTCGCGATGAGCGTGGGCTACGACCTCGAGGGCATCCAGTCTCCCAGGGTGCAGCGGTTCATCTCGAACATGCGGGACGCACGGCACGCCTTGCCCGCGGCGGTCGACGCGGTGGCCAAGGTCTACCCCGCCGTGCGCGACCTCGCGATCCCGCCCCGGATCTCCGACCACGTCACGCTCTCGACGATGCACGGCTGCCCGCCGGTCGAGATCGAGCGGATCGCGCGCTACCTCCTCACCGGACTGGGCGTGAATACCTGGGTGAAGCTCAACCCGACGCTGCTCGGCCACGACCGGCTGCGGGGCCTCTTGAACCGCACCCTGGGCTTCGACATCGAGGTGCCCGACGCGGCCTTCGAGCATGACCCGAGCTTCGACGACGCGATGGCCATGGTGAAGAGCCTCGCACAAGCCGCCGAAGGCCGCCCTCAGAGCTTCGGCGTCAAGCTCTCCAACACCCTCGAGGTGGTGAACCGGCGCCCGGTCTTCCCGAAGAGCGAGAAGACGATGTACCTGTCGGGACGCGCGCTGCACCCGCTGACGCTGACGCTCGCGAGGCTGGTGGCGGAGGAACTGGACGGCCGCGTCCCCATCAGCTTCTGCGGCGGCGCCGACGCCCGGAACTTCGCCGATCTCGTCGCGGACGGCCTCTCGCCCGTCACGGTCTGCACCGATCTCCTCAAGCCCGGCGGTTACGCGCGGCTCCAGCAGTACCTGGTGAACCTCGATGCCGCGATGACGCGCGCCGGGGCGGATGGCCTCGAGGCGTTCGTGCACGCCAGCTCGGGTGGCCGGGGCGCCCGCGTGAACCTCGGCCGGCACGTCGAGCGCGTCGCCGGCGACGGCCGGTACGCCCGCCGTGAACGGCCGATCGCCTTCAAGGGCGAGCGCGCCCTGGGACACTTCGATTGCATCGCCGCGCCCTGCCAGGAAGCGTGCCCCGCGCATCAGAACATCCCCGACTACCTGTGGCTGGTGGCGCACGGGAAGCCGTCCCAGGCCATGGACGTCATCCTCCGCACCAACCCGCAGCCCGGCGTGACGGGCAGCGTCTGCGACCATCCGTGTAGCTCCCGCTGCGTGCGAAACTTCTACGACGCCCCGCTGGCCATCCGCGAGCTCAAGCGCTTCGCCTTCGAGCACGGGGAGGCCCCCCGCGCGCAGGCCGGCCCGGCGAAGGGCGTGAAGGTGGCGATCGCCGGCGCGGGCCCCGCTGGCCTCTCGGCCGCGTACTTCCTCGCCAGGATGGGGTTCGAGCCGGTGCTCTTCGAGGCGAAGGAAGCGCCGGGCGGCATGGTGAGCGGCGTCATCCCAGGTTACCGGCTCGCCGCGCGTGCCCTCGGGGACGACCTCGACCGCCTTCGCCGCCTGGGTGTCCGGATCCACCTGGGCAAGGCGCTGGGCCGCGACCTCACGATCGAGGAGCTCCGCAAGGAGTATCCGTACCTCTTCCTCGCGGTCGGAGCGCAGCGAGGCAAGCGCCTGGGGATTCCCGCCGAGGAAGCCCCCGGAGTCCTCGACGCGCTGGTCTTCCTGGACCAGGTGCGCGCGAAGGCCCCCATCGACCTCGGGAAGCGCGTCCTCGTCGTCGGCGGGGGCAACTCGGCCATGGATGCGGCTCGCTCCGCCCGGCGACTGGTCGCCGGCGGCGAGGTCTCGCTCGTCTACCGCCGCACCCGGGCGGAGATGCCCGCCGATCCGGCCGAGGTGCGGGACTGCATCGAGGAGGGGATCGTCCTGCGCGACCTCCTCGGCCCCGCGCGCGTGGTGGTGGAAGGCGGCAAGGTCGTGGGTCTCGCCTGCACGCGCATGAAGCTGGGCGAGCGCGATGCTTCGGGCCGGCCGAGGCCGGTGCCTGCCGGCGGCAGCGAGGAAGTGCTGCGCGCCGACACGATCATCTCCGCCGTGGGGCAGGAGCCCGTGCTCGACTTCCTCTCTGGTCTCGCGCTCGAGCGCCACCGCGATGGCACGCTGGCCGTCGATCGCGAGACGTGCGAGACGAGCATCCCGGGACTGTTCGCGGGCGGGGACGTGTCGCGCGGGCCGGCCTCCGTCATCAAGGCCATCGCCGACGGGCGCGCCGTCGCGAACGAGATCGGGCGGCGCCATGGCGTCGTCCCCGAGCTGGAGCCGGTGCTCCAGAAGCACACCCGGCCCGTGAGGCTCATGGAGAAGAAGGGACGCCTGGTGGCGCCGAAGGAGGTGCCGGTGCTCCCGGTGGCGGAGCGCGGAGGCTTCTCCGAGGTGGCAGGGTCCCTGAGCCCTGAAGCCGCCGCTGAAGAAGCGAGCCGCTGCCTCGATTGCGACGAGGTCTGCAGCCTCTGCGTCACCGTCTGCCCGAACCGGGCCAACCAGGCCTACTCGACGTCGCCTCTCACGCTCGAGCTGCCCTCGCTCGTCGCGCGGAGCGGTGAGCTCATCCCGGTGGACGTGAGGCCCTTCGCCGTCCGGCAGCAGGTGCAGATCGTCAACATCGGCGACTTCTGCAACGCCTGCGGCAATTGCTCGACCTTCTGCCCGACTTCCGGAGCGCCCCACGAGGACAAGCCGCGCTTCTGGATCGACGACGCGGGCTTTGAAGAAGCGCGGGGCGACGCGTTCCGGATGGAGCGCGCGGGCGGAGTGATCGCCATCGAGGCGAAGCTCTCGGGCCGCACGCACCGACTGGAACGCCGTGGCGAGGTGGCGGAGTACCGCTCGGAGAAGGTCGTCGCCCGCTTCGAGCCCCGGACCTGGAAGCTCCTCGGATGCGAGCCGGTCGGAGCGCTGGTGGAGGGTGAGACCCTCGACCTGTCGCCGTGCGCGACGCTCATCGCCTTGCTCGACGCGGAACCGGCGCTTCCGGGTCGGACGCGATGAGCGCGGCGCCGACCCAGTTCACCGGGCCAGCAGCCACCACCGCCTCCCGAACGCGCTCCATGACACGCAGCCACGTGAGATCGACCGGTCCCTCGGCGCGGCCCCGGGCTGTGCCCGCCGGATCTGAGAGATCGAGCTCCAGGTCGAAACCGTCGCCGCGGTAGCGGAGCCGGACTCCCCCGCTCTCGACCACGAACGCCCGGCCTCCGAAGCGGCCGTGCATGCGCAGGCCCTCGGCCGTGGGCTCCAGGGCGAGACCGTCCAGCGCCGGCGAGGCGGCCCATGCCCTGACGCTGCCGAAGAAGCGGGGCTTCACGAGGTAAGGTCCGCCGTCCTCGGGGCACATCACGTCGCAGTGGCCGCAGTCGTTGCACGCGTCGGCGAAGTTGGCGATCTGGCGTGGCTGGGCGAGGGCGATGACGCCGGTGACCTCGGAGAGGAAGCCGTTCGCGGTCGGGACGAGCCGCTCGATCGGGATGTCGCCGAGCGCGATGGGCAAGCTGAAGTTCGCGTCGTTCGGGCAGACGGGAATGCACTTGTCGCAGGTGAGGCAATCGAAGAGCGAGAGGGCGCTACCCACCTTCTTCGGCGGGGTGGCGTTGCTCGGCGCGGCGTAGCGTGGGTCGGAGAGCGCCCGCTCGAGGTAGGTCTCGGTGCCGAGCAGGCGCGCCGCGGCCACCCAGGCCCCGAACGCCGCGCCCGCCGCTGCGCGCAGATCGCCTCCGCGCGCCAGGGCCGCGCGGCAGGAGTCCTCGGTCGCGGCCGGCAAGCCCAAGCTCGCCAGCGCCGCCTCCGCGTGGCCGTACGCCTTGAGCGCGAAGGTGTCGAGGTCGCGGGCCCCCACCGCCGCCATGCGTTCGCGCAGCGACTCGAAGAACCGCCACGCTCGGGAATACCCGCCCGGCATGAGGAGATCGGTGCAGGCGGTGACGGGCTTGAGGCCGAGGGCGACCGCGTCGGCGAAGTTGCCCGCGTGGACGCCGGCCGAGAACGAGATGGGGTAGCGGTCGCCGAACGTCCGCCGGAACCGGTCCACGAGCGCCATGGGGATCGCGTGGAGCGCCGGGCCGGAGAGATACATCTGCCGCTCGGTCGCGGGGAAGAATTGCTTGTGGTTCTTCACGATGAGCGTGTTGGAGAACTTCACGCCGAAGCCGCGTCCAAGGGACTCGGCCCGGCCGCCCAGCCGGGAGACGAACCCGACCATGTCCTCCCACTTCGTGTCCTGCTCGAAGGCGCTGTCGGGGACGGAGAGGTCCCG
>JBGQLS010000465.1:0-4876 GCA_041500205.1 Anaeromyxobacteraceae bacterium | reverse complement strand
TGATCGAGCCGCAGCCGCTGCTCTCCTGCACCGACCAGGTCACCCCCGTGTTGCTCGTGCCCGTGACCGTGGCGCTGAACGTCACCGAGCTCCCGACCGTCGAGGAGGTGGAGTGCGGGGCGACCGCGACGGTGATGGCAGCCGCGGCCGCCACCGTCACGGTGGCGGTGTCGCTCTTGGTCGCGTCGGCCTTGCTCTTCGCGACGACATGGCAGGTGGCGGCCACCGGCGGGGCCGTGTAGACGCCGGCCTGCGTGACCGAGCCGCAGCCGCTGCTCTCCTGCACCGACCAGGTCACCCCCGTGTTGCTCGAGCCCGTGACCGTGGCGCTGAAGGCCACCGCGCCGCCGGCGGAAGTCTGGGCGCTGTGCGGTGATACCGCGACGGTGACGGGGACCGGCGCCGTCACGGTGGCGGTGGCCGTGTCCGCCTTGCTCGTGTCGGCGTTGCTCCTCGCGACGACGTGGCAGGTCCGGGCGCTGGAGGGCGCCGTGTAGACGCCGGCCTGGGTGATCGAACCGCAGCCGCTGCTCTCCTGCATCGACCAGGTCACCGCGGCGTCGCTCGTTCCGGTGACGGTCGCGCTGAACGTCACCGATGCACCGGTCGTCAAGGAGGTGGCGTGCGGGGCGACGGCGACGGTGACCGCAACCGGCGCCGAAGTGACAGTGACGGTCGCCGTCGCGCTCTTCGCGCCATCGGCGGTGCTCGTCGCCACGACGTGGCAGGTGCCGGGGGCAAGCGGCGCGATGTACAACCCCGCCTGCGTGACCGAGCCGCAGCCGCCGCTTTCCTGCACCGACCAGGTAACCCCAGTCTCGCTCGCACCCGTGACAGTGGCGCTGAGGGCGACCGCGCCGCCTACCGTGATCGAGGCCGAGGTCGGCGTCACCGCCACGGCGACGGCCGGCGTGAGCGTCACGGTCACAGCCGCGACAGCGCTGGCAGCCGGATCGGCGACGGACTGCGCCACCACGTGGAAGACACCCAAGGTCTGAGCGGCTAGGTACTGACCGCCGCTGTCGATGCTGCCGCCTCCTGGCTCGACCACGGACCACTGCACGTCGCCGTTGGCCGAACCGGTGACGGTGGCGCTGAAGCTCACTGACGCGCCTGGCAGCACCTGTACGGAAGCGGGGGCTACCTCGACCACGACGCCGGTCTGCGCGGCGGAGAGCGGAGCCTTGCTGTCGCTGCAGCCGACCAGTCCAGCGGCGGAGAGGGCCAACACACCGAGGCAGATGCGGGTCACGGAGAGTCCTTTCGTGCGATGCATCGAGGCGGCGACCTCGACGCTCGCCACCTCGCCCAGGGTTCGTCCGGTGTCACCTGGGCAAGGGACGATCATGCCGTTGACCTATCGCATGCGACCGCGTTGCGCGCCTAGTCACCAATCGGGGGAAATGTACGCACGCTAATCACGGTAGGTGAACAGCAAGCGAGGTAGGTTTTCTCCCTACGGCAAGCCATTCTCGACCACCCCTCCTTCGACCCATCTCATGGCCGTGCCTGGTTCGATCGATCCGTAGCGCGGGCCTTTGTGGCCCGCTTCGGCGGCGACCAGCGGGGGACAAGCCCCCGCGCTACGGAATCCGCCGGCTCAATGGTCGAGCAGGTTGACTGTTCGCGCGGGCCCGTCTTCACCTCGGGCGCCACTTGAAGCCCCTCGACGCGCGGTTCTCGTCCCGCGGGCAGCATCGTCACCGAAGGTGTACCCCTGCACCCGGCTGGGCGGCGGTCCTTGGCGCGGGGGCTTGTCCCCCGCTCAAGACCTGTCGAAAAATCAGCTGCGGTCGCAGGGGCCCGGGTGGGGCCCCGACGGCTCTGCCGGCGGGGCGGGGGCGGCCTTCGCCCCCGGCTACTCAGCAGTGCCAGGGTCTCAAATCCGCCTGATACCCCTGCCCTCCCCGCATAGGTCGAGGCCGGCGTTCAGATCTGGGATCTCGCGCCGATGAAGATCCTCCTAAAGGAGGCCGGCGGGAGGTTCACGGATCTCGCTGGACGACCGACGATCACCTCGGGGAACTGCATCGCGTCGAACGGCGCTCTGCACGAGCACGTACTGGCAGCCGTGAGCGCCACGGCGGGAGGTTGAGCCTCGCGCAGCGCCTGTTCCATCCGCGATACGCCGCCACCACCGAGCCGGCTGGGCGAACGCGTGCGAAGCGCCCGTCGTCACTCGGCTCTCCACCCCTCGGCATGAGCTCGGCGCTCAGGCCCTCTGCCCGGAGCAGCTCGACGACCTCGATCGGCTCGAGGCCGCGCAGCCGCCGGAGCAATCCTCTCTCGAGCGCTCCCGCACGGGTGCGGCGTACCATCACGTGGCCCCGGCAACCGAGGCCGAGCGGTGCCACGCGGTACACCAGCGCGCCGCTCGCGTCGCGCACGGCCTCGAGCGTGGAGGCGTGAGCACTTCGCCTGCGGGGGATGGTGGTCCAGAGGATCAGCAACCCCGCAGCGATGGCGAGCGCCACCGCGAGCACCCAGCCTGTGGCCGTCATCGGATCGCCCTCCTCCCGGAGTTGACGCCCGCCCGCCTGCGTTCCAGACAAGACTACTGTCTGTCACAACAGGGGTCAACTATTAGGCCTACATCGATAGCGCGATGCGTACATCCCCTGCCCCCAACTTCCATGTGCATTCCCTTCCTGAATGGGAAGCGGTCCCGCGGACGGAAATGCCCGCTGGCGCAGCTAACTCCGCATTCCACAAACAGATCGTGTCGCACCGGAATTTGTAGTTACCCCAGAGATGAATTGACGGACGTCAAAAGCGCCGGCTATGGCTTCCCCCGTGGGCGGTAGATCACGACTACGGCGTGCCGCCCGCGGCGCCCGCGATCGTGCTTCGCGCGCGCAGGCGCGGACCGCGCCGCGAGCCCGCCTTGCACCGACTTCCTCACATCCTGCGCTGTCGTACCACCGCGGCCCCGTCGCACCTCGTGTCGAAGCCGGCGCGCGCGTGCTACGTTCACGTTCCGTGCGTCGTCCGACAGCGGCTCGGTGACCTACCTGCTCAAGGGCGCCGCCGTCTGCCCCTACCTCCTGCCGGACGGCAGCACCTCGCTGCTCTCCGCCGCGGGCGCGACCCTCGATCAGGCGTGCGCCAGCGACGTCGAGAAGCTTCAGTTCCGGATCAAGAGCGGTCGAGCCGGCGGCCGACGCCCTCGACCTCACGCTCGAGATCGGCACGAGCAAGGCCGCGCCGCTGACGCTGGAGCTCCGCACCGGCAGCGTCGCCCTCGTCGTCTCGCTCGACGGCGTGAAGGGAACGCTCGAGTTCCTGCACTCCACCGACGCGACCGTGCCGGTGTTCGCTCGAGCCGGTGCGTGGCCGCATGCCTTGATGGAGATCTGCGTCTCGGCCAGCGCCCGTCAGCAGGCGAGCGGAAGGACGGGGATACCCAGGGCCGCCGCATTGTCTCGGACGCGGTGGTCACAGCAGAGGACGGTGAGAGGCCCATCGTCGGGGCCGCTGAGGTCGCGGTCGCAGAGAACGAGGGTGGCGAGCTGGATGGCGTCCAGGCTGCGCACGTGTTCGATGGGGAAGTCACGCCGGGCGAACGCGAGGACCTCGTCGTCGATCGCGCGAACGAAGGCGGCGCGCTCGAACGCGGCCAGTCGGCGGTCGGCCTCGCGCGCATTGGCCGGGGTGAGGCTCTTTTCGCGGCGCAGGCGGGCGACCGCGCGGGCGGTCTCCAGGATGGTGAGTGCGGACGTGACGAGAGGAGCGTCCGAGAGCAGCGCCTGGATAGAGGCATCGGCGCCCGTGACGGCCTGGACGAGGGCGCTCGATTCGACGTAGAGCGTGCCGGTCATTCGCCACGCTCCGCGTCGAGGGCAGCGGCGGCGGCGGCCTTGGAAACGCCGAGAGCGCACGGGCCAGCCCAGGAACGATCAGCCGGGTGTGTGGGGGCGCGCAGGACACCCCGCTCGATGAGCTTCTGGAAACGAAGGTCCCGCGGGGAGAGGGCGGCAAGGGCAGGACCGGGGGGCCTCAGCTCCGCGACGACCCGGCCGTTATCGGTGACGAGGAGGACCTCGCCGCGTCCTACATCGCGGAGGTAGGCACTGAGGTGTGCTTTTAGCTCGCGGACGCCTGCGGTCTTCATGGACCCTAATGTAGTCACGCGTGACCGATTCTTGCAAGCTGCCACCCGGAGAGCAATTGCTACAGCGCTGGAACGCGCGCGCGGTTCGCGTGCGCTGCGCCGAAGCGGCCTTTCCTCGCCGGTGCGCCCGATTCGTAGACGCACCGCTCCGGGACGCGACCGGCTCTACCGGGCAACGTCCAGCGAGATCACGACGGCGATCCACGCGGCGACCGCCAGGATGGCCAGGAGCAGATTGCCGCGCTCTCGCGCAGCATGTAGAGCCCACGTCCCTCCGAGCGTGTAGGTGCGGCCCGGCCGGAGACCGAGGGTGTGAAGCTCGCGGACCGCACGCGGCTCCGTGTCATTCACCCACAGGCGCGTGAAGATGACGGTGAGCGCAAGAACCATGATCGCTGCGGCAAACGGAGCGACGAGTCCGATGGACATGGCGGGCCCCCTCCCCTCGTCTCTCACGTTTCGCGTCCGCCGCGGCAGGCCATGTCCATGTGGTCCCCGGAAGCGCTGTCCCGCGCGCGAGGGAGAAGGGGGAAGGGGCGGCGCGCGATCTGGCCATGCAAGTTCACTCCGCGTTTGGCGTAAGCGGCCGGAGTTCAGGATCTCCCTCGCCCCGCGCAGGGACTCCTGGCAGCGCTTGTGGCGGCGGACTCCTGGCCGCGTCTCGTCGTGGCCAGGAGCAGGGGCGCGAGGCTGCGACGGCTTTGCTGGCGCAGCCGAAGGTGGGTCACGAGACCGCGGCGGCTCTGCCGCCGGGGTCGACGGTGG
>JBGQLS010000464.1:0-4886 GCA_041500205.1 Anaeromyxobacteraceae bacterium | reverse complement strand
GACGCGCCTCGATCCGCTCGCCCTTCGCCAGCATCTTGAGCGACAGGGAGAGCAGGCTGGCCAGGAGTTCACCGGAGCCGGGTACGTCGAGCTTGCGGTAGATCCTCTTGCGGCGCGCCCGGATCGTCTCGGGCGACACGCCAGCGGCGGCCGCGGAGTCCTTGCAGGCAAAACCCTGGGCGATGCGCAGCACCTCGGCGCGCTCTGCCGGGGTGAGGGTGGCGCCCTCGAGGAACTTTGCCGCAAAGGGCGTCAGGATCTCGATATCGATCTGAGGCATCTTTCTCTCCCAGAAATGGCCCCGCTTGAGGGCCAGTCCCACCGGACCAGGGGTCTTGAGGTACGCGGTGACCGCGCCCCTTCTTGGCCGTCGTTCCCGACAATCGCCAGGATGATAACGCCCCGTGCGGTTGCCAACCCCCTTTCCAGCTTTTGAGATAAGCCCCTACAGAGACGGAGTTTTGTCCCATACGTGACGATCTGAAGCACAGCACGCCGTCATATAGCCCCATAAGGAGCGCTATATGGAAATGTGGGGCCACTGCTCGCTCGGCAGCCCGGGCTGGCCCCCATCAATGAGGGGAATCACTCCCCTTCCGGGGGAGGGCTCGCCACGCCAACCCGTGCGGGTTCGCTGGCCGCGGGCACGGCAGCGGGCGACCACACGAGATCGTCGGCCTCGAAGTCGATCGACTGCAGGATCTCCTTCTGCTCCGCCCGCCGCTTCCGGATGCGTGCTGCTGCCGCCGCGAGCGGGGCCCGAGATTCGGATCCCTTGAAGCTGCGCTCCTCTCCCTCCCGGAACGCCAGCACCGCCGCGAGCTGCTTCCAGAGCGCGTCGTAGAGCCGCTGTCCGGGGTCGCGCAGGGCCGCGTCCACGCTCGTCCACGGGATCTCTCGCTCTCCGAAGCGCGGTGGCAGGAGGAGCGCCGAGGGCTCCACGAAGTCGCCGTCCCGATCGACGAGCGTGACTTGCACGGAGCCGGTGAGCGGGAACTCTCCGTCAAGCAGGCCGAACTTGATGACGTCGCCTTCGACGTCGACCCGCACGGCGCGATCCGCGAACGGCATGAGGAAAGGGGCCGGAGCCGCCCGCAGCCGCGCCAGGAGCGAGCTGCGGTCGAGGGTATCGTGCGCGACGTCGCGGCGGCTCGGCTGGAGCGTCTCGAGGACGCCTCGGAGCTGGTCCACCGCGACGACGACGTTGAGGGATTGGGCGTCCTTGTAACCGGCGTGGTAGACGCCGACGAGCTCCAGCTGGCCCGTCTTGCACGAGACGGCGAAGACCGGGCTGCCCGAGTTCCCGGCATTGAGGGGCGCATCGATCGCGAAGTCCTCGTGGTTCCAGTTCCGCTCGTGATCGGGCTGCCCGATGCTGATGACCCGGCCGGTGTTGGAGGCGGAGAAGATCGCCAGCGGATAACCGCGCACCTGCACCGCGTTTCCCACGCGCAGCGCCGACGACCGACCGATGCGATACGGCATCAACTTGAGCGGGTGCCTCGTCTTGAGCACGGCGACGTCGAGCGCCTCGTCGGCCACGACCTTGGTGAGCGGGACCTGCGAGGTATCGTCGTCGTCACCCTCGTTCTTGACGATCCGGATGGTTTCGCGCACCTTCCGCGAGCCCGCCGGGACGCCGTCCAGGTCGCCGTCCGTCTCGGTGACGAGCGGGTGCTGCGCCACGTGCTCGTTGGTGGCGACGAACCATTCGCCGTCCTTGGCCTCGTACGCAAAGCCCGTCCCATGCCGGACGTGGCGCACGTAACGCCGGCGCAGCTTTCCGCCGTTCCCGTAGTAGAGGTGCTCGTAGGTGGCGATGGCGCGGATGCAGTAGGTGTAGCCCGCTTCCGCCGAGGCCTCGAAAGAGCGCGTCTCGCGGCTCATTGAGGTGAGGAAGTCGGCGTACTCGCCGCTGCAGAACGGCGAGAGCATCTGCTCGGGGGGTCGTGGCGCGCTGAGGCTGGGTTGCTTCGGCGAGGCCTTGGCGGGCTCTCGCGGATGCTTCGCATCCACCGCGAGCGCTCCCAGCGGGAGCAGGACGGCCCAGAGGACGGCAGCGCGGCGTGCTTCCATGAATCCTCCGGCTACCCAGCTACAAGTAGTGCCGCGCCGGTTCGCCTTGCAGGTGGGAAATGGGGCGCGTCGCTCGTGGAAGGAAGAGAACGACCGCCGAATTCTGGGCTTCTCTCCTGAAGCCCGAAGCGTGAGGCCCGAAGCCCAGGGCGCTAAGTGAGCAGTATCGGGCAAGGCCTTTGGCTTTTTAGCCAGGGTGGGGCCCCGACGGCTTTGCCAGCGGGGCGGGGCGGCGCGAGCCCCGGGTACTCAGGCACGACTCCGCGAAAAGACGCTGCGCGCGGGCCCGAATGTTGGCATGCTTCCTCCGTGCACCCCCGCAGGATCGCGCTCGCGCAGGTGAACACCACCGTGGGCGACTTCCCCGGCAACGCGGCGAAGATCCGCGAGGCCACGGAGCTCGCCCGCGCCGCCGGCGCCACCTTGACCGTCTTCCCCGAGCTCGCGGTGTGTGGGTATCCCCCGCGGGACTTCCTCGACATGCCGGAGTTCCTCGACCGCGCGGCCCGCACCTTGGCCGAGCTGGCGCAACCGGCTGACTGGTCGCGGGGCATGTCGATCGTGGTCGGGTTCCCGGAGGCGGTCGCCGGCGCGCCACCGCCCGGGCTGTACAACGCGGTGGCGCTCATCGAGGGCGGGCGCGTGGCGGCCGTGGGGCGCAAGTCGCTCCTCCCCACCTACGACGTGTTCGACGAGACGCGCTACTTCCTCGCCGCCCCCGAGAGCACCGCCGCCGCGGCCGAAGGCGTGGGCTTGCGCCTCGGACTCTCCGTCTGCGAGGACATCTGGAACGACAAGCGTTTCTGGGGAAACCCGCGCTACGAGCGCGACCCCATCGCGGAGCTTCGCGCGGCGGGATCTGCGCTGGTGGTGAACGTCTCCGCCTCGCCCTACAGCCTCGGCAAGCCGGCCCTCCGCGAGCAGATGGTGGGCGCCGCCGCGGCACGACACGGCATGCCCATCGCGTACGTGAACCAGGTGGGGGCGAACGACGCGCTCGTCTTCGACGGCGGCTCGCTCCTCTTCGGGGCGGACGGGAAGGTGCTGGCGCGCGCGCCGCTGTTCGAGGAGGCGGTGGTGGTGGCGGGGGAGGATGGATCGGCGCTCGAGGTGCGCCGCGGCAATGGCGCCGCGCGCTTGCGCGCGCACGGGGGGACCGACGCCGACGCGGACGAGGTGTACCGCGCGCTCGTGCTGGGCCTGCGCGACTACACGCGCAAGTGCGGCTTCCGGAGCGCGGTCATCGGCCTCTCGGGCGGCGTCGACAGCGCGCTCACCGCTTGCCTGGCCGTCGACGCGCTGGGAGCCGACCAGGTCTTCGGGGTGGCGATGCCGTCTCGCTACTCGTCGGCCCACTCGCTCGAGGACGCGGCCGAACTGGCGCGGAACCTGGGGATCCGCTTCCGCGAGATCTCCATCGAACCGATGCACGCCGCTCATCTCGGGCAGCTCGAGGGAGCGCTCGGCAACCCCCTCTGCGACCTCGCCGCCCAGAACGTGCAGGCGCGCATTCGCGGGCAGGTCTTGATGACCATCTCCAACCAGGAGGGCTCGCTCTGCCTCTCCACCGGCAACAAGAGCGAGCTCGCCGTCGGCTACTGCACGCTCTACGGCGACATGGCGGGCGGACTCGCTGTCATCGGCGATCTGCCGAAGACGCTCGTCTACAGGGTGGCGCGCGCAGCCAACGCCCGGGCCGGCAGGACGCTCGTTCCCGAGCGGACGTTCACCAAGGCTCCCTCCGCCGAGCTCAAGCCCGACCAGACCGACCAGGATACGCTCCCGTCGTACGAGGAGCTCGACGACATTCTCAGGGCCTACGTCGAGGAACGCCTCCCCTTCGACGCCATCGTCTCGCGCGGCCATGCGCCCGAGACGGTGCGGCGCGTGCTACGCATGGTGATCACGAGCGAGTACAAGCGCCGCCAGGCGGCGCCCGTGCTGAAGGTGACCGCCAAGGCCTTCGGCGAGGGGCGCCGGCTCCCCATCGCGCACGGCTACCGTTACTGATCACACGACGGACGCGATCCAGGACATGCTCGACCGCACCCATTCGCCCGATGCCCCGTGGACGCTCCTGTCCGCGACCGACAAGCAGCACGCCCGGCTGGTCGTGCTCGACACCCGTTCCCGCTTGCTCCGACCATGATCCTACCGCTCGCGCTCCGTTTCTTGCACGTCCTCGCCGCAGCGCTGTGGATGGGATCGGGCCTCTTCTGGCCCGGCGCGCTCCGGCGCGCGCTCGCCCTCGGACCACCGCACCCGGCACCCGCGCTGGAGCAGGCTCGCGCCGGCCTCGGCCTCGACCTCGGCAGCGGCGTCGCGACGATGGTGACCGGCCTCGCCTACGCATCCCCGCTCGGCAACGTCCCGATGCGCACCGGCATCCTGGTGGGATTCGTGCTCGCGCTGGGGCGCCTGGCGCTCCTCTTCGCGCTGGCGCGGCCGGCGCTCCTGCGCGCCTCCGAGGCGCTGGCGAGAGGCGACCTCGAGGCCGCGCGCGCGGCCTCGAAGCGGCTGCCCGCCTACTCCGGGAGCGCGCATCTGTTGTGGTTGCTGGCGCTCATGGCGATGCTGTTCCCGCTATAGCGCTCGGAAATCACTCTGATGGCGCGGCCCGGTTGAGATGATCCCGTGGTCGCTGGCTCAATGCGCGTGATCACCGCCATGACGCTCGCCTCGGAACGACGCGCGCAAGCGCCGAGAAACGGCGCCAGGCGAGTCAAGACCAGTCGAAAAATGTGATCGCTCTGCGGCGTGGCCGGGGTGGGGCCCCGATGGGCTTTGCCCGGCGTGGTTTCGACGCGCGG
>JBGQLS010000463.1:0-4918 GCA_041500205.1 Anaeromyxobacteraceae bacterium | reverse complement strand
CTCGGACTCCCCGAGGAGATGGCCCACGAAGTCTCAGAGAAAGTCACCGACGCGCTCAAGGCGCAGGGGATGGACGACGGGGCGGGCGGCATCGACCTGACCAAGCAGGAGAACGCACCCTACGACGAGGTCGCGGCCAACCGGTCGCTGGCTGAGAAGGTGAGGAACCTTTGTCCGTAAACTGCGAGTACAAAAATACCGCATCGTTCGATCTCAACAAGCCGCAGGAAAACGTTGAGGTCGACCGCCATCGCGCTGTACGCGATCAGGTCTTCACCGGCTTGAACGGAACGCTCGATAAGATGTCTCGCGGCGAGGTGCTGCCGGAACACGAGCTGTTCAACGACGCGGCCATCGCGGGTGGGGTCGCGGACAAGGTCCGGTCCATCGAGGGGCGCTACGGCCCCGACGCGGAGCCCGGTCGTATCGCTGGCGGGACGAAGCCAGTCCGCAACGCCGACCTGCTCGACTTCTCCAAGAAGCTGCGCGAGGCGATCTCGGAGCCCGACCTGTACGCGAAGCTCCGCACCATGGAGCCGGAGCAGCAGCAGCAGTGGCTCGCGAACATGTACCGCTCCGCTGGCGTGAACTCGCTGCGCGGAACGTACATGACGCTCTACATGAACGCGATGCTCTCCAACCCCTACACGCTCGCGAAGGCGACGGCGGGCCATTTCATGGCGCTTCCGCAGGCGGTGGGCGACCGCTTCTTCGCGGAGATGTGGAGCAAGACGGAACGCTTCAGCGGCTCCAAGGTGGTGCCGGGTGAGGCGGAGCAGCTGGCGATCAACTTCTGGGACAACATCAAGGACCAGGTCTCGATGCTGGGCCGTCGCGACTGGTCGGGCGTCCACCAGCAGATGGTCACCGAGGGCGAGTACCACCCGCCGCTCCCCATGAATGAGAGCCCGGCGGGCAACCTCGTCAACGCTGTCGCGGGAGCGCCCAGCGCGGCCCTCGGGGCGCAGCGCGCCCCCTTCAAGGTCATCACGCGGCTGGGCGAGCTTCGTACGCAGGCCATGCGGCAGGCGGTGGCGGACGGCTTCTCTCGCGAGCAGGGCGACGCCTACTGGCAGCGGGTCGAGTACTACCAGAAGAACCCGACGGGCGACATGCTGAAGGCGGCGAACGACTTCAGCGCCGAGAACACCTTCACCAAGAACATGGACGGGCTCCTGGGCGACGCCAGCCGCACCACGACCAGCGACGTCGGCAAGGTTCTCATCACGCCGTTCGCTCGCGTCGGCTTCAACATCGCAGACCGGGCCTACGCGGGCCTCCTCAGCGGTCAGCTATACGCCGACATGTGGGGGCCGAACGCGACGCCCACGACCAGGGCCATCGCGATGGGCAAGATGAGTACCGGGGTCGTCGTCATCGGCACCGGCTTTGCGCTCGGCATGGGCGGGCTCGTGACGGGCGACGGGCCTCCCGATCCCTCCGCGCAGAAGCTCTGGCAGGCGGCGGGCTATCGACCGAACTATGTCTACAACCCCGTGACGGGCAAGCCCATGTTCAGCCATCTCACGCTCGGGGTCTTCTCGGGCTGGCTCGCGATGGGCGCCGACGGCGCCTTCCTGGCCCGCCACGCCGATTCCTACACCGCTGGCGGCTTCGTCGCGCAGGCGGCGTCGATCCTGGCGGAGCCCGTGAGCCATGCGGGCTATGTCGAGGCCTTCGGAGAGATCGTGCGCGGCATCAAGGAGGGCATCACCTCCGAGGCGTTCTGGCGCCCCCTGCGGGAGCGGGCGCAGCAGCTGTCGCTCCTCACGCCCGGCATCGTGCGGTTCACCACGCAGGCGCTGAACGACCTGAAGCCCGCCCACAACGTCGGGCGCGGCAGCGACTGGGAGAAGCAGTGGACCGCCCTGAAGGAAGAGACGGCAGGCAACTGGCCCGGCTGGGCTGAGAATCAGCCCGCGCAGCGGAACTTCCTGACCGACGAGGCGATCCCTCGCGACGGTGCACTCTCCTTCATGCGGAACGGTGCGCCGACCAGCGACCCTGTCGCGGTCGAGGCCGACCGCCTCCAGATCAACAATGGCAAGAACCAGTTCGCGCTCTTCGCGCCCCCGGCGCACGTTTATGGCAAGCCGGTCCCTGGCATGGAGATGTCCGCCGACGCGCTCCCCAGCGTACCGCTGCAGCCGTGGGAGAAGGACCGCCTGATCCAGCTGATGACTCAGTCGGTGGGTGGCGACCCGACGCTCCACGAGGCGCTGACGAAGATGATCGCCTCCGAGGACTACGCCAAGAAGGAGGACGGTCCCAACGGCGGCAAGGCGATGATGCTGCGCCGGACCTACGACGCCTACAAGGCGAGCGCGGAGCGCCGTCTGCTGGCGGAAGACCCGCACCTTGCATGGGAAGTCGAACGCGCCAAGCGGATCGTTGCCAGCAAGCTGCAGAACGTCGATGCGCGCAAGGCCACCGCCGACCTCCCGCCGGAGCCGCCCGAGACCCAGTACCCCCGACCGGGGCAAAAGGACCGATAACCATGACCGTCACCTCTACGCTCAACCGCGTCAGCTACACCGGGGACGGTGTCCTGCTGACCTTTCCGTACACGTTCGAGATCCTGGTCAACACCGACCTTGAGGTCTTCGTCGACGGCGTCCTGAAAACGCTGACGACCGACTACACGGTGACGGGCGTCGGTGCGCCCGCTGGCGGCAACGTCGTCTTCGTCGCCGCACCTGGCGCCGGGAAGGCGGTCATCCTGCTGCGCGTAGTCGCGCAGACCCAGCAGTCCTCGCTGCCAGCGAACGACAAATTCCCCAGCACCACGGTCGAGACCGCGCTCGACAAGCTCACCATGCTGGTACAGCAGCTGAACGAGGTCGACCAGCGGGCGCTGAAGCTGGCGATCACCAGCGCGTTCGCGAACCTCACGCTGCCCGACCCGGTGGCCGGGCTGATCCTGCAGTGGAAGGGGGACCTCACCGGCCTCCAGAACGCCTCGCTGACCGGCACCGGACTGGTGGCGCTCCCGCTGGCGGTGAACCAGGGCGGCACCGGCAGCACCGACGCCGCCTCCGCCCGCACCGCGCTCACCGCCGCGAAGCAGCTGACGGTGCAGACGCTGACGCACGGCGCCTCCCCGGTGATCGACGCCAGCCTGGGCGATACCTACGTCCTCGTGCCGCAGGAAGACTTCACGCTAGCGAACCCGACCAACCCGACCAACGGGCAGCGCATCATCGTTCGCATCAAGCAGGACGGTGTTGGTGCACGGCACCTGACCGGATTCGGTGGCAACTGGCGCGGCGGCACTGATCTCTCGCTCGCCTCCATCGTCCTCTCGACCGCAGCCGGCAAGACCGATTACCTCGGCGCGTACTACGACTCGACCGACAACAAGTGGGACGTCATCGCATTCATCAAGGGTTACTAGGAGACCACCATGGCTTCGTCTCAGATCGCAACGCAGTTCCCCACCGCCGCCCTGCAGGCGCTGTTCACGCTCTCGCTCGCGCCGGGAGGCGTGGGGCTGGCAGCGGGCGGAGCACGCCAGTCGACGCTGATCGCGAACAAGACCAGCGTCAACGCGGACGGCTCCGGCTACCCCGCCGCGATGGTCTACATCAAGATCAAGTCGGGCGCCGCCGCCCCGACCGCAGGCAAGGTCTACGAGGTCTATCTGCTGCGCGGCGACAACGGTTCCTCATCGAGCTATCGCACGGACGGTGCGGGCGCCAGCGACGCGGCGATCACCATCGAGAACGCGCAGCTGCTGGGCACGATCATCGTGACCGCGACCGGTGCCAAGGTCTTCTACGGCGAGTTCGACACCGCACCCCTCGGCCCGCTCGGGCCGGAGTGGGGCATCGCCATCAAGAACGCGACCGACCAGGCGCTCGATACGACCGAGGGGAACCACCTGAAGGAGTTCAGCTACTACATCCCCGAGGCTCAGTAGCAGAAGTGCAGGCTACCACGAGAGTCTGGCGCATAAACCAGCGACACCCCGACGCCATGGGATGCGTCGTAGCGCTACCACTTCAGGAACGTGGTGGCCTCTACGCGCACGACGCGGTGGGGAAGTTCGCCCCCGGCTGGACGGCGAACGGTGGAATGCTCCCCTCGTATTGGGGAAATATGCACGGAGGCGGCGCGTTTGGGCCGATGTCTGGGGCCGCTGATTCTCTCGCCCACAGTACAGCCTTCAACTTCATGACCGGGGCGAGCGCCATGACCATCATGGTGACAATCGGCCGGATCTTCGATACTGGGGGCGCTACGCAGCCTGTTGTCGTTTGCAGCAACTTCGGCATAGTGGACCGTCTCAACCAGTTTGGTTACGTAGACGACGCGGGTGCGACCTTTGCTATTGCTGGCCCAGCCTTGACGGTCGGCCCTCGCTATGTGGTCGGACTCCGTGGCAAGCCCGGAGTAGCCAACCTTGATCTCTTCGTAAACGGCGCACGATTCACCGTCGCTGCGACACCGTCTGCGTTCTCCGCGACTCCACTTTCCCTCGGGAACACCGTAGCGATGAGCCAGGGATACAAGAGCAAGTTCATGGACGTTCGTATCTGGAATCGCTTCATGCCCGACGCTGCATTCCAGCGCTACCTCTACAACCCGCGTGCCTTCTACACGGTCTCGCGCGCGAGTCTCAAGGGCGTGTCCGCGAACGCCTTCGGTCGGATGTTCTTCCCCTTCCTGCACCCGGCGCTGCAGAGCTGACCATGGCGGCCAAGAAGCTCTCCCCCGACACCGCCGCAATCATCGTGGCGATCCAGAACGCAACCGGCGTTGCTGAGGCCACCGCGAAGATGGTCTCTGACGAGCTGCAGCGACACACCGCGCAGGACGACGAACGCTTCGCAAACGTCACCAAGCTCATCGAGTCTATCGCCACCGACGTGAAGTCACTCCTGGGCTCCCGCTCGTTCATGCGCGGGGCCTGGAAGGG
>JBGQLS010000462.1:0-4927 GCA_041500205.1 Anaeromyxobacteraceae bacterium | reverse complement strand
TGCGAGGTGTGAGCGAAGGTGAGCGTGTTGATGCGCTGGCATCCTCCGTCGCCCGCCGCGAGCGGCAGATACGGGCCCCAGGTCGGCGTCGCGTTGCCGGCCGCGGGCGCGCACACGCGAGCTCCGAGCGTGGCGGTTGGAGCCGCTGCCGTGTTGATGACCGTGACGGCCTGGGTCGTCGGCATGCTGGCGGACGCGCCGTCCGACTGCCGGTTGTAGGCAAGCTGGGTCAGGGTCGCGGAGCCAGAGCCGAGCAGAGTATGGCAGGTGCACATGATCTTGAGCCCGGACAGGCCCGCGCTGATGTAGCGCTGGGCCGTGTTCGTGTTCGTCATGGTCTGCTGGACCGTGGTGGTCCCGAAGGTCGTCGCCTCGTAGGTGAGGACCCGGTCGTACAGGTAGATGCAGGGTGTGCCGCCGCTCGCGACCATGTTGACGTTGATGAGGTGCTTCGTTGCCGCCGAGACGTTGCCGCCGTGGTAGACGCCGCCCACGATGGACTCGCCGAAATCGTTGCGCGCCGTGAGGGCCGACCCGGTGTAGGTGCCGGCGATCGGGAAGCCACCCACCGGCCACATGTCGTACCACTCGTTCGCGACCGGAGCGGTCGAGGCGTTCTTGGTGAACTCGACGCGATACTTCTGACCCGAGGTGATGGCGCTGATGATGGCGTCGTAGGTGCCGAAGCCGCACCAGCGCTTCTCGGTGGTCCAATCGACGCGCGGGTCCCCGATCCGGCCCTGGACCCATCCGATGATGCGTTTCCCGAGCAAGACCGGGAGCGGGACGTCCACGCCCACCTGTGCCTGTACCGCGATCCGCATGGCCCGCTCGGTCTCGTCGGGCGCAGACTTCTTCGCCATCCCGAGTAGGGCTGGGTGCGGCATGCAGCTGAAGCGCTCGATCTGTGGGGTAAGCATGGGGGGGGGACCGATTTACGACAGGTGAATATCGGTGATGTTCTCCGTCATTGTGTCGGATGTGCCGATGGTGCGGCTCTGCGAGAGGGCACCCCATGCGATGAACTTTCCGCCCGTGCCGCTTGCGCTTGTGCAGAGGAACCAATACGTCGCGGCCGTGAGCGTGATGCCGGTACCCCACTGGAGGGCTGCGCCCATGGAGAGGACTCCGCCTGCGCTGATGTTGCAGTTGGCGCTCGTGAGATTCTTCCGTGCGTAACCGCCAGCCGTCGCGTGCTCCGTGATGGTCGCGAGCGTCGAGGCAGCGTTCGGCGCCGCCGTGGCGAGGCCGACATAGAGCGTGTCGGCCGCGATCGTTCCGCCCTTCGCCATCTGGGTCATGAGGTAGTTGGAGCCCTCTTGACTGAAGTTCGCCATTGGTCTCTCCTATGTCCTGGTGCCGACGAGGGTCAGCGTGATGTCCGCGAGCGTCGCGTCCGCGGGGGCCTGATTGGTGAGTTCGAGCACGTCGCCGATCGACGTCGTGTAGCCGCCAGGCAGGTAGAAGGCGGCCGAGCCATCCGTGTTGACGGTGACGGTGCCGGTCTGCTGGAGCGTGCCCATGCCGTCGTAGAACTTCGCCGTAAGCTGGGCCTGTGAGGCTGCGTGCGTCTTGTCGCGGTATCCAGAGCCCAGGAAATCGACGTCGAACGTGACCTGGCGCTCGAACGCGAGCGCGGCCATGAGTTGCCCGGCCTCGGGCTTGCCCGGGAAGAAGAGCATCATGTGCCAGGGCTGGACCGCCTCGAATGCCCCGTACACCACGAAGGTCTTGTTGGTGGGGTCGGAGAACGCCATCGCGAGGCTCGCGAAGCTGCTCACCGGCGCAACCTTCAGCTTGTTCGCGCTCCCCATGAACGAGAAGACCGAGGCCGTGCCCTCGTTCACGACGTGCTGCGTGAGATCGTTCTCGAGCACGGTCGCGGAGGCCGCGATCGAGGAGCCGGACCCGGTCGGCCCGAAGTGCAGACCGTTCGTTCCCTTGTGGCCCGTGAACCCGGAGAGCCGCACCTTCGCGCCGTTGTCGACGTAGACGTGATCGGAACTGTTCGAGTTCGAGGCCTGGCACAGGTCGAGCGTCGCGGTGGAGTTCGCGCCCTCGATGTCGAACACGCGCCCCACGCTGTTCGGGGGCCCGTTCATGAAGCTCGACGACATCGCGGTCAGGTTCCCGCGGTCCACCCGCATGAACTGCTCGATCCGCGAGAGGTACTGATTGACCACCTTGATGCAATGGACCGTGCCGTAGCTGGCCGGGTGGCAATAGACGCCGCGGTATCCGGACCGGATGAAGATGTTTTCGAGGAAGAAAGGGTTGCCGCCCGTGCCGGTGTAGTCGGCTGCCGCAACGTTCGCGGGCCCCTCGAGCGCTACGCCTTCCAGCGACGAGTCCTTGGCCCCTGTCACCAGCGGCGTGTCGTCGTTTGTGGAATGGAAGATCGTGCCGTACGGGCCGCCGATCGACTCGACATCCACCCCGGTGAACATCGTGAACGGGCCGTCGTAGTGGCCTGGGCCGATCCGGATGACGTAGCGGGTCGAGGACGACGCGCCCGCTGCGACCGCAGCCGCAATCGCGTCCTGCGGGTAGGCGTAGTCGGCCCCGCTCGCCGAGACCGAGATGATCTGCTCGTACCCGCGGTTCGCGAGCTTGCCGCTCCCGTCCCAGCCCAGGATCTTGCCCGGGATCGGCGCCGGCGCGTCGAGGAGGTCGCCGAGGTGCTTGATGAGCCTGACGGGCATCAGGGCACCGCGTTCGTGAAGAGAGAGCCGCCGGCGCGCGGGAGCGTGATGTCGAGCGGCCCTCCTGTGCCGGTGATGACGGCCACAGCGCCGAGCTGGTCCCGCGCCTGGAAGACGCCCAGCACCTTACCGCGCGTCGCGTTCGCGACCATGATGCCGCGGTACGTGCCGGTGAAGCTGTCGAGGTGGACGTCGCTGAAGTCGAGCCCGGCCACCTTGCCCGAGAGCGAGGAGGCGCGACCGGAGAGCGCGATGCCGCCCTGCTGGTACCCGCCGCCGCTCGCGAGCTCGTCCCCGCCGAGGCCCACCACGTAGTCGGCTGTCGTGTGGTCGTACGTGCCGGCGAGCGAGCCCAGGAGCACGAGCCGGTAGTCGTCGCCGGACTGGTGCACGCCGTCGAACAGATCCCGGGCGAACTGCGCCGCCATGGCGTCCGTGATGCCCATCAGGCGCCCTCCTCGGTCGAGGTGGCCGCCACGATATGTCCCTTCTCGTCTCTCTTGATCTCGATCGTCTTCGCCGGGGTCGGCCGCTTCTCGATCGCGGAGGCGATGGCGGTGAGGCCGCGCTCGAGTGCGCGCGCCTGGACCGCGCCCTCGGGCTCGGGAGCGTCCTCGCGGGCCGCCAGCACCCCGTTCATCTCGGCCAGCATCATGGCCTTCTCGATGAGGAGCGCGAGTTCGGTCGGGGCCGCCTCGTCTTGGAAGACCGCCAGCACCCGCTGCCGGATCTCCTCGTACGACGCCGCGCCGTCGATCGCGGCCAGCACCTTCGCGAGGTACGGCTTCAGGAGCGGTCCCGCGTGCGCGGCCAGGCTGTCCTTCACGCCGTCCGCGTAGATTTGACCACGGACAAGGCCGGGAGGCAGGTCCGACTTCGCGCTCATCCTCGCGAGCGAGCTGCCCGGGTCGGGCGCCGGCGTGGCGGCTTTGATCTTCGCCACCGTGATGAGCGGGTCCTCCCACGTCGGGATCTCGATGCCGTGCTCCAGCATGATCCCGTAGTTCTCGCAGGTGGCCGGGAAGTCGACCGGGAGCTTCGTCTGCCGGGCGATGAGCATGGCCTCGAAGACCGCGCGCAGCGCCGTTCCGGCCTGCATCTCGTCCCGAGGCGGGATGATGTCCCAGACCGGCCAGGGCGTGAGAGAGCGGTCCCCGTGGTGGAACTCGGTCCAGTCGGCCATGAGGCCGGCGCGCAGGCACGTCGACAAGGTCTCCGCGTCGCTCCGGATCACGTCCTGGCGCACGCGGTCGTGCACCTGCGCCGCCGCTCGCGAACCCTTGTCCGCGACCTCGGTGGTGAGGTTCTGGCCGAGGAGGGAGACCGCGACCGCGACGTCCGCCCGGGCAGCGAGCGTCGTGAAGGCCTCGAAGCTGTTTCCCTTCGGCTCCACGAGCTCGACGTCGAACCCGTGTCCCTCGTCGTCGACCGGGCAGCGGACGATGCTCTCCGAGGCGAGGCGGGCGATCTCGGACAGCGCCTTCTTCACCTCGTCGGGGTCCCAGCGCGACGGCACCTTCACCTTGCGGATGGGGATGCCGTGCACCTCGTTGTGCCGCGCGTGGTCGCGCCAGCTCCACTGCCGGATGATCCAGGGAATGGCGAGCGGGCGCACCCGGCCGTTCATCCATCCGCGATCGGTGCCCCACGGGCAGTAGAAAATCCACTTCCGCTGCACGTCGGGGTCGAGCGGGTCGAGTTCGAGGAGTCCGCCGTCCTGGCTGTCGGCGGTCGGCTCGACGAGGAGCATGAAGAGGCGTTTGAACGGGGACCACTTCAGGAACCGCGGGTGCCACACCTTCAGCCGAGGCACCCACGACCCCTCGGCGTAAATCTTCTCCGCGAGCCCCACGCCGAGGAAGCGGCCCCACTTCAGCATCTCTGCGATGGCCTGCTCTGGCCCCAGGTTCTGCCACATGACCTCGCCGGCCGTGGCGACGTCGAGGGCCCGCTTGTCCATCTCGAGGCCCTTTGGCGTCCTCATCTCGAGCGGCAGGCCGGTCAATCCATCGGCCCTGCAACTCCACACGCCGCTGATGCGGTCGTCCGCCATCATGGCGTCGACCATGAGTGCGGCCTCCTCGAAGTCTCCTTCGTTCAGCCGGGTGAGCGCGGATCGGACGGTGGTGACGCTGTCCCAGAGGTGGTTGCCGTACAGGGGCAGTTCACGGTAGAGGCGGCCAGGCGGGCGCGTGCTGGGTTCGTTCGAGGGGACGATCGACGTC
>JBGQLS010000461.1:0-4939 GCA_041500205.1 Anaeromyxobacteraceae bacterium | reverse complement strand
GGCGACGACGTGTACCGTGAAGATCCCACGGTGATGCGCCTGGAGGAGCTCGCCGCACAGAGGCTCGGCTTCCCGGCCGCGCTGTTCGTCCCGACGGGCACCATGGGCAACCAGGTCGCGGTCCACCTCCACACCAGGCCAGGCAGCGAGGTCGTCATCGAGGCCAAGGGCCACATCTTCAACTTCGAGCTGGGCGCCATGGCGGTGTGGTCGGGAGCGCTGCCGCGCCCCATCGCCACCGAGGGCGGGTTGCTCGAGCCCGCGCAGGTGCTGGCCGTCATCAGCCCGAGGGTGTCCTACCGCACGCCGACGCGCCTCTTGTGCCTGGAGAACACGCACAACCTTTGGTCGGGCCTCCCCATGGACGCCGCGCGCACGCGCGCCCTCGCGTCGGTGGCACATGCCAACGGCCTCGCCGTCCACCTCGACGGCGCCCGCATCTTCAACGCCGCCGCGGCACTCGGGACCACGGCAGCCGAGCTCGCCCAGGGCTGCGACACGGTGATGTTCTGCCTCTCGAAGGGGCTCGCCGCGCCTGTGGGCTCGATGCTGTGCGGCTCGGCGGCACTCATCGAAGAGGCGGTGCGCGTGCGCAAGCTCTTCGGCGGCGGGATGCGGCAGGTGGGCGTGCTCGCGGCAGCGGGCATCGTCGCGCTCACGGAGATGGTGGACCGGCTGTCCGAGGACCACGGCCACGCGAAGCGCCTGGCGACGGGGCTGGCCGAGCTTCCCGCGGTGGAGATCGACCCCGCCCGCGTGCACACCAACATCCTCGTGTTCCGGCTACGCGCAGAGGCCGTGCCCGGCGACCCGGCCGTCGCGCCCGCCCCGCGGTTCGTCGCTGCGATGAAGCAGCGCGGCGTGCTGGCCGGGGCGTTCGGCGCGACCGACGTTCGCATGGTGACCCACTACGAGATCACGGACCGCGACGTCGATCTGGCGCTGCGCGCCGCACGCGAGTCGCTGGCGCGTTGAGTAGCCGGGGGCGCAGGCGGCCCCCGCCCCGCCGGGCAAGCCCGTCGGGGCCCCACCCTCGCCTAGCGGACGGGCGATCTATTTTTCGACAGGTCTTGAGCAGGTGACGATGAGGAGGCCCGGGCCTCCGGCCGGGCTCCCACGTACACGGGGCCTCAGATTTCCCCGGAGCGGAATGTCGACACGGGGCGAAGTGAAACTATCGTCCGCACAGAAGGCGGGACGGGGCGGAGGCGTGGGCGGTGCTAGACAGAAGGCTGGTTGCCGGTTCGATGTGCGTGATTCACTTCGTGGACGTCGCTCGCATGGACGACGAGCTGCGGCCCGTGTGCGGCGCGTGGGGCGACGAGGTCACCTGGACGACCATCCTCGCCGTCATGACTTGCCCGGAGTGCGCCCTAGCCCTGCGCGAGAAGCGGCCCGGCGGCTCCCGGACGGCAGCCTCGCCGCGGACGCCCTCCTCATCCGCGTCGCCGGGCGTTCGAGAGCGCGCGATCCCGACCTCCCCGAGGTCTACGCCGCCGCGTTCGTGAACGCCTTCGAGACTCCGTATCCGCGGCGAGCGATCACCATCCGGGGGGTGACGACCTGTACGAGCGTGACTACCCTGCCAGCGGTCCCTGGGCGAGAGAACGTGCGCGCCCCGGGCGACCGCGTAGCGGAACGAGGCCTCGCTGCAGCGGAGGAAGACGAAATGCCACAGATCGCGATCGACATCCTGTCGCCGGTGGTATCGAGGTTCGTGGACGGCACGGCCCTCACGCCGGCTGAACGCTCGGAGGTGCTGCGCCTGGCCCAGGGCTTCGCGTGCAAGGATTCGGCGGCGGCGGCGGGCGTTTCACCCGAGACCATACGTGCGCGCCGGAAGCGGATCTACCGCAAGCTCGGCATGCCCGGGGCGAACGAGCTCACCTCCAGCATCCTGGCGCTCTCGCTCAAGATGCTCGCGAGCCAGGCGCGCCCCGAGCAGCCGACCGCCATGACCGAGCCGCGCATCCCGAATGCCTCGGTCTCGGCTGCCGTCGCACCGTAGAAGCGGCCCCACGGAAGCGGCGCGCCTGGCAGGCCGCTGTTATCCTTGACGCCATGCCAGGCGTCCCGATGTCCGCAGCCATCCAGGGGCTTGCTTGCCGGCTCACGCACGGCCCATCCGGCACGTCCATCGACACCGTGCCGCCCAAGGACAACGGCGGGACCGGAATGAGCTTCTCGCCCACCGACCTCGTCGGCGCCGCCATCGCTTCGTGCGCCCTCTCCACGATGGCGCTCTTGGCGCAGCGCGAGGGGCTCTCCTGGGGTGACGCCCGGGCTGGCGTCGAGAAGCGCATGACGCCTCCGCCGCGACGGATCGGCGAGCTGGTCTTGGTGTTCGACATGCCGCGAGAGACGCGGCCCGAGCACCGGGCGCGGCTCGAGGATGCAGCGCGCAGCTGTCCAGTGGCGCGGAGCCTTCACCCCGACGTGAAGGTACCGATGGAGTTCCGATACTCCTGATAGCCGCACGAGAAGCCCACGAGAACGTGCGGGGCGGCCCGGAGGCGCTCCGGCGGGTCGGCAGAGGCTCACCCGCCGGATCCGGCGCTCCGGGCCGTGACACCGTCAATCGCGGTCGTGGTGGTGCTCGCCGTGGCGCTCCTCGCGCTGCTCCTCGTGGCGCCGCTCGTCGCGGTCGCGCTCCGACCGATTCCAGTGGCCGGGCCGGTGAACCCACCTGCCGTCATCGCGGCGTTCCCACCGATGGTCCTCCCAGCCATAGCCGGCGGGGCGCGGAGACCAGCGGCCAGTCGTCCACACGTACCGGACGCCGCTCCAGTTCCAGAAGCCAGGGATCCAGACGGCGCGCTCGAACGGCGGAGCCGGGCGCACCTCCTGGTAGGGTGCGGGAGGCGGCGCTTCCACGACCTCCTCTTCCACCGGCGGCGGAGGCGGCTGATAGGCCTGGGCCCGATCCGGCTGTTCCGACGGCCGCCAGTGTCCGTCGTAGAGCATCCAGGCGCCGTCCACGTTCTCCCAGCGTGCGGGCTCCCAGCCATAGCCGTAGGCAGGCGGAAGGGCCCAGTGCCCGCCCATCCAGACGTGCGCGGCCCCGCGGTATCCCCAGTACCCGGCGATCCAGTGGTGGCGGGGGGACGGTGCCGGAGGGGCGACTTCGTACCGGAGCGCCGGTGGCGCGACGACCACGCGAACACCCGGGAAGTACGCACGAACCCGAACCTGGGCCTGCGCTTGGGCCTGGGACAGCTGCGGCGAGAGCGCCAGCGACGAAAGCACGGCGATGAGCGTGAGTCTTCTCATGAGACCTCCTCCCCGATGGACGATCCTCGGGAGCTGGTATTCATACAGGCGGTGCCGAGAGGAATGGCACGGCGGGCGAGTCCGACACAAGGCTCGCGCCTGCGACAAGTACGTCGCCTTGCCCGGAGTGATCCGCAGCTGTACATGGTGGTAGCGCATGGCGAAGACGAACATCGACGCGGGCGACTTCGGCGGATGGGGGCGCCTGGCTTGCGACGCCGCGCTGGGCCTCACCGCGGTCGTCGAGGCGATGCACCACAACATCTCCCTCGTCCCGTGGATCCTCGGACTGCCGGCAGACGGCCGGACCCGCGGCATGACTGGCCTCGTCTACGGCAGCATCCGCGGCGTCACGCGCCTGGCGGGCTTGGGGTTCGACGTCGCTGCGAAGCAGGCCGCAGCGGCCCCCGGCGAGAGGATCCCCTCTATCGAGCGCGAAGTGCTGCTCGCCGCGCTGAACGGCGTCGTCGGTGACCACCTCGCAGCAACGGACAACCCGCTCGCGATCCCGATGCGATTCCGCCTCGCCGGTCGGCCGCTCGCCCTGGAAAGGCGCGCGCTGGCGGCGGCGCTACCGAAGCCTGGCGCGAGACTGCTCGTGCTCGTCCACGGGCTGTGCATGAGCGATCTGCGGTGGTCCCGGCTCGGGCACGACCACGGCGCCGCGCTGGCTCGCGACCTCGGGTACACGCCCGTCTATCTCCACTACAACAGCGGCCTCCACATCTCCACCAACGGCCGCAGCCTGGCCCAAGCGCTCGAGCGCCTGACTCGCGAGTGGCCCGTGCCCCTCGAGGACGTGACGATCCTCGGCCACAGCATGGGCGGGCTCGTGGCGCGCAGCGCCTGCCACTACGGCGCGGCGGCGGGCCACGGGTGGCTCCGGCGGCTCGGCGCGCTCGTCTTCCTCGGGACGCCTCATCACGGCGTGCCCCTCGAGCGCGGCGGCAACTGGGTGCACGCCGCGCTGGGCATCAGCCGGTACACCGCGCCGCTGTCGGGGCTCGCGGTCCTCCGCAGCGCCGGCATCACCGACCTGCGCCATGGCAACCTGCTCGACGAGGACTGGGAGGGCCGTGGCCGGTTCGATCTCGGGCGGCACCGCCCCCGCCCGGTTCCGCTGCCGGAACGCGTGAGATGCCACGCCATCGCGGCCACGACGGCGCGCACGTGCGACCTCGCGGGCCGCATCGTGGGCGACGGACTCGTGCCCCTCGACAGCGCGCTGGGCCGGCACTCCGATCCGCACCGAGCGCTCCCGCTCCCCAGGTCCCGGCAGTGGATCGGACGCGGCATGGGCCACAACGACCTGCTCAGCCACCCCCGGGTCTACGCTCGGATCCGGCGCTGGCTCGAGCGCTGAAGTGGCCATGCCGCGCGTCCTGCTGGCTCTCGCGCTCGCCGTCGCTGCCTTGCCTGCACGGCCGGACGACCCGCCGGGACTGACAGTGGACGTTCCGGTCACTGCCGGCGTCGCGGGTAGCGCACTCGCCGTGTGGGGCTTGAGTGAGCTCGCGAGGGACAGGCTCGCGCCACTCTCATGCCGGTGGTGCCAGCCGCCCGCGCTAGAACGCCACGCGCGCGCGCAGCTCGTCTGGTCCGACACGAACGCCGCCGCCACCTTGTCGGACTTGCTGGTGTTGGCGTTGCCCGCCTCGCTCGCGACAGC
>JBGQLS010000460.1:0-4946 GCA_041500205.1 Anaeromyxobacteraceae bacterium | reverse complement strand
GACGGCATCGGCGATGGCACCGGCCTGGCGATCGGAGTCCGCCGTCATGAGGACGAAGTAGTCCGCATAGCTCGTGAGCCCGCGCACGTCGAGCACCAGCACGTCTTCCGCCTTCTTGTCGAGCCCGACGCGCGCGATGTCGAGCGCGCGCGGCCGCGCCTCATCAGACAGCTCTGCGGGGGCCTCGGCCCGGGCCGGTGCGGCGTTGGTAGGGGCAGCCTCGGGGCTGGGAAGCTTCCTCTTGTAAGGCGGGGAGCCCCGGGCCAGCGCAGCGTTGGCAGGGGCACCCTCGGGGCGGGGACGCTTCTTCTTGAAAGGGGGGGAACCAGCCGGCCTGCGGTCGCTCGGCAGGGCACCACCCACTCTGCGGTTGCGGAGGGGCCCGCTCTTCTTCTTCCGGGCGGGGGCGGTCTTCTTCGCGAGCGTCTTGCGCATGTTCTCCCTTTTACATTCGAAACGGATTCGCCTACGTCCTCACCTGCGCCGGGGGGTCGGCAGCGGCAGCCTCGACTTCACCGATCGCGAGGCCAGCTGCCGCTCGCGGGAGCGAGCGCCGAAGGCACCGCCGCCGGGAGCTCCCGCCCCCGACAACCCCGCAATTTCCGCGACAGTCACTCTCGCACCTGGCCATCGCCCTCGACGACGTACTTCTGGGTTGTCAGCTCGGCGAGCCCCATGGGCCCGAAGGCGTGCAGCTTCGTGGTGGAGATGCCGATCTCGGCACCGAGGCCGAGCTCTCCACCGTCGTTGAAGCGGGTCGAGGCGTTCACCATGACCGCGCTGGCGGTGACCTCGCGCTCGAAACGGCGAGCGTTCACGAGGTCGCGGGTCAGGATCGCCTCGGTGTGCAGCGAACCGTAGCGCGCGATGTGATCGAGCGCGCCGTCGAGGCCGGGCACGACGCGCACGGCCAGGATCTTGTCGAGGAACTCCTTGCCGAAGTCGTCCGGCCGAGCGGCGACGGCGTGGACCCCCTCTCGCCGCAGGATGGTGAGCGCGGTGGGATCGCAGCGCAGCTCCACCCCGGCCTCGGCGAGCGCGCGCCCGACGGAAGGTAGGAGCTTGCTTGCCACGGCGCGGTGCACGAGCAGGCACTCGAGCGCGTTGCACACGCCCGGCCGCTGCACCTTGCCGTTCATGGCGAGCGCGATCGCCTTCTCCAGGGTCGCCGACGCGTCGAGGAAGAGGTGGCAAACGCCCTGGTAGTGCTTCACGACCGGGACGCGGGAGCGCTCCGCCACGGCGCGGATGAGCGAAGGCCCGCCGCGCGGGATGGCGAGGTCGATGAGGTCGTCGAGCTGCAGCAAGGCGAAGGTCGCCTCGCGGTCCGGCGTGGGCACCACCTGGGCGGCTTCGCGCGGCAGCCCGGCCGCGGAGAGCCCGTCCGCGAATGCCTCGGCGAGAGCTACGGACGAGCGCAGCGCGTCCGAGCCGGGCCGCAGAATGGCCGCGTTTCCGCTCTTGAGGCACAGGCCGGCCGCGTCGACCGTCACGTTCGGTCTGGCCTCGTACACCATGAGCACGACGCCGAGCGGGATACGGACTTTTTTCACTGACAGCCCGTTGGGCCGGCGCCAGGTCGACGTCACCTCGCCAACCGGGTCGGGCAGGGCGGCCACCTCCAGGAGCGCTCTCGCGATGCCTGCGAGCCGCTTGGGATCGAGCGCGAGGCGATCCAGGAAGGCGGCGGTCTGGCCCGCGCTCCTCGCCGCCGAGAGGTCGGCGCGGTTCTCGGCGAGGATCTTCCGCTCCCGCTTGCCGAGGGCGGCGGCCGCCGCCCGCAACGCCTCGTCCTTCTGCGCGGTCGGCGCCTGCGCCACGGCGCGCGCTGCCTGGCGGGCAGCCTGCGCGAGGGCCCTCATCGACTCGTCGAGCGTCGAAGCTCGAGGGTCGACGTTCGCAGGGGCGCCCTTCGACCTCGAGCGTGGGACAAGTCCCCGCGCGACGCGACGATCTTTCGAATTCTCGACTGGAATGGCCTCTGCAGGCTGCCGCATCTCTCGGCCTACTCCGGCCCCGCGTCGAGCAGGACCATGTCGTTCCGGTGGACTACCTCGTCGAGGTACTTATACCCGAGCGCCCGCTCGATCTCGCTCGTCTTCAGGCCAGCGATGCGGCGCACATCGTCGGCGCCGTAGCCGGCCAGGCCGCGCGCGAAGGGGAGCTGCCCGGCGAGGGCGATGTCAACCGGATCGCCCACGCCGAAGTGGCCCGCGACCGATTTCACGCCGGAGGGGAGGAGGCTCCGGCCCTGCTCGACGAGGGCCTTTCTCGCGCCCGGATCGACCACGATGAGGCCGCGCCCCTTGGCCGCGGACGCAAGCCACACCTTGCGGCCCTTGAGCCGCTCCAGCTCGGGAGGGAAGTACGTGCCCACCGGCGCGCCGGCGAGGAGCTCCGCCAGCGCGCCAGGGCGGCGCCCGGAGAGGAGCGCAGTACCAACCCCCTGCGCGGCGAGGCGCTTCGCGGCGCGCACCTTCGTGGTCATGCCGCCGACGCTGCGCTCGCTTCCGGCCCCACCCGCCATCCGCTCGATCTCGGGGGTCACCCTGCGCACCTCGGTGAGGAGCTGCGCGCCGGCGCTCGCGGGATCGCGGTCGTACATGCCTTCCACGTCGGTGAACATGGCCACCAGCTCCGCCTCGACGCAGGTGGCGACGAGCGCGGCCAGCGAATCGTTGTCTCCCACCTGTATCTCGGCCACCGCCACGGTGTCGTTCTCGTTCACCACCGGCAGGACGCCCAGCTCGAGCAGGCGCGCGAAGGTGCGTCGCGCGTTGAGGAAGCGCTTGCGGCTCGCCAGATCCTCGGCCGTGAGGAGCACCTGGGCCACCTTGATGCCGTGGGGCGCCATCGCCTCGCCCCAGGCTGCGACCAGGTCGGGCTGGCCCACGGCCGCGCACGCCTGCTTCGTGGCGATGTCCCAGGGCTTCGCGCGCGAGCGGGCGAGCCCGAGCTTGTCGGCGCCGAACACGATCGCGCCGGAGGTGACGAGCACGAGCCGCCGCGAGCGCGCCGCCTCCGCCAGCTCCGCTCCGAGCCTCTGGCAGTTCTGGCGATCGGAGTGGCCGGCGGAGTCGGTGAGGGTGCCCGAGCCGACCTTCACGACGAGGCTCTTCACCCGGGCCAGCTTGGAGCGGTGCACCGGCGCATCTTAGCCGACCGGCGCAACCGCCAGGGTGACGGAAGCGACGGTCCTCAGTTCCCGTTCGGCGCGCCCATGCGCAGCGGGCCGCCGCGAGAAGTCGGATGTCCACGGTGGCGGCCGCCGGCACGACACCGGGCCGGTACCAGCCGTCGACGGTCACGGGGGCCTCGCCGCACGGGAGGGTCTCCCATCCCGCGAGCCGTATCTCGCTCCGCGATCCGTCGCCATGGGCGCCCTCCAATGCACGCCGGCTTGCCCACGCACGTCGCCGGGAAGGAGGTCACGCGCTCCGGACGGGTAAGGTTACTCATCCCAGGATGAGTGACTTCGCGCCTGCGGATACCGGTCCTTCAGGCAGCCTAACCGAAGTGCTCATACACGTGCTGGAACACGGCGCCCGCTTCGTCTTGAACACGTCCGGCGTGCAGGCACGGGGCAGCCCGTCGTCGGAAGCTTGCTCGATGGCTTCCCGAACGCGGGCGCGTGCCTGCGCTGTCATCCGCCAGTCCACCGTGACGATGGCGCGCACTCTCGCCAGGAGCTGACGGGCGACTTTCTTCACCTCGCTCCGCTCCTGGGTCGTGAGCTCCGGGCCCGGGCGCGTGAGGAGGTCGAAGACGACGAGCTCCTCTTCGGTGAGCTGCTCGCGGACGTGCCGCGTCTGCTCATCCGTGAGCGTTTAGCTGAGTGGCAGCCCGCTCGCTCGCCACGCCTCCAGCACCCGCCGTGCCTCTTCCGCCGTCCACTGCCGCCAGCGCGCCTTGCGCGCCGTCTTCCTCGTCCGCTTCCCCATGGCTCGCCTCCGGCGGGCGGGCGGGCGAGCCTGCATGAGATGCGCTACGCGCGCACAGGGAACCGGGGGTGCGGTCCAGCGGACGGAAACGGTCGCGCGGGGCAGCTCACACCTACCCGCGACGCACGCGCTCCTCAGCCTCTCGCTTCCTGTCTTCGTCGGCCATCTTCGTGAAACGCGCAGCAGCCTTCTCCGTCCACGATGGCACGCCGGGCATCGACGATGACCTCGCGAGACTCCGGAGCTGTGCTGCGACGCCGTCCCAATGTTCGGATGCCTCGCCCGACCAGGCACCGCTCGCCCATCCAGACATGAAGACCCCGGACACGGCTTTCGAGTAGCGCGAGAGAAGTTCTGCTCCGATCGTTCCATCCTCCAGATTCTTCGGCACGAGGTTCGCCAGGATGTACGCGCGCGGTTCAGGCTGTTCCTTCACCCAATGGAGAATCGGTTCGTGCGGGAGACGCTCTACGAGGCCATCGGGAAATCCAGCAGTGAAGAGGGCGGCGCGGGAAGGGTCCTCAAGAAATCCATGGAGTTCCTCCCACACTCCAGCCGCATCCGCCTCGATGCACAGGTCGAGTACAGACCCCGCCCGACTGTGCTCAAGAAACCATGAATTCTCCTCGTCCCGAACGGCCTGCGCGGCAAACAGAGCGCGTGCAATTCGGCGCGGCTGCTCGTGAGCAAGTTTCGTGGCGAGCTCGATCCAGTAGTACTCGTGCATGTCGCCGCGGGCGCGGACGAGCTTCGCGTCGCTCAGCAAGTCAAGTACAGGCACCTTCAGCGCATCCCACTCGTGCGCTCGAGACGATACGCGGTCATGCGCCAGGGCAAGCGCCCCTTCGCGGTATTGTGGATTCTGCGCGACCGTCGAGAGTAGGTCCGAAAACGTCTCAGGCGCGAGCGAGGACGCCCATCGCCCGTACGCAAGTTGTTCAACCATCGACGGCTCAAGCGCACCCGCTTGCGCGAGCCGCTGAACACGAAGCGCTCCGCGGCGAG
>JBGQLS010000459.1:0-4998 GCA_041500205.1 Anaeromyxobacteraceae bacterium | reverse complement strand
GATCCCCGTGCGCACGACGCGCCCTCTTCGACCGCGCCGGCAAAGCCGTCGCGGTCTCGCCCCTTCGGCCGCGCCGGCAGAGCCGTCGCGGTCTCCCGCCCCTGCTCCTGGCCGCGACGAGACGCGGCCAGGAGTCCACCGCGACAAGCGCGGCCAGGGGTTCCCTATTCAGCCGCAGCTCACCACATATTGCGCAGCGCGACGCGCTCCTCGCGCCGAGCCCGACCCGCCGGCCACGCCGGGAGATTCCCCGTCCCGCGGCGAGGACCGACCTCGACGCTCCCTACGCGAACTACTGGCTCCGCCGGCGTGGGGCGGGAGTATTCCTCGCCGCCCACCTTGCCCGCCCTGCCCGCCACCGCCACGCCCACCCTACCCGCCACCACCGCGCCCAGCGCCGGCGGAGCCATTCCCAAGCGCGCGCGGGCGAAGGCTTCCAGCCGCCCCGGCGCGCGCAGCGTCGCCACCTCCACCTCGAGCCGGTTGCGTTCGGCGCGCAGCGCTTCCTGCGTCCGCTGCAGCTCGCCCAGGCGGTACCCGGCGGTGGTGACGCGTGTATGTGACCAAACATGAAACACACCCACGGCGACCAGCGCCGCGACGAGCAGCGCGCCGCGGCCGACGACCAGCGCCGGCTCCCCTATGCCGCGGGCGGCGGCGCTCATCGGATCCGCTCCACCGCCCGGAGACGGGCGCTGCGCGAGCGCGGATTGCGCGCGATCTCGTCGTCGGAGGCCTTGACCGCCTTGCGCGTCACCTGCGCGAAGGAGCTCTGCGCTCCGCAGGCGCAGACCGGCAGGTCGGCCGGGCAGGTGCACGCGTGCGTGAGCGCGCGGAACCGCTCCTTGACCAGGCGATCCTCGAGGGAGTGGAAGGCGATGGCCGTGGCGCGCCCTCCGACCTTGAGGAGGGAGGGAAGGCTCTCGAGCCAGGCAGCCAGCGCTCCCAGCTCGTCGTTCACCGCGATGCGCAGGGCCTGGAAGGTGCGCGTGGCCGGGTGGACGCGCCGCGGCCACGCCTTGCGCGGGATGGCGCCGGCCACGATCTCCGCCAGCCGGGCCGTGTCGAGCTCCTCGCCCGGGCCGAGCGCGGCGAACGCCTTCTTGATGGCGCGGGCCACCGGCCGCGCGAAGGGCTCCTCCCCGTACTCGTCGAGGATGCGCGCCAGCTCGCGCTCGTCGGCGCGGGCCAGGAGCTCCGCCACCGTCTCCCCTTCGCTGCCCATCCTCATGTCGAGCGGACCGGAGCGGCGGAAGGAGAAGCCGCGCGCCGGATCGTCGAGCTGGGGCGAGGAGACGCCCAGGTCTACGAGCGCGCCGTCCACGCCGGCGATGCCGAGCGCGGCGAGCACGTTCTTCGCGTCCCGGAAGTCGGCGCGCACGGCCCGGAAGGCCTCGCCGTAGCGCGCGAGCCGGGCCGTGGCAGCCGCCACCGCGCGCGGGTCCTTGTCGATGCCGATCACGTCCGCGCCCCCCGCCAGCAGGAGCTCCGCGTGCCCTCCGCCGCCCAGCGTCCCGTCGAGCAGGAGCTTGCCCGGCGCGGGGCGCAGGAGGGTGATGACCTCATCGGCGAGAACGGACTCATGGTAGAACAGGGCGCTCACGCCGCGCGCACGGCCTCCTCGACGTCCTGGTAGAGCTCCACGTATCCGGCGGCGCCGCCGGCGTGCACGAGGTCGCGCACGTAGCTCGAGGCGCCCGCCGCGCGCAGTCCCGGGATGGCCTTGAGCAGGGCCGCTCCGCCGTAGTGGAGGTGCGTGACCCGCTTCAGGTCGATGACGGCCATCCGCCCCTCGCGCCGCGCTCGCGCCGCCAGGGAGGCGATGCCCGCCAGCTCCGCGCGCCCGAGCTCGCCCACGCCCCGCACGACGGTGATGCCCGCTTCGTCCATCGCGTCGTACATGTCGTCCTCACGCACCCTTGAAGAAGTCGATGACGTCCTCAGGGGGCATCTCCTCCGAGACCTGCTGCTCGTACAGCGACCTGTCCCAGAGGCACATGTCCCGGCCCATGCCGGTCCACACGACGTCCTTCTGCAGCACCGCGTACGCGCGCAGCGGGCCAGGGACCAGCACGCGGCCGTGCACGTCGAGGTCGATCTCCTGCGCGCTCGAGACGAAGCGGAGGATGTTCTTTTGGACCTTGAGGTCGAACGGGCTAGCCTGGAGGACACGCTCCTCCAGCTTCTTCCACTCGGAGAGCGGCAGGGCGCGCAGCGCCTTCATCCCCGGGGCCTGGATGAGAAACACCTTCGATTCGCCCGCGGCCACCAGCGCATCGCGGAACTTGGCCGGAAGGCTGGTGCGCCCTTTCGCGTCGATCGCGTGATGGAAGGTACCGTAGAACACTGGATGGTCGTTCTTGCCGCAATGATCCGCTTTTTGCCACTGCTTCCCACTTGCGCCACGGATCTACGGCCTTCGGCGAAGGGTGTCAAGAAGGCCCAGGAATGTCGCGCCCTTGAATCTGCTAGCGCGTTCAGGATCACAGCCCGCTACTGGGGGTGTGCATGCTCCCACACGCAATAGGTGGTGGATCGGGAGCTTCGTGAATCGATACGAGGCGGTAGCTCGCGGGCGTCCCCGAGGGGCGCGCCTCGGCCAGGTCATGGAGAGAGGTGCCCTCCTTGACCTACGGGGGCGTCACTGCTTTCCGGCTGGCGTGGCGCGGCGGACCGCACGATGCTTGCGCGCCCGAACTGCCGATTCCGAGGAGGCGTCATGGCCGCGCTCCAGGGCAAGACCGTCTTCATCACCGGCGCCAGCCGCGGGATCGGCAAGGCCATCGCCCTGCGCATGGCCCGGGACGGCGCCAACGTCGTGATCGCGGCCAAGACGAAGGATCCCAACCCGAAGCTGCCGGGCACCATCTACACGGCGGCCGAGGAGGTCGAGGCGGCGGGTGGCAAGGCGCTGCCTGTCAGGTGCGACATACGCGAGGAGGACGCGGTGCGGGCCGCCGTGGCGCAGGCGGTCGAGCGCTTCGGCGGGATCGACGTCCTCGTGAACAACGCGAGCGCGATCCACCTCGCCGACACCGCCACGACTCCCATGAAGCGGTTCGACCTCATGCAAGGCGTGAACGTGCGCGGCACGTTCCTCTGCACGCAGGCCTGCCTCCCGCACCTCGAGAAGTCGAAGAACCCGCACGTCCTCGTGCTCTCGCCCCCGCTCTCGATGCGGCCGCGCTGGTTCGCGCCGCACGTGGCCTACACCATCGCCAAGTACGGGATGAGCATGTGCGTGCTGGGCATGGCGGAGGAGTTCAAGCAGCGTGGAATCGCGGTGAACGCGCTCTGGCCCCGCACCGTCATCGCGACCGCGGCGCTGAACCTGCTGGGCGGAGACGAGACGGCCAAGCACGGGCGCACGCCTGAGATCGTCGCCGACGCCGCGTACGCCATCGTCGTGCGGCCCGCGAGCGCGTGCACCGGGAACTTCTTCATCGACGAGGACGTGCTGCGGTCGGAGGGCATCCCGGACTTCGACCGGTACGCCGTGAAGCAGGGCGAGCCGCTCATGCGCGACCTGTTCGTGGACGAAGGGTGAAGAGCCGCGTTCGCGCCGCGCAGGTTCGACCCGGTGGAGCCCGGGCCTCGTCTGACGGGAAACCTCCAGGGCGCCGCGGTTTGCGATAGTCTACGCTCATGGACTCCAGGCCGGCTCGTCCGCGCCGCGCCCGCGCCGACGCCGAGACGAAGGACGAGATCATCCTCGTCAAGTACGCCGCCGCGCTGCACGCGACCTATCAGGTCCGGACCCTGGCTGAACGGGCCATCCACGAGGGCAAGAAGCTCGTCCTGCTCGTGCCGCGCGGCTTTCGCCCCGCCGGCTCGCTGCAGCTCCTCATCGCCAACAATCCGGAGCTGATCCGGATCGTGGCGCGCTAGCGGAGCACTGAGATGGGACTCTATCTCTGCGTGTTCCGTGGGGACGACGAGATCGAGGGCGTCGAGGTGGGGAGCTACGAGGACTTCGAGCGATTCCGGGAGGCGGCGCGGGCGCTCGACCGGCGCGTCTTCCGCAGGTTCGGGGCGCTGCGCTCGAACATCAAGCCCAACACCGCCTGGAGCCGGCGCGAGGCCACCCGGCTCGCCCGCGAGCTCACCGCGCTCGGCGTGGAGCTGCGGAAGCTCCCTCCCCGGCCCTTCCCTCCGGGGAGCTGGCAGGAGCAGATCGCACGCGAGCGCGGGCTCGCGCCGGCCTCGCTCTACGACTGCTTCTTCGACGTGGACGGCGAGCCGCTCGTGGAGCGGCTGCTCGGGCTGTGCCGGGTGTCGATGGAGACGCGGCAGCCAATTCTATTTCAGTGAACGCCCGACAACCGACCGTCGCCTTCGATAGATTTCGTTCCGTTCATAGAAAGGAACGTCCGGCATTAGTTAGGCCTCGCGCGTGAACAATGGAACGCATTCCTGACTGCGAAGGCCACCGTAGATCCTCGAAACGATTGCGATCCGAATCGACTATCCCCGCGCGAGGCCTTAGCACTACTGCGTCAGTTCAGCCAGCGGCCTGCTTGGAGAAGAGGTGACCATCAGCGCTGGCATGGTGGCAGACCGGGCAGCGCGGAAGCCACCTGGCGATGACACGGGCAATCGCGAGACGGGCGGTGACGAACCTATCCGAGAAATGGCGCTCCGCGACGGGGTGCGCAGTGGGCCACCGACCTTGCGGCCGAGGGGGGGTAGGACTTCCAACGGATCTTGTTCACGGGGTTCATTACACCCCGGAACGACTATACCGCGCCAGAAAGCCGAGGTCAGACGGCCCGCAACCGGCCGCCAGTGACGATGCAAGGCCCGAAGATGCTAGCCCCTTCTTCCCGATCGTATCCTGGCGCCTGACGATGACCGGGCATCGAGCTCGCATAGCAGGTCAAGCCCGACACCGTTAGGCGAAAGAGAAAGCCAAATGGGACACTATTACATTCTAGGTGTTGATGTTGAGCCTAAAGTTATCGGCGTCAGAGATGGGTGCGCACAAGCAGAAATTCAAAG
>JBGQLS010000458.1:0-5002 GCA_041500205.1 Anaeromyxobacteraceae bacterium | reverse complement strand
TGGACGGAGACCCGACTCACGGAGGCCTCGTTCAACATGGAGAACGCGCCGGTGGCGCGGGGATTCTTCACCGGCGACTACGAGGGGCTGGCGGTGGCCGGCAACCAGTTCAGGCCGGTCTTCGTGCAGGCGGGCGGGACGGCCGGGACGAGCGCGGCCTTCTCCACCAGCGTGGGACCGTAGGAATCCGGGGCGCGGACGCTCTACCCTGGCGACCGCGCCCTCTTCGAAGCCCTTGCCGCTGCTCGTGAGCGGCGCGGCGCGATCGACGCCCTGAAATAAGACGAGGCCGGCCGCCCTCGTGGGACGACCGGCCTGCGTGAGCTGAACGGGCGGAAGCCTACATGCCCGCGTCGGCGGCGCCCATCTTGTCGGCCTTGTGCTTCTTGGTGCTCTTCTTGTGCTTCTTGGTGCTCTTCTTGGTGGTGGTCGTGCTGTCTCCACTCGGGGTCGTCTCCGTCTTCGTCTCCGACTTCTCGGTGGCGCTGCCCGAGGTCTGAGCGAAGGCCGGAACGGACCCAAAGAGGAACAGTGCTGCCATGATCATGGTGAGCTTGCGCATAGGTATCTCCCTAGCGGGATGAGCCCGCTCGGCGAAGGTAAGCAACACCCGTGCCAGGCCAGGCAGCTGAGGGAGGCCGCCGAGACCACTGGGAGCCACAGGCCTCGCCTCGAGCACCGTTTGGTTCACCTCGGGAGGGTGGCGCGATTCTGGACAGCCCGAGTGTCGCCTCGGGGGCGTGCTCCACGGTGCCCCTCCCTCGCCAGGCCCCTCGGTCCAGGGCGTCTCAGCGGCTCCGCAGAGACGCGGCCTCCTCTTCCAGCAAGGACTCGGCGAAATCCCGGGGCTCGTGCCGGAGCCTGGCACCGGGGTTCCCGTAGGTCGGACGTTCGCGAACGTTTGCAGTTCCGTACGCAAGCCAGCATCACCGCGCCTGAAAGGCTTGCCTCCCGCGGCGGGCCCCGCAGTGCCATGCACCATCGGAGCGCCTTGGTCATATGATGGGCTATACAATCAGCACAATAGGAGACGAACAATGGGCGAGCTCATCGACAAGGCCAAGGGCAAGGTCAAGCAGGCCATCGGCGATCTGACCGGCAACAAGGAGCTCAAGGGTGAGGGCGAGCGCGACGAGGCCAAGGGCAAGGTCAAGGGCGCGGTCGAAGACGTGAAGAACGCGGTGAAGGACGCGGGTCAGGCGATCAAGGATGCAGCGAAGTAGTCCGCACAGCGTGGCTGACGCGGCAGGGAAGAGCGCGTCGGAGGAGGCCGTCATGCTGTGGACCATAGCAATCATCCTTCTCGTTCTCTGGGCACTCGGGCTCGTGAGCTCGTACACCTTGGGTGGATTCATCCACCTCTTGCTCGTGCTGGCCGTCATCACGCTGGTGGTCGGTTTCTTCCAGCGTCGCCGGGTCGCCTGAAGCGCAAGTCTCAGCAGGGACACCGCGCGGCAGGAGAAGCTCGACCAGTTCGAGAAGGTCCTCGAGAAATAGGGCGCGACGCGGCCGCGCCGCCATGACCGGGCTATTCATGAGGCTTGCTCAAGGCCGGGTAGCCAAGCGTGGCGCCCGTGGTTTCCCGCATCAGGTCGGCTTCGGATCCTTCCTGCCGGGATCCCGCCACGGGGCGAAGGGGTACTCTCAAGTCTCTCGTTGTTCCCGATCCAGGGCCCCTCGTAAGATTTACCGTCCAAAACCCTTCAGGGCTGCTTGTGCAAGGGCATCCCTGTAATAAAGTTTGTGTGCTCAAGTGGGCGTCCGCCTCTTGCGTCTTGTCTAATACTCGCAAGATCAGGTGCTTACGAGCTTTACGCTTTCTGGCACCTTCATTGCTAAGCCATCCTGGAGTCGTTGCTGCCGAGCGGTTCGGCGGCGTTCAGGAGGCGAAATGAAGCGAGCGTCCCTTCCCAGCGCAGCCGGCTCACTCGAGCGCTATCTTGCGGAAATCAATCAGTTTCCGCTCTTGACGGCCGAGGCGGAAAGGACGCTAGCAAGGACCTATCTCCAGAAGGGTGACACCCGCTCAGCTCACCGCCTCGTCACGGCCAACCTCCGCTTCGTCGTGAAGGTCGCGTACGAGTACCGGTCGTACGGGTTCAAGATGGGCGACCTCATCCAGGAAGGGAACCTGGGCCTGATGAAGGCGGTCCAGAAGTTCGACCCTGACAAGGAGATCCGCCTCATCTCGTACGCGGTCTGGTGGATCCGCGCGTACATCCAGAACTACATCCTCAAGTCGTACTCCCTCGTGAAGCTCGGGACCACACAGGCCCAGCGAAAGCTCTTCTTCTCCCTGGCTCGCACGAAGCGCGAGCTCGACCAGGCGAGCACCGAGCACGGGAGCGACTCGGACGGCGAGAACACGTCCAAGATCGCCAGGAAGCTGAACGTGAAGCCCGGCGAGGTGGAAGAGATGACCCAGCGCATGGGGTCTCGCGATCTCTCGCTCGATGCGCCCATCGGCCAGGAAGACGGCTCGTCCCCGTATCTCGACTCCGTGGTCGGCTCCGGCCCGTTGCAGGATCACGAGCTCGAGGCGGCTCAGCAACAGATCGCGGTGCAGGCCCGCGTTGCGCAGGCGCTCACCCGCCTCGACCCGCGCGAGCGCTACATCGTCGAGCAGCGGCTCATGGGTGACCAGCCGGCGACGCTGAAGGATCTCGGCGACCACTTCGGCTTCAGCCGCGAACGCGCTCGCCAGCTCGAGATCCGCGCCAAGGGGAAGCTGAAGCAGGAACTGCAAGAGCTCGCCGTGGAGATCGATTGGCCGACCGATGGTCGGCCGGTGGAGATCGACGAGCGTGCGGCGGCCTGAAGCGAGCGATCATCCGATCACGTTCCGCATCGCGCCCAGCCCGACGATCTCCGTCTCCACCACATCGCCGGGCTTCAGGTACTCGGGCGGAGTCCGGGCGAAGCCCACCCCCGGGGGCGTGCCCGTAGACAGCACGTCCCCAGGCTCCAGGGTGAGTCCGAGCGAGAGCTCCGCGAGCAGCCTGGGGATCTTGAAGTACATGTGGCGGGTGCTCGAGTCCTGCTTCACCACGCCGTTCACCCGGCTGAGGACACGCAGGTCACCGGGATCCACCTCGTCGGCGGTGACGAGGAACGGGCCCATGGGGCAGGCGCCGTCGAGGCTCTTCCCCTTGAGCCACTGTCCGCCGTGCCCCCGCTGCAGGTCGCGCGCGGACACGTCGTTCAGGACGGTGTACCCGAACACGTGCCGCATGGCCTCCGCCTCGGGGATGTTCTTCCCCCTCTCGCCGATCACCACGGCCAGCTCCGCCTCCCAGTCGATCTTGTCGGACACCCGGGGATCGAAGGGGATGGGATCGAAGGGGCCGTTGACGGCGTTCGTAGCCTTGCTGAAGAACACCGGGTGCTCCGGCAAGTCCGTCTTCGCCTGCCGGAACTTCTCACCTTCGGCGAAGTGCTCTAGATAGTTCCAGCCCACGCAGAAGACGTTCTTGCGCGGGCGGTGGATCGGCGCGAGGAAGCGCACCCGGTCCGCAAGCAGCCCCTTGCTCTGCGGCGCCCCCGCAAGATCGCGAAGCGCCGCGAGCCCGCTCTCGCCCGAAGCGATGAGGGACACCATGTCGCCCGCGTCGAACGGCAGCGCCCGACCCGTGAGGCCGACCTCCAGCGCGACGTCCAGGATGTCACCGTCCGGGCGCAAGAGGCCGATCCGCGCCGGATCCCCTGGCCTTGGGATGAACGTAAGCAGTCGCATGGCGTTCCCTTCCACGACTCCGAGATGATCCTGGAAACGGGGCTCAACGCAACGGATCATGGCTATCACCGCGGCCGCCCCGCGATCCACTCCGCCGCCGCGAGCAGCTCCGCGTCGCCAGCGGGAGGGCCCACGAGCTGCACGCCCACGGGGAGGCCGCGCGGCCCCCGTCGGGGGTCGCGCGGGAGACCTTGATGGCACTCCCTGGCGCCGATAGACAGGAGGTCATGGCGAAGCTGATTGCCGTATTGTTGGCTGCCGCCGTCGTCGGCATGGCCTGTGCGTCCTCCATCTCGCTGACCTCGGGCGATCTCGAGCGGCTGCGCGCGAGCTCGGGAGTCCCCGTCGTGCATCTCGTCTCGCGGGCGCCCTGGGTCGATTGTCCAGGGGACTGGGGTGAGCGGACGTGGTCCGCTCCGGGCGGCGGTCTGGGAATGGGTTCGCGATCACCGTCTGCGGTGCTCCTCGCCGGGTACGCTCCGGCAGCGAACGAGCTCGTGAGGTTGGCGGGTTCCACCTGGGAGGACGTGCAGGACGGGCGCACGCAGTCCCTCCGCAAGTCGCCCCCCCGCGATCCCGCGCGTGCCACGGGAGATGACTTCCTGTCGCTCTCGCTCGCGGGACCGCACCCGGTGCCGTTTCGAGAAGATGCCGTCCCGGTCGATAGCGTGGGACGACGGGCGCTCGAGAGCCGGTTCGGCACGTCCCCGGTCCTCGTCTTCGAGGCGACGCGGTGGGTGCTCGTCGGCTGCTTCTACGATTACCAGCCGTGGTTCAACGTGCGCGCGACACTCCTCGAGCTCGGGAGCGGCAAGGTCATGTGGCGCGACACGTGCGGCAGGATGTATCCGCCCGATGGCTTTGCACAGGCATCTCCCGCCGAGCTCGAAGCGAACGGAAAGGCGCTCTACGCCCGCATGATGGAGGCGCGGGCGGAGCGCTGTGCCGAGGAGCTGTTCAGCAGCTTCGACCGCAGCTACCGCTCCCGTCACTGAGAGAAGAACGTATTGATCACCACGCCCCAGAGGTGCACCTGGGCCACACCTTTTCGGAGGTGCATGTGAAATCCCCATCTCTATTTCGCCTCGCCCTCGAGCACGCTCTGAATCATTCACTGGCACATCTGGAAGCTCTGGAACACAGCCCGGTTGCCGCTACCGCGAGCCTCGAAACACTGCGCGGACGGCTGATCAAGCCGCTCAATAGCGAGGGCATACCGGCCGAGCAGGTGATTGATGACCTGGCCGCCGATACGGCGGGTGGCATCAT
>JBGQLS010000457.1:0-5052 GCA_041500205.1 Anaeromyxobacteraceae bacterium | reverse complement strand
CGCGGTGCGGCAGTCCGCGTGCCGCCAGCCACAGCGGCAGCCCGAAGCCTGAGGCCCGAAGCCCAGGGCGCTCCCGGCACGGTCTACGGTGCGGGCATAGCTGCTCGCACGCGGCGTCCGCCCAGACGAGGCTGCCAGCATGGCCGAGAGCTTCTCGGCGCTGGCGCGGTCGTCTCCAACATGGGGCTCCGCGATCACCAGCACGGTTCCTTCCGAGAGCTTGCTCGCAGTGCGAGACTCTCCACGGCGCATGGAACATTTTCACATTCCGGGTGGTTGGAGTAAGGTCACACCGCGCCGTCTCGCGGCGCAGACCCCACACAGGACCTACTTGACCGCGCAATCCTTCGCTGATCTGCGACTTTCTCCCCCGGCTCTCCAGGCGCTCGACAAGGCCGGGTTCGAGCTTCCGACTCCGATCCAGGCTGGCGCCATCCCGCCGGCGCTCCTGGGGCGCGATGTCATCGGCACGGCAGCCACCGGCACCGGCAAGACCGCCGCGTTCCTCCTCCCCATCATCGACCGGCTCGCGGGCAAGACCGGCACGCGCGCGCTCGTGCTCGCGCCGACGCGCGAGCTGGCGCTCCAGATCGGGCAGGAGCTCGAGCGGTTCGGCCAGGCCCGGCACGTCCGCGGCGCCGTCATCATCGGTGGCGTCGGGATCGGGGGCCAGACCCAGGCGCTGCGCGACCGTCGCGAGGTGATCATCGCGACCCCCGGACGCCTCGTCGATCATCTCCAGCAGGGCAACGCCCGGCTGGAAGGCATCGAGGTCCTCGTGCTCGACGAAGCGGACCGGATGCTGGACATGGGCTTCAAGCCCCAGCTCGACCGGATTCTCGCGCGCGTCCCGAAGGCGCGGCAGACGCTCCTCTTCTCCGCGACGATGGGAAAAGAGGTGGCGGACTTCGCCCGCGCCCACCTCCGGGATCCCGTCCGGATCGAGATAGCGCGCAGCGGCACGACGGCACCGCGCGCCGAGCAGCATGTGTTCCTCGCCGGGCAGCAGGAGAAGGTAGCGCTGCTCCTCGCGCTGCTCGAGCGCGACGACGTCTCGACCTTGGTGTTCACGCGAACGAAGCGACGCGCCGACAGGGTGACAAAGCACCTCGACCGCGCCGGTCACAAGGTGGCGCGCATTCACGCCGACCGCTCGCAGTCGCAGCGCCGCTCGGCGCTCGACGGCTTCAAGGACGGGACGTACCGCGTGCTGGTCGCGACGGACATCGCGGCGCGCGGCATCGACGTCGCGGACATCGGCCACGTGATCAACTTCGACCTCCCGCATGTCGCCGAGGATTACGTACACCGCATCGGCCGCACCGCCCGGATGGCCGCGAGCGGTCGGGCATCCTCGTTCACGTCACCCGAGGAGCGGGAGATGCTCGTCGCGATCGAGCGGCTGACCCGCGCGCCGATCCCGCGCGCGGAGGTGCCGCGCGAACACGCGACGTTCCAGGCTGAGCTCAAGCGCTCCGAGCGGACCGCCGACGCCGCCCCTCGCCGGCAACCGCCGCGCGCGGGGGCGCGCTGTGGCAGGCACGGCACCGCGCCCGCGCGCCCCGCGGCCCGGAGCGGCGGTGACGGCGCGGTGCACGCGCGCCCCGCGGCCCAGAGCGGCGGTGACGGTGCGATGCACGTCATCGCGGCCAACGGAGCCAAACCTCGCTCCCTGGGATCGTGGCACCCGAAGCGCAGGCGATGAGCCATACCTAGACGAAGAGGCTGGACAGCGAATCCCCATTGTGGATGCGCCTCACCGCCTCGGCAAACAGGCCAGCGGTGGAGAGCTGCTTGATCTTGGCGCAGGCCTGGGCGGCAGCCGTGAGCGGGATCGTGTCGGTGACCACCAGCTCCTCGATCGGGCTCTTCTGGACGCGCTCCACGGCTTGGCCGGAGAGCACCGCGTGCGTGGCGTACGCGCAGACCCGCGAGGCGCCCTTCTCGCGCAGCGCCTCCGCGGCCTCCAGGAGCGTGTCACCCGTGTCGATCATGTCGTCGAGGACGATCGCCACCTTGCCTGTGACGTCGCCGACGACCGAAGCCTCGGCCAGGGTCGGCGTCGTGCGCCGCTCGTCGACGATGCCGAGCGCCGCGCCGAGCCGCTTCGAGTAGTCACGGGCACGTTCCACGCCGCCCGCGTCCGGTGAGACGACGACGAGGTCGTCCGGTGTGCCGCCGAAACTCTGCTTCATGTGCTCGAGCAGCACCGGCATCGCGTACAGGTGATCGAACGGGACGTTGAAGAAGCCCTGGATCTGGCCGGCGTGCAGGTCCATCGAGACGACGCGCGTCGCGCCCGCGGCCTCGAGGAGATCGGCGACGAGCTTGGCGGTGATCGGCGTGCGCGGCGCCACCTTCCGATCCTGCCGGGCGTAGCCGTAGTAGGGAATCACCGCCACGATGGAGCCGGCCGACGAGCGCTTGAGCGCGTCGATGATGATGAGCAGCTCCATGAGGTTATGGTTGGCGTCGGGGCAGGTGGACTGGATGACGAACGTGTCCGCACCGCGCACGCTCTCGCCGATCTCGACCCGTATTTCACCGTCGGAGAAGATGTCCACGGTCGCCTGGGAGAGTGGGCGCTCGAGTCGAGCGCAGACCTCTCGTGCGAGCGGGAGGTTCGAGTTGCCGCAGAAGACCCTGTAGTCGTTCACATGCGGTGACATGGCGGGCTCCCTGCTCGAGGACCCTCACGGGTTCCGCCTCGCCGGGGTTAGGCTCCGCGACCTCTTGCAACGGGGGTCCCGGTGCGCCCAGGATACTGGAGAGCGTCATCGGCTTTCCAGGCCACGTGGGGCGGCCCCGCCGCCAGCCGTCGTCGCAGACGTGGAGCTCCGACACGGCAGGTTCGTCGTGTTGACCGGAGCCCCCCGGCACGGCCGACCGAGAATCGCAATCCGGCCTGACCTCACCCGCGTGATGCTCACGCGCCTTGACGTCGGTTGGCGCACTCACCTACGATCGGCCTGTCGATCTTCCGCTGCGCCGTAGCTCCGAGCGCTGGAAGCGTTGGCTGACGAGCAGCGGCTCGCGGGATCGCTCGACCTGCCCCGCGAGGCTGCGTGGCCGCTTCGCATGCCGAGCACGCTGAGAGGGAGAGGATCGCCGGTGCGTGGAATCTACCTCATCGGGTTCAGCGGCACCGGGAAGTCGACGATTGCACAGGCCGTCTCCGCGGGGCTGGGCTGGCCCGCGTACGACCTCGATCGCGTCATCGCCGAGAGAAGCGGGATGACGATCCCCCTCATCTTCGAACGCGAGGGCGAGGCCGGGTTCCGGACGCGAGAGTCGGAGGCGCTGCGCGCCGTCTCGGAGTCGGCGCCGTTCGTCGTGGCGACGGGCGGAGGAGCCGCCGTCCGCGTCGAGAACCGGCAGCTGATGGCCAGCACGGGGTGGGTCATCACGCTCGAAGGGCGGCCGGAGGCGCTCAACGACCGCCTCCAGCGACAGCGCCAGCAGTCGAACCCGGACGCCGTCCGCCCCCTGCTTGACGCGGAGAACCCGATCGATCGCATCCGGGCGCTGAAGCACAGCCGGCAATCCGTCTACGCGCTCGCGGACTGGACGATCCACACGGACCGTCTCACGCCGCAGCAGGTCGCGGCGGAGGTGGTCCGCGCCGTGAAACTGCTCGAGACGACGCCGGATCCGCTCGCGCTGTTCGACGTTCCGGCGATGCCCCTGCAGCGTCCGCTGAATCCGCCTCCGCCGGCGGTGGTTGCGCCGGGCCCGCGGCTGTCCCGCAAACGCATCGAGACGCACGGAATGCCGGTCGGCGGCGGGGAGCTCCCCCTCGTCTGCACGCCGCTGGTGGGCAGCACGCGAGAGGCCCTCGTGGAGGAGGCGTCGGCCGTCGCCGTCAGGGAGCCCGACGTCATCGAGTGGCGGGTGGACTTCTTCGAGCGGATCGCGAAGACCGACGAAGTGGTCGACGTCGCCCGGACGCTCAAGGCGATCGTGGGGAAGGCTCCGGTCATCTTCACGCGGCGCTCCTCGAGGGAAGGCGGACGGCACGTCCCCATCCCCGAGTCGCAGGTGCTCGATCTCTACGAGGCGGTGTGCGCCAGCGGCTCCGTCGATCTCGTCGATCTCGAGCTGAGCAGCGCGGGCGAGGACGTGGGGCGCATCCGGGAGGCTTCACGGCGCGCCGACGTGAAGCTCATCCTCTCGTACCACGACTTCGAGGGAACGCCGCCCGCCGACGTACTTCACCGCAAGTTCGCGGAGGCGCAGCTCATGGGCGCGGACGTCGCGAAGGTCGCGGTCATGCCGACCTCGCTCGAGGACGTCCTGACGCTGCTCTCGGTCACGCTGAAGGCCGATCGGCAGCTTCGGATTCCCCTGATCGGCATCGCGATGGGCGGGTACGGATCGCTGACCCGGATGTGCGGCTGGATGTTCGGCTCGACCCTGACCTTCGCGGTGGCCCAGGGCAGCTCCGCGCCGGGACAGGTGCCGATCGACGACCTCAGGACGGTGATCGCGATCCTGCGCAGATCGCTCGGAGCCAGCGCCGGCTGACCCCGTCGCGCGCCCGGAGCCCCCGCGACTGCACCGGACCACGGGCCGAAGCCTCAAGACCTGTCGAAAAATCAGCTGCGGTCGCAGGGGCCCGGGTGGGGCCCCGACGGCTCTGCCGGCGGGGCGGGGGCGGCCTGCGCCCCCGGCGACTCAGTCGTCACGCTCCGGTACGAGATCGGTCGCCGCCCGCTGGCGGTGCCGGCGCCGCAGCCTTCAGCGATAGCCATTTCGAGGGCCCTTGGCCCGTCAGGCACCGCTTCCACCCAATAGCGGGCACTGGAAGGCGCGCGACCCTATATTGGGAAGGGCCCGGAAGCGACCGGGACCTCCACACCGCCGCGAGCGACACGGCGATTCGCCGAGTCACAGGTTCGCGCCTCGACGACCCATTGCGCGCTCTGCTGCGTGTGGGTCGCTGCGCAGGTCCGTAAACGCGACGAGAGAGAAGAGAGAACATGAGCGGCTTTCAAAAAGGGATGCTGGTCGAGCACGTCTCGCTGGGCATGGGGAAGGTCGTTGCAATGGAGT
>JBGQLS010000456.1:0-5091 GCA_041500205.1 Anaeromyxobacteraceae bacterium | reverse complement strand
CACCTCGAGGTCCACGGGCACGCAGCGGGCCCCTTCCGTCGCGCGCTTCAACTCGGCCGCGTTCGCGACCTTCTTCCCCGACACGGCCACCACCAGGTCGAAGGGCTGGAGCGACCCCGCCGCACCAGGCGCCACCGGCGCTACCACCGCGGACGAGTAGGCCGGCGTGACCCCGATTACACCGCGCTCGGTGGTCTCGATGGGGTTCGACTCGCGCTCGCGCGCGGGGATGATGGTGAGCGGCGGTATCCGGCGCCCGTCGCGCTCGACCTCGAAGATGAGCGGCTCGCCGGGATGAGGCGAGACGAGATCTCTCAGATCGGCGAAGTAGCGCACCGCCCTGGGAGCGCCGCCCGGCGCCGCCACCGAGAGGATGCGATCGCCGGGCTCCAGGCCCGCCACCGCGGCCGGCGAGCCAGGCGCGAGCGCGCCCACGCGCGGCCCCGGCACGAGCTTCCCGTTCTGCGCGAGCCCGATGGCGAAGTAGATGACGGCCGGGAAGACCAGGTTCATGGCGGGGCCGGCGGCGGCGATGACGAATCGCCGCCAAGGCGACTGCTCGAGGAAGCCGCGGCCGCGATCCCGGGCGGGCACCACCTCGCTCGGGTCGTCGCCCGCCATCTTCACGTACCCGCCCAGAGGGAGGGCCGCGATCCGGTACTCGGTCTCGCCGCGCGTGAGCCCGAACAGGCGCGGGCCGAAGCCGATCGAGAAGCGGAGCACCTTCACGCCGAGCAGCTTGGCGGCGATGAAATGGCCTAGTTCGTGGACGAAGATGAGGCCGCCCAGCAGGAGGACGATCGAGGCGGCCTTGAAGAGGAAGTCGGTGGGCATGGTGGGTCGGGGAGGCTCGCGGCCCCTCGACTCATAATGGCCACATTCTCGCTGCGCCGCACGGTGGGCGCAATGGAACAGGCTTCGGGCCTACCCGCCCACCCTGTGCGCCGCCTGGCGACGGCCCCAGTCGCTCGCCGCGAGCGCCTGCTCCACCGAGCGAAGCGGCTCGGGGACGTGGGCGTCGAGCACCTCCTCGCACACCTGCGCGATCCGGGTGAAGCCGCAGCGGCCGGCCAGGAATGCCTCGACCGCGGCCTCGTCGGCGCCCGACAGGACCGCCGGGGCGGTACCGCCGATCTCCAGCGCCCGGTAGGCGAGCGTGAAGGCCGGGAAGCGCGCCGGATCCGGCGGCTCGAACGTGAGCCGGCCCAGCCGCGACAGGTCGAGCGGCGGAAGGTCGAGCGGCAGCCGGTCGGGGTACGCCATGGCGTAGCTGATGGGGCCACGCATGTCGGATACCCCGAGCTGCGCCACCACCGATCCGTCCACGTACTCGACCATGGAGTGGACGATCGACTCCGGGTGGACCACGATGTCGATGCGGCGCGGGTCGATGTCGAAGAGCCAGCGCGCCTCGATGACCTCGAGGCCCTTGTTCATCAGCGTGGCGGAGTCGATGGTGATCTTGTCCCCCATCGACCAGTTGGGGTGCTTGAGCGCGCGGGCCGGCGTCACCGAGGCGAGCTCGCCGGCGGGCACGCCGCGCAGCGGCCCGCCCGACGCGGTGAGCAGGAGCCGCCGCACGTGGGCCCGATCGTGCCCGACGAGCGCCTGGAAGATGGCGCTGTGCTCGCTGTCGACCGGCAGGATCCTCACGCCCCTGGCCGCTGCCCGGGCCATGAGCAGCTCGCCCGCCAGCACCATGGACTCCTTGTTGGCCAGCCCGACCTGCTTGCCCGCCTCGATCGCCGCGGCGGTGGAGCGCAGGCCCGCGCCGCCCGCGATGGCGGCGAGGACGAAGTCCACCTCGGAGTGCGCTGCCAGCGCCGCCACACCTTCATCGCCTTCCAGGATCTCGGGCGCGTCCGCGCCGAGGATGTCGCGCAGGCTCCGCGCGGCCGCCGGATCCGACATGGCGACGATCCGCGGGTGGAAACGGCGCACCTGCTCGGCCAGGGCGCGGGCGTTCCTCCTCGCCGCGAGCGCGAAGACGTGGAAGCGCCCGCGCGTGCGCTCCACGACGTCGAGGGCCTGGCTGCCGACGGAACCGGTGGAGCCGAGAATGGCGAGCCGCTTCATGGGCAGAGACCTTACTGCACGAGCGTCGCCCAGAGGTAGACCCAGGGCGCGATGAAGAGGAGCGCGTCGATCCGGTCGAGCAGCCCGCCATGCCCTGGAATGATATTGCCCGAGTCCTTCACCCCCGCGGCGCGCTTCAGCATCGACTCCGAGAGGTCGCCGAGGGGCCCGAGCACGGACGCGCCCAGACCGAGGCCGACGCAGCCTGCCCAGGACAGGCGGAACGCCTCGCCGGCCGGCTGGGGGAGGACGAGGAAGACAGCCTTCGTGCCGAGCGCGCCGACCACGCTCCCCACCACGCCGCCCGCGAACCCCTCCCACGTCTTCTTGGGCGACACCTTCGGATAGAACGGCTTGCTGCCGAAGAAGCGGCCCCCGAAATAGGCGAGGATGTCGTTGAGCCAGCTGGCCACGAACGCGACCATCACCCAGACGAACCCGAAGTGAAGGCGTAGCCCCGCCACGGTCGAGATGAGGCCGCCGCAGTAGAGCCAGGCCAGCGCCGAGGCGGCCACCCGCTGCGGAGCGCCCTCGAGCGGTCCGGGCCGGAAGAGGTTCAGGACGAGGAGCGCCATCGCGGCCACGGCCAGGAAGATGAGGATGTGCGAGGCGTAGGCGTGCGCGTCGTAGCGCGCTGCCCACCAGGGCACGAGCGGCAGGAGCCCGGCCACGGCCACGCCGAAGATCTCGGGATAGCGGACGGGGGTGAGCAGCGCGGTGAGCTCGAGCGCCGCGACCGCCGCCGCCCCCGCCATCAGGAGAGCGAAGGGAAGGCCGCCCAGCCAGGTCACCCAGGCCAGCAGGGGGAACAGGAGCAGGGCAGAGCCCACCCGCATCGTGAGATTGCTGTGCTTCGTGCTCATGGGCGGGGCCGGACCGCCACCTGCGCGCCGGTGAGGCCGAACCGCCGCTCGCGCGCCTGGAAGTCGTCCACGGCCTGCAAGAGCTCCAGCTCGCGGAAGTCGGGCCAGAGCACGTCGGTGAAGGCCAGCTCCGAGTAGGCACACTGCCAGAGGAGGAAGTTGGAGATGCGCCGCTCGCCGCTGGTGCGGACGAGGAGGTCGAGCTCGGGCAGCCCCGCCGTCTGGAGCCCGGCCTCGATGTCCGCCGCGCAGAAGCCGGGCCCGTGCGACGCGGCGGCGCCGCGCGCCGCTTGCGCTATGTCCTCGCGACCGTCGTAGGAGAGCGCCAGCGTGAGCGTCATCCCTGCGTTGGCCGCGGAGTCGCGGCGCAGGCGGTCGAGCCGCTCGCCCACGAAGCCGGGCAGCCTTCCCAGGTCCCCGATGGCGTGGAGCCTGATGGAGTTCTGCATGATCTCGGCCCGTTCCGAGTCGAGGAAGTCCGAGAGGAGCTGCATGAGTGCCGCCACCTCCTCCGGGGGGCGTGCCCAGTTCTGGGCGCTGAAGGCGTAGAGGGTGAGCGCCTCGAGCCCGACCTTGCGCGCCTCCCGCGCGACGGCGCGCACGGACTCGGAGCCCTCCCGGTGTCCGGAGATGCGATGCAGCCCCCGGGCCTCGGCCCAGCGCCCGTTCCCGTCCATGATGATGCCGACGTGGCGCGGCAGCGCGCGCGAGCGCACCCTCTCCCGCAGGCTCTCGATGAGAGTCCTCTCCACCACGCGGCGCCTAATAGCACGGCGGAAGGGCCGAGGCGAGCAGTCGCGGCGCCCGAAAGCGCCGGTTGCCGCGCCTGGACAGCCTTCGTATGCTCGATACGTGCCTCCGAGAACTCTCGGTCCCTACGAGGTCCTGTCGATCGTCGGTCGGGGGGGCATCGGTACCGTGTACAGGGCCCGGCGACGCGACAACGGGGTCGAGGTGGCTGTGAAGCTGCTCGGGCCCCCACCCGCCTGCGATCCTGCCGCCGCGCGCCGGCTGGCCCGCGAATTCGAGGCGCTACGGGGCCTGCATCATCCGAACGTCGTCCGCGTGTACGAGGCGGGCGTCTACGAAGGCTACTCCTTCCTGGCCATGGAGCTGGTCGAGGGACTCGACCTGCGCAGCTATCTCTCGCCCTTGCTCGACGAGCCTTGCGGGCGTGCAACGAGCCCTCGCGCCGGTTCCCGGGCCATGGGCTACAGCCCACCGCAAGAGACCGACCCCGCGCGCGAGGCCTCTGCTGAATGCCGAAGCCTGAAGCCTGAAGCCAAGGGGTCGAGAGCGAGCAGCACCGGGACGAGCCTCCGCGCTACGAACCCGGAGCTCGACCTCCCGTCGTGGTCGGACGAGCCGGAGACGGCGGGCTTGCTCGCTCCCTTCGAAGCCCGCCCCGGCACCGGGGCCGACGCCATCCGCGCCTTCGCGGAGCTCATGGACGAGCCCGAGACGAACTCGGGGCCGGAGACGTCGCGGCGCGGAGAGGGGGAGGCCAGCGGCGCCCGCCAGCGCGTCGGAGCGGTGCCCCCTCTTTCACCGGAGGTCGTCGAACGCCTGAATCGGAGCGAGCGCCTGGCCAGGCTGCGCGACGCGATCCTCCAGGTGTGCGAGGGCCTCGCGTACGTGCACGCGCGCGGGCTCGTCCACCGGGACCTCAAGCCTTCCAACATCATGGTGGACGACCGGCGCCGGGTCCGCCTCATGGACTTCGGCCTCGTGAAGCTCGCCGGCGACGCCGCCAACCTCACCCAGCACGGCCGGGTGGTCGGCACCTATCGCTACATGGCGCCGGAGCAGGCGCGCGGCGAGGCCGTCGACCACCGCGCCGATCTCTACAGCGTGGGCGTGATCGTGTTCGAGCTCCTGTGCGGGAGGCCTCCCTTCACGGCGCGGCTCGCCCCCGAGCTCTGGAACGAGATCATCTCCCTTCCGCCGCCGGCGGTGCTGGCGATGAACCCCGGCGCCCCGCCCCGCCTCGCGGTGCTCGCCGAGCGCCTGCTCGCCAAGGACCCGCGCGAGCGATTCCAGCGCGCCGAGGACATCGCGGCGGAGCTGCGGCGCTGAGTACCCGGGGGCGAAGGCCGCCCCCGCCCCGCCGGCAAAGCCGTCTGCATTGGTCTCAGCGCTGTCCAAGAGCTTG
>JBGQLS010000455.1:0-5102 GCA_041500205.1 Anaeromyxobacteraceae bacterium | reverse complement strand
GCCTTGGCCTGCAACCGTCCGACGCGCGCGCCCTCCCCCGCTGCGCCGGAGAACCAGGCGCGGATGCCGCCCCAGCGCTCGTGCTCCGCGGCGATCCACTGCGCGACCGGGTCGCCGCCGTCGAGCGCGGGTGGCCGCTCGGCCGCGCTGGCGGCGAGCGGAATGAAGCGCTCGGGCGAGAGCGCCTCCGCCTCGGCGACGCGCGCCGCAATCTCGGGCGCGAGCTTCTTCAGATCGGCCACGAACCGGCCCAGGTAGGCGAGCAGCGCCCGCTTGTGGGCGAGGAAGCGCTCCTCGTCCACGCGCTCCGCGGAGACGTGGCGGTCGAGCTCGGAGAGGAAGAGGTTCGCCTCCTCGGTGAGCGAGTCGAACGCGGCGCGCAGGCGGTGCAGCGCCCGGGCGAGCCCGGCCGCGTCGCCCGGGCGAGCGGCGTCGGCGAGCGCACCCAGGGCATCGCGGATCTCGACCAGCATGGAGGTCTGGAGGGCGCCCGACCGCCCCACCGTCTGCTCGACCTCGCAGACCGCCTTGTGCGCGGCCTCGCCGACCGGCGTCAGCCGGTAGAGAAAGCGGCGTCGATAGAAGTCCTCCACGCGCGCGACCGCGGCTGTGTCGTGCGAGCGCTGGAGGTTGCCCCAGCCGTCGAGCTGGTCGAGGTGGCGGTCGAGGTCGGCGTCGGTGGAGAGGTCGAGGTCGTGGTGAAGCCCCGATCGCGCCAGCGCCTCGCGGACGTCGGCGGGCCGTAGCTCGATCTCGTACCGCTCCCGCGCCTCGGAGAAGACCTGCACGATCGCACGGTAGCTGTGCGCGTTCTCCGCCGTGACGTAGCGGAAGGCCGAGACCTGATCGAGCAAGCGTGGCAAGGGCATCCCTGACCAGGAGAGCGTAAGTCAGGGGTCGGACATCGACGCTGCGCCGCTGCGACGCCCGTCGGGGGAGCAGCCGAAGAAGACGCGGATGAGCACCGCGCTGGCGCGCCCCTTGCTGGATCTCGCCGGGTGCGCCTCGTCTTCGACCGCGGCACCATCCTGCTTCGCGACGTCGCCTCGAACGTCGACCTGTCCGATCTGCCTGGCGTTCTTTGGGACCCTCGGGTTCGCGCGCTGCGGGCTCCGGCGAGGGATCATGCCTCGATCCGGGATGAGCTGCAGAGGCGCGGCGTTCGCTGCGCGGACGAAGTGTACCGTGGCGCGGACGCGATGCCGGCCTGGGCCGAACCGCCGCTCCGCCCATACCAGGACGCGGCGCTGTGGTCCTGGCAGGCTGCAGGGCAGCGCGGCATCGTGGTGCTCCCGACCGGGTCCGGCAAGACGCGCGTTGCGATAGCCGCGATCGCGCGCGCCAGGCGCCCCGCCATCGCGCTCGTGCCGACCCGCGTGCTCCTCTCCCAATGGGTTCGGGAGATCTCGTCCGCCTTCGGTTGCCCCGTCGGCTGCCTCGGAGACGGCGAGCGGCAGATCGAGACCATCACCGTCGCGACATTCGAGAGCGGGTGGCGGCACATGGAGCGCCTCGGGAACCGTTTCCACCTGCTGATCGTCGACGAGGCGCATCACTTCGGGTCCGGGGTCCGCGACGAGGCCCTGGATCTCTGCGCCGCCCACGCGCGGCTGGGCCTCACCGCGACTCCACCCACCGGGCCAGCCGCAGAGCGAATCGCCGAGCTCATCGGCCCGACGGTCTTCGAGCTCTCGGTGGGCGACCTCTCGGGCAGGTATCTCGCGCCTTTCGAGCTCGTCACGTTGAACCTGGATCTGGATCCGGCCGAGCGCTCCGCATGGGGGCGCGCGGTCGCCGCCTACCGGCCGCTCTTGCGCGTCTTCATGCGCGACAACCCTGGTGCCGACTGGCTCGCGTTCGCGAAGGTGGCCATGCGAACCGAGGAGGGACGTCGAGCCCTCGCCGCGTTCCGTGAAAGCCGTGCCCTCCTCGCCTTCCCATCTGCAAAGCGCGCCGCCGTCCATTCACTCCTGAAGCGGCATCGGGGCGGGAAGGTCCTGGTCTTCACGTCGGACAATGCCACCGCGTACGCCGTCGCGCGCGAGCACCTGCTCATGCCGATCACGTGCGACATCATTCGCACCGAACGCGCCGCCGCCCTGGAGCGCTTCCGGCGCGGCGAGCTGCGAGCGCTCGTCTCGGCCCGTGTGCTGAACGAGGGCATCGACGTTCCGGACGCCGACGTCGGGGTCGTGGTCGGCGGAACACAGGGGGCGCGCGAGCACGTCCAGCGCATCGGCCGGCTCCTGCGGCCGCAGGAAGGGAAGACCGCGGTCGTCTACGAGCTCGTCATCCGCGGCACCTCGGAGGTGGCGCAATCCAGAAGGAGGCGCGAAGGCCTTGCTCCCCGCCAGCCTGCTCTCCTGTGACTTCCGCGGGGTCGCGGCGATCCCGAGGTTCCTGTCCGACGTAGACCGGCCCTGGATCCGGGCGCTCATCGACGAGTGCGACCGAGCTGCAGGCCGCCCGGTCCGCGAGCTCGAGGCACGCCTGCGGGAGCCGCTTGCGGGAGCACCCGAGGACAAGCGGCGGATCGTGGTGCATCTGCTCCTCGGCTTCGCCCGATCGCGGGTCGCGTCCGCCGTTCCGCCGCGCGAGGCGAGAGCCGCGCTCTTCACCGCCGCCGCAAGCGCTCCTCGTGCCTCCCGCGACGAGATCGTCACCGGCTGCGCGGCCGAGCTTGGCGTTACCGCCGACGCGCTCCTGAAGTCGCTCTTCGCCGACCTTCCCGGCGAACGGATCGCGGTTCCGCCGCCGTCGCTCGATCCCGGGGAGGTAGCGCTGCGCGCGAATCTCGCCCTCGCGCAGGGCTTCCTCGCTCGCGCGCACTCGGTCCGCATAGCGCTCGAAGGGAACGCCAGAGCGGTGGCGCGCCACGCGAACCTTCGGGGCCTGATCTGCGCGGTGACCCGGGAACGCTCCCAAGACCGGGCGCAGATCGACCTCTCCGGCCCCTATGCGCTCTTCCGGAGCACGCTCCTGTACGGTCGCGCGCTGGGCGCCATCGTCCCGGTGCTCGCGTGGACACGCCGGTTCGAGCTGGAGGCGCGCTGCGACTTTCGAGGGCGCTCCGCGATCGTCACGCTCGCGACCGGAGACCCGATCTTCCCCTCCTCCGAGCCGAAGCGGTTCGACAGCCGCGTCGAAGAGCGCTTCGCCCGTGACTTCGGCCGGATCGCGCCGGCGTGGGCCATCGTCCGCGAACCGGAACCAGTCGACGCGGAGGGGCACCTCTTCTTCCCGGACTTCGCCGTCCACCCCAGATCGGATCCGGGCCGCCGCTGGCTCGTCGAGATCGTCGGGTTCTGGACGCCCGAGTACCTGGCCAGGAAGCTCGACCGCCTTCGCCGCGCCCGGGTGTCCAATCTCGTCCTCTGCATCGACGACGAGCGGAACGTCGGCGAGGGCGATCTTCCCCCCGAAGCCGCCGTGCTCCGTTACCACGGGCGCGTCGATGCTTCGCAGGTGCTGGAACTCGTCGAACGACGACAGACCTGACGAGGCCGATTGGCGGCTCGTTGTCGAACGCCGATGGCGGGCGGATCAGCGTGCTGCCTGGAACGCCCGCGCTTCACCAGTGCTTCGCCCTGGGCGAGACGCGGCCCGCCAGCGCAGCCACGGCGTCGAGCGCCCGGCCGGCGAACAGCCGCACAGCTCCCTCGAGGTGCTCGTTCACCTGTACCTCGCGCCAGTACCGCTCTGCCCACCTGGCTGCGTCGGGCCAGACGTCGAGGCTGTCGCCGCTCGGCGGCGCTGGTTGGAACTCGCGTGCAACCACAGCCTCGGCCACGGGCGCGAGGATCATCGGCAGCATGTCGTAGGCGGGGGCCAGGCGCAGCGCTCCTTCCGCCCCGACGAGGAACGCGACGTTCCCGAAGTGACGGTCGGTGTTCCCGATGAGCTGCCCGAACGCGTCGAGCCAGCGCAGCCGCGCCGCGTCCGCCGGCGGGAGCGAGAAGGGAGCGTCGCCGAGCCGCGCCGCGGCGGCCGTCCAGCTGTCGCGCTTTCCGAAGTACTCGTCGTCGAGCGCGCCGAGCGTGAGCACCGGGCGGCGACCCCGCGGCCCGGTTCGATCGAAGCGCTCCACCTCGAGGAAGCGCCAGCCGCCAACGTCGACGCACTCGGCACGCGAGGCCGGGATACCCGCCGCGGCGACTAACTCGAGCGCCTTCCACTCGCACCACAGGAGATCTCGCCACCGCCGGGCGGCGGCCGCGTCCGTCTCGGCGGCAAACTTCACGAGCACATGCCGGCCGCCCGAGAACGCGCCGAACTTGGGGTGCTCCCCGCCGACGGAAGAACCTGGGACGTCGCCCGCCGAGCGCTCGGCCAGTGCGGGATAGGCCTCACGCCCGACCTCGTCGGGCGACCACGCGAGGAAGCGGGCGAACGACTCGTCACCGACGACGAGGTCCCCCACGCAATCCTCTCCGCGGCGCGCGAGCGCGATGAGGCGGTGGTCGTCCGACCAGTCCGTGATGCGCTGCGGAAGACGAAGGTCCGGAAAGCGGGCCGCGAAGCCGTGCCCAAGGTAACCCTGTGGCGCCATGTCGGCGAGCGCGGGCGGCAGGCCGGTGAACAGTTCACCCGCTCCGGGCCGCTCCCACCAGTGCTGCCCTTCCCAGAGCAGGTGCAGCGTCCCAGAGGCGGTCGCCTCGCCCGACTGGCTCACCTTGAACACCGGCAGGCGGCGCCCGAGCCGCTCTATCGACCTCGTCCGCGCGTACTGCGTCGCGCGTCCCCGGCCCATCCGACAGATGTGTTCTCCGGCGGTCGCCACCAGACGGGAGAGCGTCGGCGGCGAGATCCCGAGCGTCGCCTGTAGCGCCGGCGGTCGTGCGACGCGCATGCGTGCGAGCTCCTCGAGCAGGTCTTCGAGCCTGGCGGACCCCCGCAAGCTGTTCTCCATCGCCATCGCTATTGAAACGATACAAGAAACGATTAGCGAAATGATAATAGCTCAGCAAACGTGACATGCACCGGTCATTCGAGCTTTTTCTCGCGGGCTTTGCTGAAACGAACTCGACAGCCTCGTTGACGTGAGCGTGCGGCCCCCTCACCCCGGCCCTCTCCCCCGGTGGGGGCGAGGGAGTAATGCTCTG
>JBGQLS010000454.1:0-5105 GCA_041500205.1 Anaeromyxobacteraceae bacterium | reverse complement strand
GGAAACTGCCCTGGCCCGGACGGCAAGGGAGGCGTCTACTGCACTCCGACGGGGGACTACACGTTCGACGTGACCGTGTCGAAATAGGACTGGGAAGTCTCGACAAATTCTGAGCGACCGCTGGAGTAATACCTCTATTCACGCCTGACCCCCATGACCCCCATGACCCCATCCCCATCACCCCGGGTCGCTTTGCTTGGCTAGTTTGTCCGACTAACCCGGGCGATGGGGATCTGGTTGGGGCACGGGGCGAGGCGGTTTCGGCGCGTTGCCCGGGTTGGGGCCGCCGCACTGATCCGGGCTCGTCAGAACCCGCGGGTCGTTACAGGGATCGAACCGCGGGGGGACGGCGCCGAAGTTCGGCGCCACGCACAGGTATTCGCCGCGATCCGTGGGGGTCATGATCCATTTGCGCTTCTTGCACTGCGCGACCCACGCGAGCTTCGCCCTTCCCCACTTGTCCAGCCGCGCGCGCGAGGGGCACGTCATGTCGCCATCAGGGCCCGGATTGATCAACCGCGGATCGACGCAGTGGTTGGCCGCGGCCAGGAATGCCTGGCAGGAGAACGCCTGCCATCCGGACATCTCGCAGGAGGCCTTGAACATGTTCCACCGCTTCTCGAGCTCCGAGCAGGACGGCTTGCAGTCCTCTCCGAAGCACAGAGTTGTGACGTCGATGGGCGCTTTCGTGACTGCTGGTGCCGGGGGCGGACCGAGCGGTGGGTCTGGAGGGCGAGGGGGTTGCGACTTCTTGAAAAGGTCTTCGAGGCCTTGCGCAAGCGAATTGAGTATTTCCACTATGAGGTTCTGAGTCTGCTCGAGGTTGATGAAATCGTGGTCCTCGGCGTACTTGAGGTAGGCGTATGTGAAGGCTTTCTCGAGACCCGCCTTGATGGTGTCCGACGTGTTCCACACGGCATATGCCCATATGCCTTCGCTGCTCCAGTCCGCAATATTTTCGGGCGGTTTGAACTTCGCCTCGACCGCTTGCGCGGCCGTGTCGTATCGCGTCTTGGCGTCCACCCAGCGGGAGGCCGGAGTAGCCATGGCGACCGGGCTCGAGGATTCCTGGCAATTTGCGGCGGCCGCGTCCATTTGAGCCACGGTGTCGGCGACGAACTGGCTGCGGCTCCCGCCCGCGGCGCTGACTGCGCGATCGAAATCATTTTGAACCGAGGTCCGGCATTGGGAGACCAGGCTCTGCCCCTGCGCAATGCTGGGAAACAACGGCGGGGGCTTCCCCGGGCCGAGCACGCCGCGCTGGGGCGCTGCGGTGGAAGGCGGGACCGTCAGATCGGTCTTGATCCAATCGCCGTGGCCGCAACTGACGAGAGTGTTCCGGGCCTTCTTCCGAGCGAGCTGCGGGAACAAATCATCGATGAGCTGCTGAAGCTCCGCGACCTGCTCGGGAGAGAGCAGGCGGTTCAAGTCCTCGAGACGCGCGCAGTGGACACGACTCTTGCTGTCGACCACGCAGAGGGCCTTGTAGTGAGGCTTCGGGATCGGGAAGGGACGGGCAGCGAGCGCGGCCGAAAAGGCGCAGAGCGCGAGGGCAGCGAGGGGTTTTTTGAGGGGCAACTGGCGTTCAAGCTACCGTAGTCCCGGCCTCTGGCGCAACGGCAGTCGAGCGCCCGAGGGCCCGTCGCTTCCGCTCACTCCGGACCTACGCCTGCGGGCGCACCGGCTTGCGGCTCGCCCGGTTGCGGGCTCGACCGCGCGCCTGGTCCCTCGTTCACTCTCGCTCCCGCAGCGCGAGCCTCCTCCCCACTGGGAGACTTCTCACGCTGCGGACCGGGGCAGGCACGAAAGTCGTCTCTTCGAGAAGCTCCATCGGTCGAGCGCGGCTTACACTCAGCCCATGAAGAAAGCCAAGCCTGCTCGGAAGGCCGTGAAGCCGCGTGCTCAGAAGGGGAAGCAGAAGAAGACGGGGAAGCGGCGGGCGATCATGAGGCATTCGCGAGAGGGATGAATGTCGCTACCCGTCGCTACTGTTCGTTCCGGACCTGCTGACGCAGTGGCCGGCGCCTCAGAGTCGGCCTTTCCAGTAGCCAGGCCGGCGCCGGCCGTGGGCAACGGCCCACACGACGCAGCCGTCGTCGCGAAGTTCGAAGTACACGGCATATGGAAAGCGCTTGAGCAGGGCCTTACGGAGAGGCCGACCGCTCTTGGTCTCGATCGAAGCGCCCGGCAGCCGGCGTTGGGCTGCTAGCTCGACGACCCTTTCAACTTCTTCCTGGAACTCCTGACCAAGGCCGGATAGCGCTCGTTCGTACCACCGTGCAGCCTCGCGGAGCTCGGCTCCGGCGTCCGGGTGGACCCTTACGCCGGGGTTCACTTCCGTCGAAGCGCATCCTGAACGTCTGCCTTGACATCACTCCAGTCGCGGAGCTGAACGCGACCCTCGTCGACGTCTTTGATTCGCTGATCGATCTCCACCAACCAGGCTGCTTCGGCGCCAGCTTCGGGCTCACCATCCAGGCTCGCGATCAGCTCGGCAGCGATGCGAGCTCGGTCGGCGGCGGGCAGCTTGAGAGCCGTGTCTAACAGCGTGTCTGCAGACATCAGTGAACCTGCTCGCGGCCGAGTGCATGCGCGGCGTAGGAAAGCGCAGCGAGGACGTCCTCACGGGCTAGCTCGTATTCCTCCATGACCTGCTCCACGGTCATCCCGCCGGCCAGCTTTCCGACGACGAGGTTTACGGGCACACGCGTGTCAGCGATGACCGGCTTTCCAAACCGGACCTTTTCATCCACTGCAATCCTGGGCGCGATTTCAGTCATTTCTTCTCGTCGGACCAAGTCAAGTGTAGTGCACCGTGCAAGGGAGGGCCAAGAGCTGACAGGAGGTCGCCTGCTTGCCGCGGGATCTCAAGGCGAGCGCGCTGCCGCCTTGTCCAGAAGCGTCGACCCCAAACTCTCTCGTTAGGCAGCACTGGTAGGCTCCTGGCAGGAGGACTCGGCGTATGCGCGTTCTGGTGGTTGGCGGGACGGGTACGATCGGGCGCGCCGTAGTGGCGGCTCTCGAAGGGCACCACGAGGTCGTGCCGGTGAGCTTCCGTAGGACAGCCGTGACGGTGGACCTCGTTAGTCCTGCGTCGATCGCAGCGATGTATCGGCAGGTCGGCGCGGTTGACGCCGTCGTGAGCGCGGCGGGCCAGGCCAAGTTCGCGCCCTTTGCCGACCTTACGGATGCCGATTTCGCTTTCTCGGTGGCCAACAAGCTGATGGGCCAAGTCAACCTTGTCCGGCTCGGTTTCCCATCAGTTCGCGAGAAGGGTTCCTTCACGCTCACAAGCGGGATTCTTGCTCGTACCCCAATGGTCGGGAGTGGGGCGATCAGTCTCGTCAATGCAGCCATCGAAGGCTTTGCGCGGGCAGCGGCCCTCGAGGCGCCGCGGGGCATTCGCGTAAACGTCGTGAGCCCTCCCTGGGTCACCGAAACGCTTCAGGCCCTCGGCATGGACCCAGCTCGAGGCATGCCCGCAGCGACTGCGGCTCAGGCATACGTCCAGAGCGTCAATGGTTCGCAGACAGGGGCCGTCATCGAGCCCGGTACGGAGAATTCGGCAAGCAGCTCTTGACCGCCCGCTCCACGAAAAGAGGTACTAGAAAGGAACGCCCTAGTGGCCGGATCTTTCGTCCTCGTGCGTTTCGGAATCGGACGCGGGTGGCGTCAGCCCGGGCGCAGCCAGAAACGGCGGCGGCAAGAGCGGCGGGGTGTGCAAGTGGAAGCGCTGATCGCCGTTCTCCTCAGCTCCGAAAGGCGGGCTCGGCCGGTTGACGAGGCCCACATGAAAGCCAGGATGCCAGGCAACACCGAAGGACATCAGCACATGGCCTCCCGCATTTCCTGTCAGCGTCGAAAAACCGTTCGCGCGGCATGAGGGCGCTGCGTTGCAACCGTTGGCGGGCTGCTGTTGCCCGGCAGCAACCGCTGCCACCGTTGCCAGCGCGATGCTTGCTAGCAGGGTTCCTTTCCGGTTCATAGTTGCTCCGTGTCCTTTCTTCTCTTTTTGAATCCATGTCGCACCGCGACGGTGCGGTCGCCGCTAAACCGTCAGCTGTTCGGCGGCATTGACGGGTGGTGCGACTCGGAGTGGCGATGATCTCCGGGCCCAGTTAATCCTTGAGGATGAATGTCACCTTCATGTTCACGCGATACTCGGTGATCTTCCCGCGCTCGATCTTCAGCTTCTGTTCCTGGATCCAGGCGCTCTTGATGTTGTCCAGTGTCTTGTGAGCGCGCGCGATCCCGGCGCGAACGGCGTCCTCGAAACTCTTGGTTGACGAAGACGTGATCTCGGTGACCTTTGCGACTGCCATTGTCTCCACACTCCCTTTCGAGGCGAATTGGGTTTCTCCTTAGCCCTTGATCTTCCGACCGAGATTCTCGATCGCTTCTCCCACTTTGCGACTGGCCCTCCCGATCTGTTCCTGAGCCACACCTTCTGCGCGCTCGTTGGCGCCTTCAGATTCGAGGTCCTTGTTACCCGTCAGTGCGCCCACGGCTTCCTTGATGCGGCCTTTGACGTTCTCTTTCTTGCCTTGCAGTTCGTCTCGATTCATAAACCCTCGCCTTTCTGCAATGGGGTGTCGCTCCGTTTAGGCCCGCCGCCTGCCGCGGTACCAGAATCCGCCGCCACCGAGAAGAAAAAGGACTAGAAGAACTAGGAGGATGGTTCCCATGGTTTTCCCTTTCTACTGCGGACGTGTTTGCAGGACCGAGTCAGAGTGAGCATGTGCGCTTTGCCGAGCCGCTTCCAATCGTTTGTTCCGCTGGCATTGAGAGGTGAAAACGAAATCAGAAGTGACCTCAATCACACTGAGGCGGCCTACACTGGACCCGTGAAGAAAGCCAAGCTGGCGCGGAAGACCGCGAAGCCGCGTGCTCAAGAAGAGCGGACGGCAGATCTGAGACAAGGGTGATGTCGGCTGTTCGCAGGAGCAAGTTGGTCGGGCCGGTCGTTGAGATCGGGAAGCTTCTCCGCGAGACGTTCACCAAATGGGACGCGCACGATGCGCTGACGCAGGGCGCGGCGCTCGCCTTTTACACGCTCTTCTCGCTCGTTCCGATTCTGGTCCTCGTGATCTGGATGGCGGGTGCGG
>JBGQLS010000453.1:0-5115 GCA_041500205.1 Anaeromyxobacteraceae bacterium | reverse complement strand
TCGAAGAGCAGGGCCTCCGCCCGGCGCACCTCCTCCAGGGCGATGGCCGCGTTGGTCGCCTGGGCCGCGGCGCGCCGCATCGCCTCCGCGAACGTCACGCGCTCGGGGCCTGTCCGCGCAGGCGATCCTGGGGGAGCCTGGGCCAGGGCGAGCGCCGGGACGAGGGCGGCCAGCGCCACGGCCCGCGACAGCCGCCGGCTCGCCGTCGAGCGCGCAGCAAGCCAGGAAACCGCGCTGACTCGTCTCCGGACCACGTCTGCCAGCGCCGAAGACGGCGAACGCCGAGTCTGAGCGGTCACGTCGCGCTCTCCGCTTGCTCACCCTGCTCCGGGTGCCGGGGCGAGAACCGCTCGAGGAGCGTGTAGAGCGCCGGGATGAGGAAGAGCGTGAAGAACGTCGAGACGGTGAGCCCGCCGATGACGGCGCGTGCGAGCGGCAGGTTGGTCTCGCTCCCTTCCCCGAAGCCGAGCGCCATGGGGATGAGGCCGACGATGGTGGCGATGGTGGTCATGAGGATGGGGCGGAGGCGCGTCTTGCCCGCCTGGACGGTGGCCTCGATGAGGGGCTGCCCGCGGCCGCGCAGCACGCGGGCGAAGTCGACCAGGAGGACGCCGTTCGAGACGACGATCCCGACCATCATGATGATCCCCATGCCGCTGTTCACCGAGAGCGAGGTGCGGGTGAGGTACAGCATGATGAGGACGCCCGTGACGCCGAGCGGCACCGAGAACATGATGACGAGCGGGTCGATGAGCGATCGGAACTGGGAGGCGAGGATCATGTAGACGAGCGCGATGGCCATGAGCGCCGCGAACCCCAGGCCGGCGAAGGCCTCGCGCTGCGCTTGCGTCTGCCCGCCCATCTGCGCGGTGAAACCGTCCGGCGGCGGGTTCTCGTCGATGACCTTCTGCACCGCGGCGCTCGCGGTTCCGAGGTCCTTGCCGGGCGCCACGTTCGCGGTCACGTCGACGATGCGCTGCAGGTACTTGCGGCTGATGATGACGGGGCCGGAGTTGCGGCGCACCTGGGCGATGTTGGCGAGCGACACGATCTGCCCGGTGGGCGCCCGCAGGAAGATCTCGGAGAGGTCGTCGACGTGGCGCCGGAAACGGTCGTCCAGGCGCACGTTGATGTAGTACTGGTTGCCGGTCTTCGCGTCGGTGAAGGGGATGGGCTGGAACTGGTTCGAGCCGACGAGCGAGGTGAGCACCGTCTGCGCCACCTGCTCCTCGGTGAGGCCGAGGACGCCGGCCTTCTCGCGATCCACCACCACGTCGAGCTGCGGGTAGTTCTCCTCGCGCGAGATCTGGAGGTCCGTGATGGGCGGCTTGCCGTCCCCGTCCGAGAGGTTCCGCAGCTTGCCCATGAGCCGCTTCGCATACTCCCCGCCCGCGTCGAGGTCGTAGCCGACGATCTCGACGTCGATGGGCGCGGCCGACCCGAAGTTGAGGACGCGCTTCACGATGCCGCCGATGAAGTAGTAGACCTGCGTGCCGGCCAGCGTGTCGCGCAGCGCCTGGCGCACCTTCTCGGTAGCGTCGACGTCGGTGATGCCGCGCTGGCTGTACGGGACGAGGTTCACGCCCAGGTTGCCCGAGTGCGGGCCCGTGTTGGCCGTGAAGAGCGCGGTGCGCCCGAGCGGCAGGCCGGTGTCCGACAGGAGCGTCGTGAAGATGGGGCCTCCGCCCGTCGCCTTCTCGCCCCCGAGCGCCTTCAGGACGCCCTGTTCGATGCGCTCGGTCACCTGCTCCGTCATCTCGACCCGGGTCCCGATGGGCGACTTGTAGATGACCTGGAACTGGCTCTCGTCGGTGTCGGGGAAGAACTCGGTGCCGATGCGCTTGCCGAGGAGGAGGGAGCCCGCGAAGGCGAGCAGGATGGAGGTGATGACGAGGGCGCGGTGCCGCAGCACCCACCCCAGCGAGCGGGCATAGGCCTCGTCGAGCCGCTCGAGCTGCCGCGTGACGAGGCCGCCCAGTCCGCGCGCCGAGGCCTCGTGCCCCTCGGACTTCAGATACTTGAGGCAGAGGAGCGGGGTGACCGTGCGCGAGACGAAGAAGCTCATGACGAGCGAGAACGCGATGGTGAGCGCCAGCGGCATGAAGAGGTTCTTCGCCACGCCCGCCAGGAACACCACCGGGAAGAAGACGACGATGGTGGTCACGGTCGAGACGAAGATGGGCATCGCCACCTCCTGGGCGGCGTTCAGGACCGCCGAGCGGCGGTCCTGGCCCATCGCGAGGTGCCGGTGGATGTTCTCCAGCTCGACGATGGAGTCGTCGACGAGCCGTCCCACGCCCAGCGCGAGGCCGCCCAGCGTGAACACGTTGAGCGTCTGCCCGGTGAAGTAGAGCAGGACGAAGGTCGCCACGATCGAGAGAGGGATGGCCACCGCGATGATCCCGGTCGCCGAGAAGGAGACGAGGAAGACGAGGATGACGAAGATGGCGAGGAGTCCGCCCCAGACGGCCTCGTGCTCGAGCGAGGAGATGGCGGCCCGGATGTAGGAGGACTGGTCGAAGGAGATGGCGAGGTTCACGTTCGACGGGACGCCGCGCAGGTTGGGGAGCGCCTTCCGCACCGAATCCACCACCGCCACCGTGTTCGCGCCCGGCTGCTTGAGGACGCGGAAGTAGACGCCCCGCTGGCCGTTGATCCGGACGACCTCGGTCTGGTCCTGCGCGCCGTCCTCGACCTCGGCCACGTCGGAGAGCCGCACCGGCGCGGACAGCTCGCCGCCCCGCGCCGCCGACGCCGGGCGGAGGATGAGGTCGCGCAGCGGCCGGGCCTCCCCGAACTGCGTGTTCGAGAAGACGTTGTAGTCGCGATCGCCCGATCTCAGGTTCCCCGAGGGCAGGAGCAGGTTCGAGGTGCGCACCTTGCTCACGACGTCGAGCACGCCGAGCCCGCGCGCGCGCAGCGCGTCCCGCTTCACCTTCACCTCGATCTCGCGGATCTTCCCGCCGCCCACGTTGGCGCTGGCCACGCCCGGGATGCGCTCCAGCTGCGGCTCGATGACGTTGTAGGCGAGGTCGTAGAGCTGCTTCTCGTCGAGCCCCTCCGCGCCCATCGCCACCTGCACCACCGGGATGTTGGAGACGTCCACCTTGATCACGAACGGCTGCTGGATCCCGGGTGGCAGCGTGTTCAGGATCTGCGCCACGCGCTGCGAGACCTCGAACTGGGCGTTGTCGAGGTTGGTCCCGTACTGGAACCACACCGACACCGAGGAGAAGCCCTGCTTCGAGACGCTCTCGACGCGATCGACGCCTGGTGAAGCCGAGACGGCGCGCTCGATGGGCACCGTGATCGACTTCTCGATGTCGATGGGTCCCGCGCCCGTGTAGAAGGTCGCCACGCGGACGACGGGGATGTCGATGGTGGGAAAGAGGTCGACCGAGAGGCGCCGCAGGGACACCCACCCGAGGACCACGACCATGAGCGACATCATCAGGATGAAGACGGGGTTGCGCAGCGCGAGCCGGGTCAGCCACATGAGGCGAGCTCCTCGCTTCGTCTAGCGGGCGGGAGGGGGGGCGGGCGCGCCGGGCGCCGTCGTCGTGAGCGCTCCGGTGTACGGGTCGACGTTCCTCTGCGCGCGAACCACCACGCCGTCCGAGAGCGCGTCCGTGCCGGCGGTCACGATCTCGTCCGCCCGCGACAAGCCGCTCGTGACCTCGAGCAAGTTCCCGCCGTCCACGCCCACCTGGATCTCGGTGCGCTTCACCTTGTCGCCGCGCAGCACGTACACGACGCGCACGTCATTCGTGACCTGCACCGCGCTCGCGGCGACCACCACCGCGTCGTGGTGGACCGCGGTGACGATGGCGGCGCGCCCGTACATGCCGGAGCGCAGCTCGCCCGGGTTCCTCACGTGCACCTCGGCGTCGAGCGTGCGCGCCACCGGATCGAAGGCCGGAGAGATCCGGACCACCTTTCCCACGTAGCTCCGGTCGGGAAACGCGTCCAGCTCCACGTGCGCGTCCTGACCTACGCGCAGGTTCCCGACCTCGCGCTCGTTCACCGGGATGAAGACGCGCACCACGTCGACGCGCTCCACGGTCACGATGCTGCTCGTGCCGCTCGCGGGTCCGACCAGCGCGCCGGGGTCGAGCCGGCGCTGGGAGACGACCCCGTCGAGCGGGGACTCGATGCGGGTCTCGCCCAGCCGCGTTGCCAGCGCCCCCACGTTCGCCTGGGCGGCGGCGAGGGTGGCCTCGGCGCCGGCGAGCGCGTTCGCCGCCTGCTGCAGATCCTGCTGCGAGACCACGCCCGACGGGGCGAGCCGGTCGGCCCGCTCCTTGTTGGCGCGGGCGAGCACGACCGCGGCCTGCACCTGCGAGAGCGTGCCGCGCGCGGCGGCCAGCTGATCCGGGAGGTCCGAGGGGCGGACCAGCGCGAGGAGCTGCCCCTTCTTCACCTTGTCGCCGCGATCGACCAGGACCGCGTCGAGGTAGCCGATGGTCTTCGCGCCGACGTCGGCCTGCGCGAGCGGGCGCAGGTCCACCGGGGCCCGGACCTCGACCGGAACGTCTCGCACCTGCACCGTCGCGGCCGTGACCATGGGCGGGGGGCGGGTCCGTGCCTGAGGTCCGGTGCCCCCCCGGCACGCGGCCGCGACGAGCATGGAGAAGGCGGCGAGGCAAGCGATGAGGCTGCGGCTTGAAGTAGGCACAGACGTGCTCAATAAGCGTTTTCTGACGCCGGCACAATGAGGTAGCCCGGCCCGCCTTCGGCCTCCCCGGGATCGCGGCGGTCGCCTGGCAAGCGCTCGTCCGCTCGACCGTGCCTCGATCCGGGGAATCTCGATCCGGGGAATCAAGACCTGTCGAAAGATGCCTTCGGCTTCTTAGCCAGGGTGGGGCCCCGACGGCTCTGCCCTGGGCATTAGTCACAAGTAGGTTCGACGGCTTCAAGAGCGCGGCAGCCGGCTAAGAACACTCCACCAGTGGGGAGGCCAAAGGGATCCTGTCTCCCTCTCCCTCCGCGAGGGAGAGGGTTGGGGTGAGGGAGGCTCGGGGACGCCCGAAGCGTCGAGAACGCCATGACGGACCTCCCGCGCATTCTGGCAGCGTGCCAGTGCAGTACGGACTTGGCCCGTTCGTCCTCGACTTC
>JBGQLS010000452.1:0-5127 GCA_041500205.1 Anaeromyxobacteraceae bacterium | reverse complement strand
TCGGGCACCTCCGTCGCGTGCTGGCCCTTGAAGGCGACGAGCTTCTCCTCTTCGGTGGTCAGGCGGCGGGAGAGATCTTCGAGCTGCCTCGCCAGCGTGTCGCGGAGGTTGCGCGCCTGAGACTGGAAGACCTGGCGCGTCAAGTCGGCATAGGTGCGCGGGATGAGGTCGGCGGCCCTGGCCACCTTGTCCCGATCCTTGCCGCGGACTTCCACGACGAACAGGAGCGAGGGCGGCCCGCCTGCGACCTCGCCCTCGAGCCGCACCTCGACGTTCCGCCGCAGTCGCTCGATGGCCTCGTCGGGCTCGCGCTTCCAGTCAGGGTAGAAGTCCGTCTCTTTCAGGACCCGCTCCAGCACCGGTCGGGCCAGGAGGCCGTGCTTCAAGGTACGCATGCGCTCCTCGAAGGACGTCACCGAGGTCGGAAGGTAGTCCGCCGGCACCAGGTGAGGCTCGATCTGCATCACCGACTCCGCCCGATACTCGGGCGGGAGGAGGACGATGACCGCGGCCGACGCGAGCAACACGACCGCGGCGACACCGAAGACGAGCCGACGCCTCCGGTTGAGCGCCTCGAGCATCTCGCGAAACGTATATGTACGTTCCATCAATCCCTCCCCTGCCGCCGCCGGAACTCCCAGCCGAGGCGGAGCCCCACGATGTTGCGGTTGAATGTGGTGACGGTCGTGTCGGCGCGCGCGAACCGAGACAGGGCGAGGCCGAGCCTCACGCCACTGCCCATGAGCCAGGCGAGCTCGCCTTCCACGCCGTAGCCGAGCACGCCGGCGGCCCCCCAGGGGATCTCGCCGCTCCGCCAGAGACCTCCGTCCGCGTGCGCCAGAAAGGACCGGCCCAGCCGTACCGTGAATGCGGCTTCGGCAGCGTCGAACAACCCGGGGGTGACGAGGTTGCCGAGGCCGACACCGTGCCTGAGGGTGAAGCGCAGGTCATCGCCCCTGCGGCCGGTGGCGAGGAGTTGCACGGTCGCTTCCGGAAAGACCTGGAGCCCCGAGCTGGTGCTCGAGCTCCACAGGGCGGGCCCTGCCTCCGCCTCCAGCGTGACGTGGCGCGTCCACCGATAGCGGGCGACCGCGTGTAACTCGTGCGCGAGCGCGTCCTCGGAGCCAGGACCGAACCCTTGAAAGACGTCGACCCGGTAGGCGCCGCCCACCTCGAGCCGCTCGTGAACCGCCTTCGTCGCCTCGATCCCGGGGTTGTGGGACGCCGCGCCGGTGCCGTCGTCGAAGCGGACCACGTGCTCGGCGACCGTCCCCGCCAGCCGCCAGTCGTGGTCGAGGCGCCAGGTCATGCGCGCCGAGCCGTTCCCGATCAGCGCCGCGCCGACGCGCCCGAAGATGCCCAGCTTGGCGAGCCCTATGGGGTCGGGAGAGTAGGTGCCCGAGAGGTCGCTCTCCAGGGTGAGGCGCGGGTCGAGCCGCGCCCGGAGCTCGAATCGGCCACGCTGGTTCCACACGGGCGTGCTCCGGCGCTGCTCGTACATGAGGAGGTCGCCGCCAGCCTCCGCCGCTAGCCCCCAGGTGTGGTCGCGCAGGCGGAAGCCGACGTCGGGCGAGACGCGGCCCAGGTTGTCCCCGCCCCGGCCGTCGTAGAGCACGTTCGAGTCGTAGCCGCCCTCCAGACTGAGACGGGCAATGGGTTCCACCTGCACACTCGCCGCCGACCGCGCGCCGGCGCAGAGGACCGCGGCCACCACCGCTGCCCTGCTCGCTCGCCGACGCGTACCCATCACCCGCCTCCGCCACGGGGCCCCGGTAGAAGGCCCCGGGCGCTCCCCGCTGGCCCCGTCCCCCGCGCCTCGCGAGCCAGTTCGCCCATCCGTGACATTCACTACTAGTGATCCAGGGGAAGGCCCAGGCCCTGCCCACTTGCCCGACAGGGCCTGGACCTTCCCGCCACCGAGGGAGGTGGACCACCTCCCTCGTACCCCCGCCCGCCTGGCGCGCGTCATCCGGTCTAGTCTCCCGGCACGATCGACGCGGCCGTCAGGGCACGTACAGGACGTCGCCGGCAGCCAGCCACAGCGCGCCCTCCGTCTCCCCCTGCACCAGCTCCTTCACCGACAGCTTCACTCTCTCCGTCTTCCCGTCAGCCTTCTGGCGGATCCAGACGACCTGACTCCCCGCGAACTCGCCCAGCCCCCCCGCCGTGGCGAGCGCCTGCGTGACGGAGACCGCACCGCGCAGGGGGAAGGTACCGGCATGGGCGACCTCGCCCATGACCGAGAAGCGCGGGCCGTTGATCTCGCGGACCAGGACGGCCACCGAGGCGTCCTTCACGTAGGGGCCAAAGGCCTTGACGAGCGATTGCCGCAGCTCGGACGGCGTCTTGCCGGCCGCCTCGATCTCTCCCACCAGGGGAAGAGCGATGAAGCCGTCGGGGCGGACCGGCATGAGCCGGGACAGCTCGGGCTCGTGCCAGACGACGATCTCGAGGACGTCCTCGCGGCCGATGCGGTACTCCGAAGCCGGTCGCGTGACGACGCGCTCGCTCTTGCTCGCGCCGGCGCACGCAAGGGCGAGGAGCGACAGCAGGAAGCTCGTTCGTCGCATGGTCTGTTCGCCTCCTCTGGGCGAATTGCGCGGACCCGTTCTGGTCGAGCCCCGCCCAGTCGGCGGTCCCGTACGCACGCTGCATGCCAGCGACCCCCGCGGGCAGGCAGGACCGTGCGCGCGCCTCGAATGGACGCAAACGGAGACGCGCTCGGGGCTCGAGCGCTACCGCAGCGGCCGACCGACGGTGAAAAGGGTTTCCGTTCCAGGCGCTCTCGCTTCCTCGCGTTGGTCCTGCCCACGGCGTTGCTCCGCAGCCCTCGCGGCATGAGCTTGGAGTCGTGGCGGTCGCGCGAGAGGGGGCGGGCATGATCAGGGTGGCTGCTTGGACGGGCGGGCTCTTCGCGGTGGGCTGGGGGATCTGCCACCTCTTCCCCGGACCTTTCGTCGAGCCCGTGGTGCTGCTCGCGCTCGGGACGACGCTCTTCCTCGTGAGCGGGCGCGTGGCGGCACCGGCACAGGACGGGGAGCCGGCGCGCGGCGCGGGCGAGGTGACGACGACGCGCGCGGCGCGGTAGCAGCCAGCCGGCCAGGGAAAACGACTCGGCGCCGCGTAGATGCCGGAGGCGTGGCCCTGACGGGCGCGCCCTCCTGGACGCGGGCGAAGCCCAATACTGCTCACTTAGATTAGCGCCCTGGGCTTCGGGCCTCAGGCTTCGGGCTTCAGGAGAAGCCTAGAATTCGCGGTCGTTCTATTTCCGGACCGGATCCCACAACCCGCGCCGGCGCATGGTTGGCCGGTCTACGACCGCCGGGTCGGGGCGTCAGTCGATCATCGCCGCGTTGCGCGGATCGACGATCTCGCAATCCTTGATCTTGTAGAGCAGCGCCTTGTAGCTGACCTGCAAGCGCTTGGCGGCCTTCCGCTTGTTCCAGCCGGTCCGCATCAGCGCGCGCAGGATGGCTTCGCGCTCGGCGATGCGAGCAGCCCGCTTGCCGACCTCCTTGAGCGGGGCGTCGTCGGGCAGGGGCGCGTGCAGCGCAACCGGTGGGTCGCGGACGGCGGCGTTGACGGCGCTGTTCACGCCGCCGGCCGCCCTCAGCACGGACCCTGGCCGCGAGGGCGTGAGCTCGCCGAGCACCATCGAGGGCTCCTTCAGCACGACCAGCCGCCGCACCAGGTTCTCGAGCTCGCGTACGTTGCCTGGCCAGTCGTAGGCGTGGAAGCGCTCCATGACCTCGTCGGGGACGCGCTCGAGGCCGCCCTTGTAGCGCCGCAAGTACTTCTGGACGAAATGCTGGACGAGCGGGTCGATGTCCTCCTTGCGCTCGCGCAGCGGCGGCACACGAATCGTGACCACGTTGAGCCGGTAGTAGAGGTCCTCGCGGAAGCTGCCATTCGCGATCTCGGTCTCGAGGTCGCGGTTGGTCGCGACCACCACGCGCGCGTCCACGCGAAGAGAGCGCTTGCCCCCCACGCGATAGAACTCCTCGTCCTGCAGCACCTGGAGGAGCTTCGCCTGCAGACGTGGGTCCATCTCGCCGATCTCATCGAGGAAGATCGTTCCCTGGTCCGCCAGCTCGAACTTGCCCGGCTTCTCCGCGTGCGCTCCCGTGAACGCCCCCTTCTCGTGTCCGAACAGTTCGCTCTCCAGCAGCTCGGCCGGCAGCGCGGCGCAATTGATCTTCACGAAGGGCCGCTCAGCGCGATGGCTCGCCGCGTGGATCCTGCGCGCAACCACGTCCTTGCCGACTCCGCTCTCGCCCACCAGCAGCACCGGGACGTCGGTGTCGGCGACGCGCTGCGCGAGCGCCCACACGCGCTCCATGGGGGCCGACAGCGTGACCGCTCCACCACCTCCACCACCGTCGGCCTCGGGCGTGGCGGCGTCTCGCGCCGGCCTCGGACCGGCCATGGAGGGGGCGTGAATCTCGAGCGCGCGGCGGAGCACGAGGTCGAGCTCCGACGGGTCGAACGGTTTCGGCAAGTAGTCGGCGGCGCCAAACTTCATCGCCTTCACGACGCTCTCGGCCTCCGAAAGGGCCGAAAGGACGACCACGGCGGCGCGCCCCTCCGCCTCGCGGTGCCGGCGCAAGAGCTCGAACCCATCCATGTCCGGCATGACGAGGTCGAGCAGGACCGCGTCGACGTCGTGAGAGCCTTGCAGGGCTGCCAGGCCCTCGCCGCCGCTGGCCGCGGTCCGGACGCGGTACCCCGCCGTCGCGAGGTACTCGCAGAGCGCGGAGCGTGTCGCCGCGTCGTCCTCGACGACGAGGATGGTGGCATTTCGATCCATCGCGAGCCTTCCTCTGCGCTTGGCTCCCGCGCGGGTGAGAACGGGGCTGCGGCGTTCCGTCTCGCTGCCCGAGAGTGGCCCGGAACGCGAACCGTTTTGCCGCAGCGGAGAACCTGCGTTCTCTGCCACCTGGCGGCACGTGCCCGATCGCGTCTTCCGCCGATCCGCTCGGCGCTCGCTCGGCCGATTAGGCGGCGGCGCGCGTGGCACAGTGCGGGGCGGGGGTGCGTTCACGGATACTCAAGACCTGTCGAAAAATGCGATCGCTCTGCGGCGTGGCCGGGGTGGGGCCCCGATGGGCTTTGCCCGGCGGGGCGGGG
>JBGQLS010000451.1:0-5150 GCA_041500205.1 Anaeromyxobacteraceae bacterium | reverse complement strand
GGCTGGCGCAAACTCATCGACTACGAGACCGGCTACGACCTCGCCGTCGCGCTCCGGGCGAAGAAGTGATCAATCATGAGCCCACCGGGGGAGAGGGTAGGGTGAGGGGGCCGAACCTCGGACGCCAGCCCCACACCCCGGCCCTCCGTCGACCCCGCCGGCAGAGCCGCCGCGGTCTCGTCTCCCATCTTCGATCGCGCCGGCCGAGCCGTCGCGATCTTGCGCCCCTGCTCCTGGCCGCGACGGGGCCAGGAGTTCGCCGCGACAAGCGCGGCCAGGAGTCCCTGCGCGGGGCGAGGGAGACCATGAACTCCGGGCGGCCGGAGTGGCCAGAGACACAATCACGCTCGTGTAGCTTGTTCCGAACCCTGTGCCTGCAAGCCCGCGGAATCGGATCGCGTTCAAACCGACAGCCCAGGGGGCCCTCGCGCCTCCTCGCCTCACACCTCCAGCCCCACCGCCCTCATTAGCGCGAGCGCGTTGGAATGCGTCACGACACCAGGCCTCAGGCGGTAGTCGAAGATCACCTGGTCGCCGCGCACCTCGTCCTCGAAGTGACAGTTGCCGGCTTCGCCCAGCGCCGAAGCGATCTCGGATAGCGCGAGGTCGTGGGTGGTGACGAGGCCGATGGCGCCGCGGCCGACGAGGGCGCGCAGCAGGGCCTCCGCCCCGACGCGCCGATCGCGGGAGTTGGTTCCGGCGAGGAGCTCGTCGAGCAGGAAGAGTACCGGGGGCTGCTTCGCCGAGAGGTCCATGAGTGCCCGCAGCCGCGTGATCTCGGCCCAGAAGCGCGAGCGGCCCTCCGCGAGCGAGTCCTGGATGCGGAGCGTGGCGCCGGCCTGGAGCGGCGAGAGCCGAAGCCGCCGGGCGCGCACGGGAGCGCCGGCGAGGGCGAGCACGGTGTTCGCGCCGACCGTGCGTAGCAGGGTGCTCTTCCCGGACATGTTGGAGCCGGACACGACCAAGAGCCGGGAACCTGGCCCCAGCCGCACGTCGTTCGGGATGCAGCGCTCCGGGGGCAAGAGCGGATGGCCCAGGGCTTCGCCTTCGTACACGGCGGCGGTGCTGCCCACTTCATCGCTGCCCTCCACTTCCGGGAAGGGATCGCGCGGGTGGAGGAACGCGTGGGCGGCCAGCGAGGAGAGCGCCTCCAGCTCGGCCACGGCGGCGAGCCAGGCGCGGATGGCGCGGCCGTGCGCGGCGCGCCATCGCTCCACGGCCAGGCCCGCCTGGAGGCGCCAGAGGAGCAGGAAGGCGATCGGGGTGAAGAGCTGGTTGTCGGCCCAGCCGGCCCGCTCGATGATGCGCCCGAGCGCGCCGATGCGCGCCGAGGCGGCCTCGCGGCCCTCGCCCAGAGCGGCGCCCAGCGAGCGCAGGCGCTCGTCCTGGAACGGCTCGCGCTCGAGGCGCGCCAGCAGCTGCGAGAGGAGCTCGAGCTCGGCCCCGGGCCGCTCCACGCCTCCCAGCACGCCGCGCACACGATCGCGCAGGGCGCGGACGACCACCCATTCGGCGGCGACCGCGAGCGCGAAAGCGGCGGGGTGCAGCGCCTCCGAGAGCCAGAGCACGAGCGCGGCGATCGTCGCGGTGGCCAGCGCGAGCGCCGGGAGGACGAGCCAGGCGGGGAGCACCCTGGGTGCCTCCGCCCAGGCGGCGAGCCGCTCGGGGTGGACGTCGGCTCGCACGTCCTCGCCCAGCACGGCCAGCTCCTCGCGCAGGTCGAGACGCGGCGCGAGCTCCGCCACGGCGCGCTGCCGCGCCCGCACCTCGGCCGCGCTGGCAGGCGCGAGAAGCCAGCCGGCGAGCGCGTCGGCACCGGGCCGCGTCCGCGCGGTGCAGAGGAGCTCGAAGAGAGAGCCCTTGCCGAAGAGGTCGAGGTCGCGCGCGTACGGGTGATCGTCGGAGGCGTACCGCTCGCCGCCGTCGCCAGTGCCCGCCCAGCGCTCGTCGAGGCGCGCCAGGCCTGCCTCGTGGAAGGCGATGGCGCGGCGAACGCGGGCGAGCGCGCGCAGCGTTCGGTCGTGCAGGAGCACCAGGGCGAGGAAGCCGCCGCCAGGCAAGGCCAGCCACGCCGGGCTCGCTCGATGGAGCCAGAGGGCAGCGACGCCGACGGCCAGGAGCGCCGCGAACGCTCCCAGGCGCGCCAGCGCGATGCGCGCGTCGCGGCGCTCGAGGCCCGCCGCTGTCGCCTGGCGCGCTGCTCGACGGTCCTCGAGGACGGCTCGCGGGTCGTGCGGCGAGACTCGCTCCTCTGTCAACTCGTCGCGCTGCTCGTGCCGCCCTTCGCGCATGGCGGGAGGTTAACCCGCGACGAGCGGACGCGGGCGCGCTAAGAAAGGGCCGGGAGGAGTCATCGATGGCCCGTCCGCCGCTCTCGATCCCCGTCGCGAAGGCGCGCGAGGAACTCGCAGTGCTCGCGCGCATGGCGAACCGTCACGGGCTCGTCGCGGGCGCCACCGGCACCGGGAAGACGGTGACTCTCCGCGTGCTGGCGGAGGGCTTCTCGAGGCTCGGCGTGCCGGTCTTCATGGCGGACGTGAAGGGCGACCTCTCCGGCCTGGCGAGGCCCGGGGCGGCGGCGCCGCCGGTGTCGGAGCGCGCGAAGAAGCTCGGGCTCGAGGACTTCTCCTACGAGGGCTGCCCGGTCGTGTTCTGGGACGTCTTCGGCAAGCAGGGACACCCCGTGCGCACCACGCCCTCCGACATGGGCCCGCTCCTGCTGGCTCGCGTCCTCGGCTTGAACGACGTGCAGGAGGGCGTGCTGCAGCTCGTCTTCAAGGTCGCCGACGACGGCGGGCTCTTGCTCCTCGACCTCAAGGATCTGCGCGCGATGGTGCAGCACGTGGGCGATCGCGCGGCCGAGCTGCGCGGCCAGTACGGAAACGTCTCGGCGGCGAGCGTGGGCGCGATCCAGCGCGCGCTCCTCGCGCTCGAGGTGCAGGGCGGCGACAAGCTACTTGGCGAGCCGGCCCTCGAGCTCGAGGACCTGATGCAGGTGGGCGACGGCGGCCGCGGCGTGGTGAACGTCCTCGCCGCCGACGAGCTGGTCCGCGCGCCGCAGCTCTATGCCACGCTGCTCCTGTGGATGATGTCCGAGCTCTTCGAGCGGCTGCCGGAGGTGGGCGACCCGGAGAAGCCACGGCTCGTCTTCTTCTTCGACGAGGCACACCTCCTCTTCGACGGAGCGCCCAAGGCGCTCCTCGAGCGGATCGAGCAGGTGGTCCGGCTCGTCCGCTCGAAGGGCGTCGGCGTCTACTTCGTCACGCAGAACCCCCTCGACGTGCCGGACGCCGTGCTGGGACAGCTCGGGAACCGCGTTCAGCACGCGCTGCGGGCGTTCACGCCCCGGGACCAGAAGGCCGTGCGCGTGGCCGCGGAGACCTTCCGGGCAAACCCGGGTTTCGACGCCGCGCAGGCCATCTCGGAGCTCGCCGTGGGCGAGGCGCTCGTGTCCTTCCTCGACGAGCAAGGCACGCCAGGCGTGGTGGAGCGCGCGCTCGTGCTCCCGCCCCGCAGCCGGCTCCAGCCGCTCTCCCTCGAGGAGCGCGCAGCCACCGTGCGCGCGTCCACCGTCTACGGCCACTACGAGCAGCCTATCGACCGCGAGTCCGCCTACGAGAAGCTCCGGTCCCGCGTTCTCGCGGCACAGACGCCCGCGCCCCCGGGCCGATCGAGCGGCCGTTCCCCGCGCGGCGCGCCGCGCGATCCGGGGGAGGCGACCATGGACGTGATCGAGTCGATGGCCAAGAGCGCCGCGCGGGCGGCAGGGACGCAGCTCGGACGCGAGATCATGCGCGGCGTCCTGGGCTCGCTCTTCGGAGGCCGGCGCCGGTGACCGGGCAGCGAAAGCAGGGGAAGGCGCCGGGGGCAGGGAGACCGGTCCGCAGGGCGGCGAAGGAGACGATCCGGGTCGGCGTCTCCGCCTGCCTGCTCGGACAGAAGGTCCGGTACGACGGCGGGCACAAGCGGGACGACTTCGTGGCGGGGGACCTGGCGCGCGTGGTGACCGTGGTCCCGGTCTGCCCGGAGGTCGAGCTCGGCCTCGGCACCCCCCGTGAACCCATCCAGCTGCGGCGGGCGGGTCGCGCGCTGCGGCTCGTCGCCCCGGGGAGCGGAGCTGATCACACCGAAGCGATGCGCCGCTACTCGGAGGAGCGGGTCTCCGAGCTCGAGCGGCTCGACCTCTCCGGCTACGTCCTCAAGAAGGACTCACCTTCCTGCGGCATGGAGGGCGTGCCGGTCTGGGACGGGCGTGAGTTCGCGCGCACCGGCCGCGGAGCATTCGCCGCGGTCCTCATGACCCGGCTGCCGCTCATGCCGGTGGTGGAGGAGACCGGGCTACGCGGCGCCGGGGGGCGCGCGCGCTTCCTCGAGCAGGTCTTCGCCTACGGGAGTCTGCGTTCGTTGCGCGTACTGATGCGCGGAGGCGATCGCCGCTCGATCGCACGTTCGAGCGGGGCACTCGCGCTCGTCCGCGCGCGCCCGGCCCGCGTGGCCGAGCTCGCCGCGCTTGCCATGGACGAGGACTGGCTCGTGTCCATGCGCGCGCTCGATCTCCTCGAGAAGCTTGCGCGAGACCATCCGGAGTGGGTCGAGCCGTACAAGCGGCTGTTCATCGGAGCGCTCGCCGACAGCGACAAATGGGAAGTGCGGCTGCAGATCGTGCGCGCCCTGCCGCTTTTCACGTGGACGCGTGCCGAGAGGAGGCGCGCCGTGGAGATCCTGCTCCGAGACGCGGCGCACCCGCAGAAGTTCGTGAGGGCATGGGCGCTCGACGGCCTGGCCACGCTGGCACGACGCGACCGCGCGCTCATCGCCTCCGTCGGCCGGTTCCTCCGAGAATTCGAACGCTCCGGAAGCAAGGCCTTGGCGGCGAGAGCGCGATCCATCCAGAGCCGTCTGGCCCTGGTCTAGCAAGAATCGTCCCTTCTTGCCGCTGCCCGAGCGTCGCGACCCTTCGAAGGGGGCCTGCGGCGAGATCAGGGCTCGAAGGGCGCGGGGTCGCCCCGCGTGTGACGGGCACGCTGCGTCGAGCCTTCGCAACCTTGTCGCCTCGCCGGAGCGGGCGTCGCAAACCCGTGCTTGCGGCGGCCCGTACCCAAGCCCAGCTTCCCGTGGGAGCCCAATGCACCTCGTCCCTCAGCAACCCT
>JBGQLS010000450.1:0-5151 GCA_041500205.1 Anaeromyxobacteraceae bacterium | reverse complement strand
AGTCGCCGGGGGCGCAGGCCGCCCCCGCCCCGTCGGGCAAAGCCCGGCGGGGCCCCCCCCCGGCCACGCCCCAGAGCGATCGTGATCCACGCGGACTGAGTCGCCGGGGGCGCAGGCCGCCCCGCCCCGCCGGGCAAGCCCATCGGGGCCCCACCCCGGCCACGCCGCAGAGCGAAATAGCCGACGTCAGCGTCTGTGGGGAGAGGTAGTCGGCGCGGGCCATTCTCGTTGACACCTCGGAAGGGCAGGTGCTAACCGTGGACCTGTCGTGCGGTCCGCGGCTACCTGCGCCTTCCCGCGCTGCGCGTCCGCCCTTAGCTTTGCGCGGATGCACGTGAAGCCGACAGACGGTGAGGGGATGCCGGCGCCTCCGAAGACCCAGCAATACACGGTCATCGTCGTCAGCGACCACTCGCAGGCGGTACGTAAGTTCCATCTGCCGAGGCGCTGGCTGAGCAATGGGGCGCTCGCGCTGGGGGGCTTCGCCCTGGTGGGGCTCCTGACCGGCGGGCACTACCTGTCGCTCCTTGGCGTGGGATCCGAGAACCGCGTCCTCAAAGAAGAAAATGCGCAGCTCCGTTCGCAAATCCTCCTCGTCCAGGAGAAGGTCGCCCACATCTCGACCACGCTCGACCGGGTAGAGCGGTTCGACGCGAAGCTCCGCACGGCAGTGACCCAGCTTCAGGATCCGGAGCGGAACCTGGCCATTGGTCCCGTCGGGAAGTCAGACGTGGCCTCCATTCCTGGCCCTGCGCCGGCGGCTCAGGAGAACCTCTCCGCGCTTCCGGCGCGGCTCGCCACCCTCGAGAACGAGGCGTCCCGTCAGGAGTCGTCGCTCCGCGAGCTGCAAGAGTACTTCGACGACCAGAAGTCCCTCCTCTCCTCGACGCCATCCCTCTGGCCGACGCGCGGCTGGGTGACCTCCGACTTCGGAGTGAGGCTCGATCCGTACAGCGCCGAGCGCATGATGCACCGCGGCCTCGACATCGCGACCCCTCATGGGCAGCCGGTTTATTCGCCGTCCGACGGAACCGTGGTGTTCGCCGGGACAGAGGGCGGATACGGCAAGGTCCTCGTCATCGACCACGGATACGGGGTGAAGACCCGCTACGGGCACCTGTCCGAGCTCTTCGTCAAGCTCGGAGATACCGTCAAGCGTGGAGGACGCGTGGCGGCCGTCGGCAACACCGGGCGCTCGACCGGGCCCCACCTCCATTACGAGGTGCGCGTAAACGGGATCCCCGAGAACCCACGGAAGTTCATCCTCGAGTAGGGCCTACCCGAGCTCGGGCTCGATCATCGGCGCGGGCTCGCATCTGGGGCGTCTGGCTCGATCCGGGGTAAACTCGCAGCCCTTGCGCGCGGTTCGCATTTGCTTTCGCCTGGCGCCGCGTTACCTCAAGGGGTAGTTTCCGGCCCTCCGGGAAGCCGCCGGGCAGGCCGCGACTCGAATCCGGCCCGGCGGAGCCCTGGGCGGCTGGGCAGACTAGCCCGATTTTGGCGACCACGGGCGCGCACGCCAGAATACGAGGGCACGCGCGTACGTCGTCCCTCGAACGGTCACGCGAGGCGGAGGGACGCCGGATGATGAGTTACGTCCTCAAGAAGATCGTCGGCACGAAGAACGAGCGCGAGCTCAAGAAGCTCCGTCCGCTCGTGGCGCGGGTGAGCGAGCTCGAGCCGAAGATGAAGGCGATGAAGGACGAGGAGTTTCCTCGGCTCACCGCCTCCTGGAAGGAGCAGGTCCAGCAAAAGGGCCGGCCGCTCGAGGAGCTCATGCCGGAGGTCTTCGCCGGGGTGCGCGAGGCCAGCGTGCGTGCACTCGGGATGCGCCACTTCGACGTGCAGATCATCGGCGGGGCGGCGCTGCACCAGGGCAAGATCGCCGAGATGAAGACCGGCGAGGGCAAGACCCTCGTCGCGACCCTCCCCTGCGCGCTCAACGCGCTGGCGGGCCGGGGCGTCCACGTCGTCACCGTGAACGACTACCTGGCCCGGCGCGACGCCGAGTGGATGGGGCGGATTCACAAGTTCCTCGGTCTCTCGGTGGGGGTCATCGTCCACGGCCTCACCGACAGCGAGCGGCAGGACAACTACGGCCGCGACGTGACCTACGGCCAGAACAACGAGTTCGGCTTCGACTACCTCCGCGACAACATGAAGTTCCGGCTGCAGGACTACGTGCAGCGGGAGCTGCACTACGCCATCGTCGACGAGGTGGACTCCATCCTCATCGACGAGGCGCGCACGCCGCTCATCATCAGCGGACCGACCGACGAGGCGACCGACAAGTACTACCTGGTGAACCAGGTCATCCCGTCGATGATCCGCGACCAGGACTTCACCGTCGACGAGAAGACGCGAACGGTGGTGATGACGGACTCCGGCATCGCCAAGATGGAGAAGAAGCTCGGCATCGGGAACCTCTACGATCCGGACCAGATCGAGACGCTGCATCACGTCGAGCAGGCCCTGCGCGCCCACCACCTCTACCGGAACGAGGTGGACTACGTGGTGAAGCAGGGTGAGGTCGTCATCGTCGACGAGTTCACGGGTCGGCTCATGCCCGGCCGGCGCTGGTCGGACGGCCTGCATCAGGCCATCGAGGCCAAGGAAGGCGTCAAGATCGAGAACGAGAATCAGACCCTCGCCACGATCTCCTTCCAGAACTACTTCCGCATGTACTCCAAGCTCGCCGGGATGACGGGCACGGCCGACACCGAGGCAGAGGAGTTCGCGAAGATCTACAACCTCGACGTCGTCGTCATCCCGACCAACCGGAACAACATCCGCAAGGACTCCGAGGACCTCGTCTACAAGACGGAGCGTGAGAAGTTCGACGCGCTCTGCAGCGAGATCGAGGAGCGGCACAAGAAAGGACAGCCCATCCTCGTCGGCACCGTGTCGGTCGCGAAGAGCGAGGTCGTGTCCTCGCTGCTCAAGAAGCGGGGCGTGCCGCACAACGTCCTCAACGCGAAGCACCACCAGCGCGAGGCGGAGATCGTCGCGCAGGCGGGCCGAAAGGGGGCCGTCACCATCTCCACCAACATGGCGGGCCGCGGCACCGACATCGTCCTCGGCGGCAACTCCGAGATGATGGCCAAGCACGAGGTTGGCGCGGAGCCCGACGAGCCGATGGACGGCGAGGAGGAGGAGGCGTTCCTTGCGCGCCAGGCCGAATGGCAACGGCGGCTGAAGGACCTGGCGGAGCAACTCAAGGCTCAGACGGCGAAGGAGCACGACGAGGTCACCGCGCTGGGCGGCCTTCACATCCTCGGCACCGAGCGCCACGAGTCGCGCCGCATCGACAACCAGCTGCGCGGCCGCGGCGGGCGGCAAGGCGATCCCGGTTCCTCCATCTTCTATCTCTCGCTCGAAGACGAGCTCATGCGCATCTTCGGGTCCGATCGCATCTCCCGGATGATGGAGACGCTGGGGATGAAGGAGGGCGAGCAGATCGAGCACCGCTGGCTCAGCAAGGCCATCGAGAACGCCCAGAAGAAGGTGGAGGCACACAACTTCGACATCCGGAAGAACCTGCTCGACTACGACGACGTCATGAACCAGCAGCGCAAGTCGGTGTACCGGCTGCGCCGCATGGTGCTCGGATTCGGAGCGGGCGTCCCGGTTGTGGAGTTCGACGAGGACGCGAAGACGCGCAAGAAGACGCGGCGCGAGAAGACGTGGACCTGGGCCGACGAGCGCGAGCACGTTCTCGACCTCGTCGAGGACCTCGTCATCGACATGGTGGCGAACACCTGCCCCGAGAACTCCTCGCCCGCCAAGTGGGACCTCGACGCGCTCAGCGCGCTGGTGCGCGATCAGTTCGGCATCCCGATGCAGTTCGGGTCGCTGTCGGGCCGCGCCGGCGAGGCGCGTGCCGAGATCGAGGAGCAGGTCTACAACGTGGTCGAGAAGGCCTACGGCAAGAAGGAGGAGGAGCTCGGGAAGGAGGCCGACGGCGCGCCGGTGCTGCGCCGCTGGGAGCAGTACATCTACCTCCAGTCCATCGACCAGCTCTGGAAGGACCACCTGCTCGCGATGGATCACCTGCGGCAGGGCATCGGGCTGCGCGGCTACGGCCAGAAGGACCCGAAGCAGGAGTACAAGAAGGAAGGCTACGAGATGTTCGTGCAGATGACCTGGCGCGTGAAGAGCGCCGTCATCGGTAACCTCATCCGCTTGCAGCTCGTGCGCCAGGAGACCGCCGAGGAGATCGAGGCCAAGCGCCTGGCGCTGGCGCGCAAGCAGCGCGTCATCGAGAGCCACGGGGGCGAGGGCGACGGCGCGCCGAAGCAGAAGCAGGAGACGGTCGTCCGGGCCCACCCGAAGGTCGGCCGCAACGACCCGTGCCCCTGCGGTTCCGGGAAGAAGTACAAGAAGTGCCACGGGGCGACCGAGGCGACGGCGTAGCGGCCCCGACGATCCGGCGGGCTGGCGCCCGGCCGGCCTCTCACGTCGCCGACGACCGGTGCGCGGAGAGGTTCGCGCGCCGGAGCGTCTCTGCCAGCTTCTGCGCGACGCGCTCCGTGTTGAACGGGAGGCGCACGACCCCTTCCGCGCCGGGCCAGCGCTGCCGGTGCGCCCAGGTGCAAACGAGCAGCGGAACAGCGCCGTGGGCGGCGCGGATGAGGTCCGCATGCGCCTCGGTCGCGTCCCATGCCAGGATGACGTCCGGCTTCACGCCGGCGCCGGCGCCGGCCGGCCATGCCCCCACGCGCGCCTGGAACCCCGAGCTCGTGAGAACCTCGGCGCACGTGAAGCCGATGCACTTGTCTTCCGCCAACACCAGGACGTTCGCCATTGTCGTTCCGATCAGTGCCCCTACCTTCCCTGTAGACACCGGCCGATCGCCGATGTGACACCGGCGCCCAGTCAGGAAGAGAACGACCGCGAATTCCAGGCTTCTCCTGAAGCCCGAAGCCTGAGGCCCTAAGCCCAGGGTGCTGAGTCGCCGGGGGCGCAGGCCGCCCCCGCCCCGCCGGGCAAAGCCCATCGGGGCCCCACCCCGGCCACGCCGCAGAGCGGTCACATTTTTCGACAGGTCTTGAGTCGCCAAGGGCGCAGGCCGCCCCCGCCCCGCCGGGCAAAGCCCATCGGGGCCCCACCCCGGCCACGCCGCAGAGCGGTCACATTTTCCGCACAGGTCTT
>JBGQLS010000449.1:0-5187 GCA_041500205.1 Anaeromyxobacteraceae bacterium | reverse complement strand
GATACTGGTCCAGACAACGCGCGTGCTCGAGAACATCTGGGCGGTCATCAGCCGTGAGCGTGCGGCCCCCTCACCCCGGCCCTCTCCCCCGGTGGGGGCGAGGGGGAAATGCTCTGGCCCCTCACCCCGCACGGCCAACATCATCTCGAGCCCAGGCACTGGCTGGGGGAGAGGGAGTAAATGCGCTGGCCCCTCACCCCACCTGCAACTCCACCCCACCGAACAGACCAACGTGCATCACCAGGTGTACAGGCCCAAGATCGGATGACGTCTCCGTCTCGTCCGACCATCCCTGCGACTCATCCTGGGCCAAGGCCGCCGCGCTCACGCTTTCACATGCCGGACGTCCCATGATTCCCCAGCAGTGCCAAGTTCTTCGACAGCGCTGAGACCAATGCCGAGCCGCAAGCGGGGAGAGGGAGACCCTGAATGCCGGGCGGCCGGAGTAGCCGGAGAGACAATCAGGCTCGTGTGGCCTTGTGTCGAACCCTATCCCTGCAAGCCCGCGGAACCAGATCGCGTTCAAACCGTTAGAAGTACCCGCGCGCCGCCAGATTCTTCCGGATGCGGACCTCCACGCTGCCCACCTCGGACTCGAATCGCTCGCCGGTGAGGCGCTCGAAGACTTCGATGTACTTCATGGCGAGCATGACCCGCACGTCGTCCGAGAGCGGCGGCGGCTTCCCCTGGCCGGAGAAGCCGTGCTCGCGGATGAGCCACTGGCGGATGTTCTCCTTGTCGAGCATCTCCTGCTCGGCGCCACGCTCGAAGCGCTCCTGGAACTGGTCGGCGACCCAGTAGCGGGAGCTGTCCGGAGTGTGGATCTCGTCGATGACAACGAGTTTCCCGTCCACGATCCCCATCTCGTACTTGGTGTCCACGAGGATGAGCCCGCGGCTCAATGCCCATTCCTGGCCACGCTGGAACAGTCGCCGGGCGACCCTCGTCGCCTCGTTCCAGACATCGCCCTCGACGACGCGCTGCCGCAGGATCTCGGCCTCGCTGATGGGCTCGTCGTGCTTGCCGTACTCCGCCTTGGTGGACGGCGTGATGACGGGCTGTTCCAGGCGCTGGTCCTTCTTCAACCCGGCTGGCCAGTCGATGCCGTAGGCTCCCGCGGTCCCGCTCTGGTAGTCGCGCCAGAGCGAGCCCGTGATGTAGCCGCGGATGACGATCTCGAACGGCAGGGGCTGCGCGCGCTTCACGACCATCACGCTCGCGTCGGGCGAGTCGACGAGGTGCGTCGGCGCGATGTCCTTCACCTTGTCGAACCAGAAGAGCGTCAGCCGCGAGAGCACCTCGCCCTTGAACGGGATCGTGCCGAGCACGTGGTCGAAGGCGGACACGCGGTCGGTCGTGATCATCACGATGCGGTCACCGCGGCTGTAGTTGTCGCGCACCTTGCCGCGGTAGAGCTGGCCGAGGGCAGGGAGGTCGACTTGGCGGAGCGTGTAGGGAAGCTGGGCGCGGACGGAAGACTCAGGGATCATAAGGGGCAAGATGGTAGCATCCCTCGGCGGACGGGGCTCGGAAGATCGTATCCGGGGGCGAGCCGGCGCGGGGGAGGCGAATGGTCATGGAGAACGTCAGCTTCGTGTTGCACCGGCCCTCCTCCGCCGAGAACATCGGGGCAGCGGCGCGGGCGATGAAGAATTTTGGATTATCGCGGCTCGCCATCGTGGCGCCGCCGTCGTGGAGCGGGCAGCCGCGCGAGGGAGGGCTCGGTAGCGCAAGCGAGGCGGTGCTCTCCCGCGCTCGCAAGACGGCCCGCCACGCGTCCGACGTCCTCGAGTCGGCAGCCATCCACCCGGACGCACGCGCGGCGCTGGCACTGGCCACCTGGTCGTGCGGCACGACCTCGCGGATGCTCGAGGGCAGGCCTCGGCTGTCGCCGCGCGAGCTGGCGCGGGAGATCGCCGAGAGGAGCGCGAGGGGGCCCGTTGCGATCCTCTTTGGGGAGGAGCGGCGGGGGCTATCTGACAGGGAGCTCGGGCTGTGCCAGGCGGTGTGCACCATCCCGACCGCCGCTGCCTACGACTCGATGAACCTGGCGCAGTCGGTGGCGGTGCTCGCCTACGAGATCGCGTCGGCGGGCCGAGCGCAGGGCCGATCGCCCCCTGCCGGGAGCGCGGTCGAGCCGGCACGCCACGCCACCACCGAGGCGCTCTGGGAACACCTGGCGGTCCTCTTCGCGGAGATCGGATACTCGAATCCGCAGAACCCCGAGCACATCCTGGCCGACTGGCGCGTGCTCCTCGCGCGCGCCGAGCCGACGCAGAGAGAGGTGGAGCTGCTCGTGGCCGCCGTGAAGGCGGTCGAGCGGAAGATGAAGCTCCTCTAGTCGCGGGCGCTGAAGAAGCGATCAGCTCGCCGCGGGCGCTGGAGCAGCGGGAGGAGTAGCCGGTGCGGCCAGCTTCGCGTTCTTCCGGCTCGCTTTCCAGGCGTCGAAGTGCTCCTGGCAGAGCCCGTGCGCGACCACCTTCTTCTTGCAGGCTTCCTTGCCGCAGGTGCCGTAGCGGGTGGGCTTGTTCTCGAGCTCGCCACGCCGCCACTTCTTGTAGTGGAAGAAGCAGAGCCCCTTCGCGCGGTAGGCGCGCTTGCAGCCGCCGCCCTCGACGGCAGTGCAGGCCTTCTTCCCGCCGGCCTTGGGCGCCGGCGCCTTCTTCTTGGTCTTCGCAGTCTGGGTCTCGGCCATGGTCTCTCTAAAGGCTTTTCGCGCCCGGATGGGCGCGAAGGGGGCCTAGATAATCCCATGCCGGCCCGGATCGCAAGGCGTCTGTGGAGGCGCCGAGGCCTACTGCCCGAACCCGACCTGGGGCGGCACCCCTCCGGCGTCGGCGGCGTCCGCTTCGTCGGAAAGGGGCAGCTCACCCAGTTCAACGCGCACCGAGCGCTCGGCTCCGCTGCGGCGCACCGTGAGGGAGACGCTTCGGCCGACGCCGGCTGTCGAGACGTACCAGCGAAGCCGGGCCGCGCTCGGGATGCCCTGGCCATCGAACGCGGTGATGACGTCTCCCACCCTGAGCCCGCTCGTCGCAGCCGGGCTGCCGTTCACCACGCTCGTCACCACCACGTGCCGTCCGCCGTTCCCCAGCGCCAGGCGCTTGAGCTCGCGGACCGAGACGCCCATCCAGCTTCTCACGACGCGCCCTTGCTCGCGTAATTGCTGGAGGATGCCTTTCGCCATGTTGATGGGCACGGCGAAGCCGATGCCTTGCCCGGTGGCGTTGATCGCCGTCGCGATGCCCACGACCTCCCCGTGCAGGTTGATGATCGGTCCTCCGGAGCTGCCGGGGTTGATCGAAGCGTCTGTCTGGATGAAGTCGTGGTAGCCGGCGTGCCCTTGGGGCGCGATGTCGGTGCGGCCCGTGTGGCTGATGACGCCCACGCTGACGCTATGGGAGAGGCCGAAGGGATTGCCCACCACCATCACCCATTCCGCGATCTGGAGCCGGTCCGAGTCGCCGAGCGGAAGGGCGGCGAGCGCCTTCCCGGCCTCCACCTTGAGGAGCGCCACGTCGCTCGGCTCGTCGCGTCCGACGACGCGGGCCGGCAAGCGCTCCTGCTCGTCGCCCAGCTCCACCTGTACGCGGGAAGCGCCCTCGATCACGTGCGCGTTGGTGATGATGAAGCCCCGGGGGTCGATGACGAAGCCGCTGGCGAGCCCCTTGCGCGACCCTTCACCACGGAAGCGGTCCAGGAACTCCTTCATCGAATCGCCTTCCGGGCGCCCCGGACGCTCATCCTGGGTCGTGAGGATGCCGACCACGGCCGGGAGGGCCGACTGGGCTAGCCTGGAGAGCTCAGGCAACCCATCCCTGGCGCGGCCGTCGTGCCCGCGTGGATCGCTGCACGCGGCGGAGCCCGCCGCCGGCGCGCGCGGCAATGCGACGACGCCCACCGCGAACAAGGCCAGCCATTCCCGGGCCATTCCCCCACCTCCCTCATGAAGGTGTGGGCTGAAGCGCTGTGAATCCATCCCTCCCTTCCGGACGGCTCACAGCGGCTCAAGTTGGTTGCGCCATCACAGGGGGTCGCGCGAGACCCGAGACAGGCGCGGGATCAGCGCTCGCCGTGTTCGGCGATGATGCGGTCGAGCGCGGCGCGATCCGCCTGGGTGTGGTCCTCGGTCGGCGTGGCAGGGCGCGCGGAGCGCGGCTGCGGCTTCGCGGGCCGAGCTGGCCGGGCGCGCCCCGGGCGCGCCTTCTCCGCCTCGAGTCCCGCTGCGACCTTCACTTCCTGGTAGCCGCGCTCGAGGAAGTCGCGCGCGCCGTGTGACGCGTTCCACCGGTCAAGCACCGTGCGCCCACGCAGCGGGACGAGCGCGACAGCCATGGCCGTGCCGATGACGAGCGCGAGGCCGATGAGGAGCTTCCACATGTCCCCCGCCTAGCACGCGGGCGGGGCGGCAGCCAGTTTTCCGCCGCCCCGACGTGGGATCAATCGATGAGCCCCTGCTCCTTCGCCGCCCTGCCGAGCTTCTCCTTCAGCCGCTCGAAGCGCTTTCGCAGAGCTGCCTCGCTCGGCGGCGACTCGTCCTCTTCTGCCAGGGCTACCGCGACCTCGCGCCAGGACAGACCACGGTCCACGCGGAGGATGAGAAGGGCCCTCTCCTCGGGCTCGAGCATGTCGCGCAGCTCCGCCACGCGCTGGCTGCGCCAGGACTGCTCGGGGGCCACGGCGGAGCGGATCTCCTCCGCGATCCGGGAGGCCTCGGTCGTCTCGAGCCTGCGGCCGCGACAGCGGTATGGATCCCGCGCAAAGCGAGCGCTGGCGTGCCAGGCGATGCGGTAGGCCCACCCGCGCAACGACGACTCGCCGCGGAACCCGGGCAGGCCCTTCCACAGGTCCTCCGCGAACTGCGAGAACACCTCGCGGGCATCGGCCTCGCTGTGCAGGATCGCCGCCAGATAACCAAGGACCTGCGGTCCTAGCTGACGGATCGTGGCGCTCGCCGCTTCCGCGTACTGTCCCCCCGCGAGCATCTCGTTCACTCGCGCATCGAGCGACATTGGTTTGAATCTAGCACGTCGGCCGGCGGGCGCAGAAGACCGCCTTGTGGTCAGCCTCGCCCTTCGTCGTCCCTCTTGCGTTCGCGGAGAACGAGTCAAGACCTGTCGAAGAATGTGATCGCTCTGCGGCGTGGCCGGGGTGGGGCCCCGACGGGCTTTGCCCGGCGGGGCGGGG
>JBGQLS010000448.1:0-5196 GCA_041500205.1 Anaeromyxobacteraceae bacterium | reverse complement strand
GCGCATCAAGCGCCAGTTCGCGGGGACACCGATCGGCGCGTCGGAGAGCATCGTTGCCCCACTGGCCGCATCGCTCGGATTGAAGTTGGTGACGCCCGCGCGGTTCCTCGACGCGATTGCGGAGGGCAACGAGCCGACGGCGTCGGACAAGGCGACCGCCGACGCGCAGATCCACGACCATGCAATCAAGGTGTTCGTGTTCAACAGCCAGAACTCGACACCCGACGTGCAGCGCGTCGTCGACGACGCGCACCGCGCACGCATTCCGGTCACGACGGTGACCGAAACGCTCGCTCCGGCCAACGCGACCTTCCAGGCGTGGCAGGGCCGGGAGCTGCGAGCGCTACTCACGGCGCTCGAAGCGTCCCGCGCCGGGTCGCTCGTTCTTCTGCTCACGCCCCGCGAGCTGCTCGCTCGTCTTGCGACGCTGGTTCCTCCGCTGCGCGTCCATGGGCTTCGCTACCACGGCGTATTCGCCCCCCATTCCACGGTGAGGGGCGGGTGGTGCCGGCGCCGGAGCCTGGCGCTCCGGCGGTCGCTCCGGCCTCGAGTAAGAAGAAGCCGGCGGCGCAAGCGGGGAAGCCGGGGTACCCCGACGCGCGACGGAGGTAGGCGCCGAAAGGCTGCGTGCTTTTCGGTGAAGAGCACGCAGCTGTGTCGCCGCGCCACTAAGGGCTCCCGAAAGGGCGAGTCGATCGAGTCGGCGTCGAAATCGATCCGAGAGGATCGACAGGATCTGGCCGACATGATCTACCCCCGCCGTGAACGCGGAGAAGACGGTGCGCCAGAAGTGGTGCCTGCTGAAGGCGACCATGGATGAGCGCGCGCGCCGACTTTGGGCGGGCACGGAGGCGGGCGCGATCGGGTACGGCGGCGTGGCCATGGTGGCGCGCGCGACAGGAATGGCGATTAGCACGGTGCGCAAGGGTCGAGGCGAGGCGCGCGCGGGCGCGCTGCCCGAGGACGTCGTCAAGGTCCGGCGTAGTGCCGGCAAGCGACCGTTCGAGGTCCTGCACCCCGAAGTGTGGCCCGCGCTCGAGAAGCTCGTCGATCCGATCACACGCGGCGACCCCGAGTCGCCGCTGCGCTGGACGTGCAAGAGCACGATGGTGCCGTCCGCCGAGTTATTCGCGCAGGGGCTGGGTCCACGGGCCCGGTCCGGATTGAGGCACCGGCGCTTTACCGAAAGGGGCCGGACCAGCGACTCCGCAGACCGAAGGTACCGCGCCAGCCCTCGACCCGAGAGCACCGCCTGTTCTCGTTCATCTCGATCAACTGGCGCGGTCGTCCCCTGCGAACCTACGAGACGGTCATCAACCTCATCGGCAACACCAGTAACCGCAACGGCCTCATTGTGCGCGCGCGGCTCGATCGTCGCCGCTATCCAACCGGCAAGAAAGTGTCGAAGAGGGAGCTTCGTGCCCTGAAGGTCGAGCCAGACGATTTCCATGGCGAGTGGAACTACGTGATCAAGCCCCGCAAGGAGCTGCATTGACCGCTCAACTTCTCCATTCGCGGGTCCTTAGGGCTCGCTGGCAAATTAGTGATTTTCTGGGAATGGGAACCTGGGAGGAACGTTCCGGGGTGTAATGGACTCCGTGGACCGAATCCGAATGAAGTTCGAGGTGCTGGCGCCGGTGATGGATGAGCGACTGACGCGGCTGTGGGCTGCAGCGGAAGCCGAGGCCTACGGGCGAGGCGGTAATTTGGCGGTCACGCAGGCGACCGGGATCCTGGGCAAGAGGATCTTGGCGGGGAAGAGGGATCTGGCGGCCTTGCGTGAGAACCCGCCGACTGAGCCGGCGCGGGAGCAGCGGATCCGAAAGCTCGGTGCTGGGCGCAAGCGGCTTGAGGACGTCCAGCCGGGGCTGGTGAAGGCGCTGGACGCGCTGATCGATCCGTCGACGCGAGGTGACCCAGAGTCGCCGCTGCGGTGGACCTGCAAGAGCACGCGTCGGCTGGCCACGGAACTGACCGAGCAGGGCTACTCCGTCAGCGCGACCAAGGTCGCGGAACTTCTGGCCGCTGACGGATACAGCCTGCAGGCCAACAGCAAGACGCGGGAAGGGAGCCAGCATCCCGACCGGAACGCCCAGTTCGAGCGGATCAACCGGCAGGTGAAGACCTTCCAGGCGAAGGGCCAGCCGGTGGTCTCGGTGGACACGAAGAAGAAGGAGCTGGTCGGCGATTTCAAGGCGGTGGGCCGGGAATGGCAGCGAGCGGGAGAGCCCGTGCCCGTGCGGGTGCATGACTTCCTCGACAAGGAACTGGGCAAGGCCATCCCGTACGGCGTGTACGACCTGCTCCGGAACGAGGGTTGGGTGAACGTGGGGGTCGACCACGACACGGCCGAGTTCGCAGTCGAGTCGATCCGGCGCTGGTGGAACCGCATGGGGAAGAAGGCCTACCCGGCCGCAACGGACCTACTCGTCACGGCAGACGGCGGGGGCAGCAACGGCTCGCGGACTCGGCTGTGGAAGTTGGAACTGCAGCGCTTCGCCGACGAGAGCCAGCTGCGGCTCCACGTCAGCCACTACCCGCCGGGCACGAGCAAGTGGAACAAGATCGAGCACCGCATGTTCTGCCACATCACCCAGAACTGGCGCGGCCGCCCGCTCGAGAGCCTGGAGGCGGTGGTCAACCTCATCGGCTCCACCACCACGGCCGCGGGCCTCCGCATCCGCGCCAGCCTCGACGCGGGTCACTACGAGAAGGGGATCGTGGTCACCGACGACGAGATGGCCGCCGTCAATCTCCAGCCTGCTCGCCTCCGGGGCGAGTGGAGCTACCTCATTGCCCCAGGTGAACCTCGTTCGGATCGATAATTCCCCCGCGAGCCCTTAGCGCCGCGACTCTTTGCTGAGGGTGCTCGGGGGAGCAGGACTCGCATATGGGGACGGCGCTTGCTTGAACCCGTGCTCTTCCTGCGCTACGTTCCCTTAGAGAGGCCGTAGATGAAGCTCGAAAGCCAGGATTCGGTGACGCTCAGGGCCTCCGTGCTCATGAGGGAGATCGACCGTGAAAAGCAGGCGTCAAGGGACGCCGACGAGCGGGATCTCGCCTCCGGCCGGAAGTCGCGCGAGCAGCTCGCCCGAGAGAACAGCCTCTTCTACGGACGGCGGTGGCGCGTCGACTTCAAGAGCGCCAAGAGCCTATGGTAAGGCGCCTCCTCTCGCCTACGAAGACGTCGAGCCCCTGCTCGCCCGCGCCGATCTCTCTGAGGAGACTGCACTCGTCGATGGTCAGGCCCTGAACTTTTGGACCGAGTACTACGCCGACCGGATCCCGTCTGGTGCCAGAACGCGGACGGCGCCGATTGGCCTGCGAACAAGGTTCCCGCGTCTTCCAGGAGGCGGCCGCGCCGCGGAGATCGAGGCGAGTGTCGCCTTGGTCGCCGTACCCAACGTGGCCCCGCGGGCTCGCACGCCGCAGAGGGCATCAGGTCGGCACGCCTTCGCCGCCGGCAGTGGGCGGGACGCGGAGAGGTGAGGGTGGAGGTTGCAGTCAGGCCGTCAGCTACGCGGCCCGACGGTGATAGTAGTTCAGTAGGCCGCCCAGGCGCGCACGGCGGACGACCGGGGAATTGTCGTTGGCCGGCGTCGGGGCCAGCGGAGGCGGCGTGATCAGTTGGTTGTCGAGGCCCTGATGGTGGCGCTCGAGGTGGTAGTGCTCGACGAACTCGGTGATGGAGAGGCGGAGATGCCGCTCCCCGAGCGGCACGAGCTTGTCGAGGCACTCGGATTTGATCGAAAGGACGAACCGCTCGGCGAACGCATTCAGATTCGGGCTATGGGCAGGCAGCTTGAGGCATTTCACACCAGCCCCGCGAAGAAGTTCTCGGAACTCGTCGGTGAACAGCGGGTCGCGATCGTGGATGAGGTAGCGCTTGCCCTCGAGGAACCCATCGACGTTGTCGGTGAGGTTGCGGGCGATCTGCTTCATCCAGGCGCCGTGGGGCTGGCGGACGATGCCTGCGATCTGGACGCGCCTTGTCTCGATGTCGATGACGAAGAGAACGAAGTAGCGGACCAAGCCGGTGAGGGTGAGCGCCTCGACGGTGAAGAAGTCCGTTGCCGCGATCGAGCCCAGATGGGCCTTCAAGAAGGTAGCCCATGGCATCCGACGGCCGCGCAAGGGCGCGGGTTCAAGGCCATGCTCGCAGAGGATGCGCTTGATCGTGTTGCGGGCGAGGATGTGTCCAAGGTTGCCCAGGACATCACGAATCCGCGTGTAGCCCAGGTCGGGTTCTCGTTGGCGAACCGGACGACGAGCTCCCGAAGCGACGACGCCGTACCCGGGCGACCAGCTCCGCGGCGAGCAGTGCCGTCGTACTTGGCAGCGATGAGCTCACGGTACCAGCGCAGGATCGTATCGGGCGTCACGAGTCCGGCGAGCTCGTCCAGCACGCGGCGGCCCAGCACACGGCCCTTCACCGCGAGGCGGCGGCGCTGGTCGTCGGTGAACCGCAGCTTTCCGCCACCGAGTTGCTGGCGGAGGACGAGGTTCTCCTCCTTCAGGTAGTCGATCATCGCGAGCTGCCGCCTGTTGACCCACCCGGCAAACGTCATCAGCAGGAACTGCAGCGGCGCGGCGCTCATCGTGAGCCACGATACCGTGCCTGAAGTCGAAGTCAGATCCCTCACCTGCCACCGCGTGCGTCGATGCAAGGGCCGAAGATGACCGGCCTTTGTTGCCGATCCTATTCTGGCACCAGACGGGGTGCGGCGGGCACGCGTTCGCCGCAGGAGGAGGAGCAGTCGGGCCGCTGCTCTGTGGAGGCGCCACGCGCCTCGGAGGAGGAGCCATGGCTCGAGTTGAACCCCAGCGCGAGGATCGCCGCGTCCCCACGACCGTGTTCGGAGCGGTGGTGCAGCCGCTCCAGGCCTTCGTCGGCTGGAGGCAGCGAGCTGGATCGTCCTGCTCGCGTGCGCCATCGCCGCGCTCGCCTGGGTGAACCTCGGCGGCGCCGCCAGCTACCAGGCCGTGCTCGACTACCCGACCGCGCTCGACCTCGGAGGCGGGTTCATCCGGTTCACGCTGCACCAGACGGTGAGGAGATGTTGACCGAGCTCCGGCCCTCCAGCGCGAGTTCGAGCTCGACGTGCGGCCGGGGCACGACGGGGAGCGTGTGCGAACACGCCGACGTCGCCTGTTTCTGGGGGCCGGCGCCATGCCAGTGCCCCGCCTCGGCCACCG
>JBGQLS010000447.1:0-5200 GCA_041500205.1 Anaeromyxobacteraceae bacterium | reverse complement strand
GACTTCGTCCGCCCGTAGCCGCACGAGCTCGAATGCCTCCGTGTCATCCGACTCGGCTTCTGCGGCTGGCGTAAGCCGGCGCACGACATAGGCGTGGTACACCTCGTCGCTCGCGCCGTTCATCGGCACGACTCGGCCCACGAGCGCGAGGTCGCAGGTCGGCCGAGGCCATGCAACCCCTCGCGCAGCGACACTGGAGCCTTTCGCCGATGGAACAAGAGCGAAAGCGAGGCGTTCTTTCCGCGGCGGCTCTGGAATCGCCCAGTGAGCGGCGAGGTCCCCTTGCCCAGCTGAGGACCCTCCCGCGTGCGTTCTGGATGGTGAACGTGATGGAGATGTTCGAGCGACTCGCCTACTACGGCGTGCGCGTCGTCATTCCCATCTACATCGCTCAAGCGGACGAGATCCACGGACTGCACTTCACCCAGGTCCAGAAGGGCACGATCTTCATGCTCTGGGCGCTGGTGCAGAGCGGCGTCCCCGTCATCTCGGGGGGCTTCGCCGATCGCTACGGATACAAGCGCACCATCGCCGCCTCCATCGCCATCAAGGCCGCCGGGTATCTCCTGATGGCGACCCAGCGCGCCTTCTGGCCGTTCACGGCGGGCTGCCTCACGCTGGCGCTCGGGACCGCCATCTTCAAGCCAGGCGTGCAGGGAACCCTGGTGCGCACGCTGTCCAACGAGACCTCGTCGGTGGGCTGGGGCACGTTCTACATGCTGGTCAACGTCGGCGGCTTCCTCGGGCCCCCGCTCGCCCATTTCCTCTACGGGTTCTCGTGGCCGGCGGTCTTCTTCGGGTGCGCGGCGATCGTCTCGGTCAACTTCCTCATGCTGCTCACGTACCGGGAGGTCCCGGCCGGAGGCGAGCAGCGCGGCGGGCCGCTGGACATCGCCGCCATCACGCTGCGGAATCTCGTCAGACCGAAGCTCTTCGTCTTCATCCTCCTCATGTCGGGCTTCTGGCTCATGTTCATGCAGCTGTTCGACATGCTGCCCAACTTCATCGTGGACTGGGTGGACTCGTCGAGCATCGTGCGGGCCCTCCACCTCCCCGCGTTCTTCACCACCAGCACACCGCGTGGCGTCATGGTCGCGCAGGAGTGGATGATCAACGCAAACGCCGGCCTCATCGTCCTCTGCGTGGTCTGGGTCTCCTGGCTGGTGGCTCGCCTGCACCGGGTGCAGTCGATCCTGCTCGGCATCGTGGTCGCTTCCGTCGGGCTCGTCGCGGCCGGATTCACCACGTCGGGCTGGCTGTGCATCCTCGGCATCCTCTTCTTCTCCATCGGCGAGATGCTCGCCTCGCCCAAGATGAACGAGTACCTGGGCGTGATCGCTCCCGAGGGCGAGAAGGCGCTCTACATGGGATATGCGAACATGCCGCTGGCCATCGGTTGGGCGTACGGTTCGCTGATGGGTGGTCGGGTCTACGAGCAGATGGGCGACAAGGCGAATCTGGCCCTGCGCTACCTCGCTGAGCACCATGGACTCACCGGGGTGGAACGAACCACCGCCGTGGCGACGCTTCAGAGAGTTCTGGCCACCAGCCCCGCGCGCATGACGACCTTGCTCTGGGAGACCTATCACCCCTACCGACTCTGGTATCCCTTTGCAGCCGTGGGCCTCGCGTCGTCGGTGGGCATCTTCTTCTACGCTCGGTGGGTGCGCGGGAAGGTCCCCAGCGACGTCTGACTGGAGCGAGCCACGGGCCCCGCCGCGATGGCTGGATGGCGCCCCGTGGGCGGGCAGGGGCGAGGGCAAAGGGCAGGCAGCCCGGGCACGCGGCCGGCCTGAACGAGTGGAGCCAGTTCGTTACAAGCTGACCATGGGCGAAGAGGCAGGACCGAGTCACTGGCGTGACCACGGCGTTCGGGTGATTCGGGGAGGCGACCTCGATCCGAACACGCCACAGACACCCGGCATGAACCGCGCGGCGGCGATCGACCGCGCACGGGCCGGAGCCCAGAAGATCTGGGCAGGCACGGTGAAGATCCACCCGAACGCGAAGACGGGCGCGCATCATCACGGCGATCTCGAGAGCATCATCTACGTCTTGAGCGGGCGTGCGCGGATGCGCTGGGGCGACCGCCTCGAGTTCACAGCGGAGGCCGGTCCGGGCGACTTCATCTTCGTGCCGCCGTTCGTTCCGCATCAGGAGATCAATGCTAACCCTCACGATCCTCTGGACTGTGTGATCGTGCGCAGCGGAGCCGATCCCGTAGTGGTGAACCTCGACATCCTTCCCGTCGAGCAGCCAGAAGAGGTCTGGGTTGACCCGATCCACCGGCGTCCCTGACGTCTGGGCCACCGTGGGCGCACGCGGACGTCATCGCGCTCGTGCAGTTGATGCTGAGCAGACCGAAGAACGTCGAACAGAACCGCTGGGTGCGCAGGGGACATGTTGTCGGGCGGCCACGGTGTGATTGGCATCACCCGGGTAGAGTCTCGGAACACTCGCCGCGATGTCCTTTCTTCTTGGGACGCTGCATCGCCGTCAGAGGTCGCCAGCGCTGTGAAGTCGGCGAACTCACAGCGAGAACCGAGGCGATGCGCCGTACGGTTTCGCTGGCATGCTGCGCGCATGGTGATCGCTGCATGACGCCGGAACTACAGAGGGCGATGGCCCGATACGAGGAGGCGCGCTTCCAGTACAGGAGAGCAATCCTCACCTCGCTGAACGGTGCGTCTAGCGGTGAGGCGATCCAGCAGGCGATCCGGGTCTTCCAGACCGCAAGGGCGGAGCTGACGCAGCTCGAAGCTCCACCGCCCAGCGCGAGGGCGCAGCCGAAGCAGCAGCGTGCTTCATCCTCCAGCCTGCGCCCTCAAGGCTGGGGCTTCGTCTTGAGGTTCCTCAAGGCTGGCTAGGTCCAGCTCACTGTGGAGACGCCGCGCTCGGGCGCGCCGCTCCCCAGGCGGTGTTGGGCTGTCGGTTGCCCGTGCGCCCCCTGGGCTAGCCTGGACTCGAAACGGAGGACTCCTCCAAATGCGCCGTGCTGCCGCCCTAACCTCGCTCACCCTGCTCGCCGGGTGCAACGCCATCCAGCAGGTCGAGAACCACAAGGTCCTCGCCGCGCTGGTGATCCGGTGGCGACACCCCAGACGTGAATGGGGGTCCACCAGCTAACGTGAACTTGTCCGGCATAGTTACGGCGCAGCTCTTCTGTGGACGCGGCCCGAATACCCAACCGCGGCCGCCGCGCAACCCGGACGGAGCGGCCGGCCTGCCGCGACCGGCGGTCACCGCGAGGCAGCCCCACGCCGCGGCCAACCCCTGCGACGCTTTCACGTTACGATGATAGCGTGACCGACCAGCTCCCATCGCGCCGCATCCTGCTCGTGGAGGACGACCCGGCGGTTACCGATGCCATGGGCGATCTGCTAGATGGCGAAGGATACGACGTGGCCGTCGCGAGGGACGGCCGCGACGCGCTCGCGCAGCTGCGGCAAGGTTTCGGGGCGGAACTAATCATCCTCGACCTGCGGATGCCCGGGATGACGGGTTGGGAGTTCCGGGTCGAGCAGCGATCGGACCCCGCGCTGGCCCACATCCCGGTGGTGGCCGTCTCGGCCGATGCCACGCCCCAGGCCGCCGCCGTGGACGCCGCGGCGTACCTGAGCAAGCCGTTCGACGTTCAGGAGCTGCTCCGGGTGATCGAGCGGGTCCTGCTGACCGAGGATCGCAAACGTATGCGCGCTCAGCTCGCGCTCGCCGAGCGCATGGCCTCCATCGGCACTCTCGCGGCGGGCGTGGCGCACGAAATCAACAACCCGCTGACCGCCGTCCTCGCCAACCTGCCACTCATCGCCGAGGACCTCGAGGAGCTGGCCGCCGCGGTCGCCACGGCCGGCCGGCGCGGCGGGGGCGCGCCCCGCGAGGAGGAGATGTCTACGCGCATCGTGGGGATGCGGTCGGGTGTGGAGGACTGCATCTCGGCGGCCGAGCGGATCCGCCGGATCGTGTCGGACATGGGGGCGCTGGCAGGCTCCCCCAGCGAGGCGCCCAGCGTGGTGGATCCGCTCCGGGCACTCGAGGCGGCGGTCCGCATGGTGAAGGCCCACGCCGAGCGCCGGGCGACCGTCGTGAGCGACCTGAGACCCGTCGCGCTGGTCCTCGCCCCGCCCGGCCACCTGGAGCAGCTCTTCCTCAACCTCCTCCTCAACGCCGCACAGTCGATCGAGGAGGGCAAGCCCGACGAGAACTGGGTCCGGGCCTCGACGGCGATGGACGGCGACGGGATGGTTCGGATCCAGATCGCCGACACCGGCTGCGGCATCGCGCCCGAGATCCGGGGGCGCATCTTCGAGCCCTTCTTCACGACGCGCGCCGTCGGCAAGGGAATGGCGTCAGGTGCCAGAATACGGACGGCGCCGACCGGCGCGCGGCCGGGCGGCGCCCGAGATCGACTGAGCGTGGATGTGGCTGCAGACTCCCAGGCCACGTGGAGCCACTGAGCGCGCCGGGTCGACAGGCCTTGGCCTCCGCGCCACTGGGCGAAGCTACGCTACGGGGCAGCGGGCCGGTCGAAGTCGATCGACAGCGTGTCGCCTTCGACCCGCTGGCGATACACGACGCTTTTCTTGAGCGCGATCTCGATGATCGTGCTTGTACCGCGCCGCTTCGGCGTCACCGTCGTGACAGCGCCCGGGAAGAACGATGCGTCGAGCGCGCGCGCGTCGTTCTTGCGCTCGACGCTCGTGTTCGGCAGCTCGATGACGACGAGCGTACTCCCCGTCTCGGCGATGCTGAACGTGGGCGGGCCAGAGAGCCGCACAAACACGCTCGACGCGTCTGGAAGCAGCTTGAACCCGAGCTCGCGGATGTAGCGCGGCCGTTGCGGAGTCTCGCTCGATGGCCGCGCGCTCGGGGCGAGCAACGGCTGCGGCGTCGCGAGGGCCAGTGCTCGGGTGGTCTGCCCTGCTGCTCTCTCATCTGCTTCGGCCAGCACACGGGCGCGCGCGACTTGCTCCGCACGAGCCTTGGCGTCGGCTTCGGCCTTCGCCAGCGCCTCTGCCTTCGCGCGTTGCTCGGCTTCCGCCTTTGCGCGCGCATCCGCGAGCGCCTTCTCCCGAGCGGCCTGCTCGCGGGCCTTCGCCTCGGCTTCCGCCCTCGCCAGCGCCTCCGCCTTCGCGCGTTGCTCGGCTTCCGCCTTTGCCCGCTGCTCCGCCTCCGCCTTCGCGCGCGCGTCCGCGAGCGCCTT
>JBGQLS010000446.1:0-5212 GCA_041500205.1 Anaeromyxobacteraceae bacterium | reverse complement strand
CGTCGTTCATCGCCATCCGCTTGAACGTCTCTCGGATGTCCCGGGCCGAAGCCATCGGATCCGAGTGGCCGTTCGGGCCTTCCGGGTTGACGTAGATGAGGCCCATCTGCACGGCAGCGAGCGGGTTCTCGAGGTCCCGGTCACCGGCGTAGCGCTTGTCATCGAGCCACTTCTTCTCGGAACCCCAGTAAGTGTCTTGTTCCGGTTCCCAGATGTCCTCGCGTCCGCCGCCGAAACCGAAGGTCTTGAATCCCATCGATTCCAGGGCGACGTTGCCCGTGAGGATCATCAGGTCGGCCCAGGAGATCTTCCGGCCGTACTTCTGCTTGATCGGCCAGAGCAGCCGGCGTGCCTTGTCGAGGTTGACGTTGTCGGGCCAGCTGTTGAGGGGCGCATAGCGCTGGTTGCCGCTGCCTGCGCCGCCGCGCCCGTCGCCGGTACGGTATGTGCCGGCGCTGTGCCATGCCATGCGGATGAACAGGGGACCGTAGTGGCCGAAGTCCGCCGGCCACCAGTCCTGCGAGTCGGTCATCAGCGCCCGGAGATCCTTCTTCAGGGCCTCCAGGTCCAGGCTCTTGAACTCTTCGGCGTAGTTGAAGTCCTGGCCCATGGGGTCGGACATGGGCGAGTGCTGGTGCAGGATGTTCAGCTTCAGCTGATTCGGCCACCAGTCCTGGTTCGACGTGCCGCTGCCGGGACTGCGACGGAACGGGCACCTTGCTTCATCCCGGAGTGGGACCGGCCCGCCGGGGCCCGCTGTCTGCGCCTGCTGGTTGTCCGGGACCGGCACGCCGGCCTCCGTCGTCAGGATCGGTCGCTTCGCCATGGCAGCCTCCATCCCTTCTCTACATAAGATGATGCGCCTGTGCGCGTGATAGCTCCAATACATATTTTGGATGAGAGTGATAGCCTATATCCATGACGCCCCACGCCTTCTCGCTGCGGCAGCTCCAGTACGCGATGGCGGTCGCGGAGACGCGCGGCTTCCGCACCGCCGCGGACCGATGCCACGTCTCGCAGCCGTCGCTCAGCACGCAGATCGCGCAGCTGGAGGCGGTCCTCGGCGTCCGGCTGTTCGAGCGCGACCGGCGGCACGTGCTGGTGACGACCGCGGGCGAGGAGCTGCTCGTGTACGCCCGGCGCGTCGTCGCCGAGGCGGACGCGCTCGTTGCCGCCGCCGAGCGGGCGGGGGATCCGCTCGCGGGGACGCTCCGTATCGGCGTGATCCCGACCGTCTCCGCGTACCTCCTCCCGGACGTCGTCCCCGCGCTCCGCCGTAGCTTTCCCCGCCTCGTCGTACTCTGGGACGAGGAGAAGACCGGCGCCCTCCTGCAAGCGGTGCGCGAAGGGCGGCTCGAGGCCGCCCTCCTCGCGCTCGTGCCGGGGATGGACGACCTGGAGCGCGAGGTCGTCGCGGAGGACCCGTTCCTGCTCGCAGGCCCGCCGGAGCATCCTCTCGTCCGGTCCAGGCGCCCCGTGAGGCTCTCCGAGCTCGAGGGCGAAAGATTCCTGCTCCTCGAAGACGGGCACTGCTTCCGCGACCAGGCGCTCGCCATCTGCTCCGCCGGCGGCGCGGAGGAGGCGGGGTTCCGCGCAACGAGCCTTCCGACGCTCATCCAGATGGTCGCGGGCGGCGCGGGGCTGACCCTCCTGCCGTCCATCTCGGTCGAGGTCGAGAGCCGGCGCGGCGAGCTCGGGCTGCGCCGGTTCGAGACACCAGCGCCGAGCCGCACGCTCGTCCTCGCCTGGCGCAACCAATGCCCCCGCGGCGCCGCGTTGCGGAAGGTGGCGGAGGTGCTTCGCGGCGCTCGCGGAAAGAAGCGTGGCGCGCCGACGGGACGCGGCGGCCCCGCCCGGCCCGCGTCTCGGTAGCGGCCATCCCCGAGCCAGGGCCCGACGACGTCCTGGTTCGCGTCAACGCCGCGAGCGTCTCCTGATGAGCCCCTCGAACTCGCCGAGCGCCTGGGCTGACAGCGAAACGTCAGGCAGCGGCGGATAGCGCGTCCGTGCCGCCGCGTCCAGCGCGCAGGGCCTCCGCGACGGAGGGTTCCACCTGCGTGTCGATGCCGAGCCAGTTCAGAGAGACGATGCAGCCCGCCGCGTGCTCGACCACGCGGGCGCGTCCGAGCTCGGGCGTGCTCCCCGCGTTGAGGACGTGCAGCGAACGCCCCCCCTGCGAGGAGAGGACGAGCTCGCTGGCCCTGTGCCGGTGCCCGTGAAGGACGAGATCGCAACGACCGAGCAATCGATCGATGAGGTCGCGACCGAGGCTGAGCTCCGCTGCATTGGGCCAGCCGAGAAGAGAGGCGATCCGTTCGCCCAGGTGGTCCTCTGGCAGCGGAAGGAGGTGATGATGGAGCATCAAGACGACGAGCGCGCCCGGAGGCGCGCTCGCGACAGCTTCCTCGACCTCGGCCATGTCGCGCGGTGTCAATGCACCATGCGAGTCGATGAGCCGTCGATTGTGCGGGCCCGTCGAGTCGAGCCGGATGACGAAGAGGCCGTCCCGGAGTTCCGCCTGCACGCGGCCTCCTGGCATCAGCAACTGCGCAGCGTCCTCCCCCGAGCGATCGTGGTTGCCAGGAACGACCACCAGCTTGCCCGCGAGCGGCGCGAAGGCGCGCTCGAAGGCCGAGAGCTCTGCCCGGCGTCCCCGGTGCGTGACGTCGCCCGTCAGCAGGACTTCGTCCACTCCGGCAGCGACGAGCGCATCGCACAGCGCGATCGCTGCGGTATCGGTCTTTGCGTCGCGCCCGATGTGGAGATCCGAGATGTGCGCGAGGGTCTTCGTCACCATGTCCTCGTCCGCCCTCCTCCGCCGCCCGCGCCGGACTTCACCACGCGGTCGTGACGGCCCGGAGGCGACTCGCACACGAGTTCGTGAACACAGGTGCACGACACCGCCCTTCCGCCTGGTCTCACCAAAACGTCGCGCTTTCGTGACGGCGCGCTCACGATGACCGCGTACCGTTCGGGCTCGTCAGGAGGAGCCATGAACGAACGCAAGATCCGAACGCTGCGTCAGGATGACTTCACCGAGCTCATGCGGCTCGAGGAGGAGGTCTTCGGGGCGAGCGGCGAGTCCGTGCTCGGGGCGTACTATGTCCGCCTCTGCTGCGAATTCTTCCAGGAGACGTGCTTCATCGCCTTCGAGGGACAGCGAGCGGTCGGCTACGTGCTCTGCTTCGTCCGTGAACGCGAAGCCTATTGCACGACGCTCGCGGTCGCCCCCGAGATGCAGGGGTCGCGCGTCGCCTTCCAGCTCCTGCGCGCGCTCATCGGCGCGCTGGTCGGGCGCGTGGACTCCTGCTGGTTCACGGTGAAGGAGGACAACGCCGCGGCCCGCGCCCTGCACAGCGCGCTCGGCGCGACCGACGTCGGCATTCGCGAGGACTTCTATGGGCCGGGTGATCGCCGCATGGTCTCGCGAATCGAGCAACGCGCTTTCCAGCGCCTCGAGACGAGGCTGCGCCGGCTTGGACTCCTGGAGCGCGACCAGCGGCTCGCAGGCGTGGCATGAGCCCGCTGGAGCTGGTCCGAGTCCAGTGGGACGCGCCGGATCCTCCGGCGGGGCGGCTGGCACGGACCGGCACGCGCGTCGCGGCCGTGGGGCTCGCGACGCTCGCCACGGCTGCCCGGCTGCGACTCTTGCGAAGCGCCTCCATCCGCGACGGCGCGCGCGAACGCGCGCTCGTCCTCCGCGACGTCTCGCGCCGGATGCTCGACCTGCACGGGATCGAGCTCGACACACTGGGACCAGTCCCGCTCGGCCCCGCCATCCTGGCGGCGAATCACGTGAGCTGGCTCGACCCCCTCGTCATCGCGAGCCTGCTTCCTTGCGTGCCCATCTCGAAGGCCGACGTTTCGGGCTGGCCGGTGGTGGGCGGCATCGCACGGGAGCTCGGCGTCGTCTTCGTGGCGCGGGGCGATCCACGGAGCGGAATGCGCGTGCTGCGTGCCACGCAGACGGCGCTCGGGCACGGCCTCCCGGTCCTGAATTTCCCCGAGGGGACGACCACCCTCGGTGAGTCCGTCCTGCCCTTCCGCAAGGGCCTCTTCGGCATCGCCCGCAGCGCGGGCGTGCCGGTGGTGCCCATCGCCCTCGCCTACGACCCGCCCGAGCTGGCCTGGGTCGGCGACGACGCCTTCCTGCCACACTGGCTCAAGCTGGCCGGCGCGCGGCGCGCCCGCGCCTTCGTCCGCATCGGCGTGCCCATCCTCCCTGCGTCGTGCGGCAGCGCGCTCGAGCTTTCACGGGCGGCCCGCTCCGAGGTGGCACGCTTGCTCCGAGAGGGCCGATGACCCAGCAAAGCGCCTTCGAGTACCTGAGCCACGGCCAGATCCCCTTCTTCCGCTTGCCGGTCGCGCCCGTCGCGGCCGGAGTCCCGCCTGGAACGGGAGCGGTCATCCTGGGCGTACCCTACGACGGCGGGACCACCTACCAGCCCGGGGCTCGTCTGGCGCCCTTCGAGGTGCGGCGGGTGAGCGCGCTCGTACAGGGCTACCACCCGTCACATCGCATAGCGGTCTTCGATCACCTGGCGGCGGTCGACGGGGGCAACGTGGTGTTCCCGCCCTTCGACGCTGCAGCGGTGCGCGATCGCATCGAGGCGGCCGTTGCCGCCGTCCTGTCGGCTGGAGCCGTCCCGTTCGTGGTAGGTGGAGACCACTCGGTGGCGCTGCCGGTCCTGCGGGCAGTGGCGCGACGCTTTGGTCCGGTCGCGGTCGTGCACGTGGACGCGCATCTCGACACGAGTGGTCCCGAGACCTGGGGGGAGCAGTTTCACCACGGCACGCTCTTCCGCCATGCGCTCGAGGAAGGGCTCATCGCAAGGGGTCAGCTCCATCAGGTGGGCATTCGTGGCCCCTGGAAAGACGCCCGCGATGCGGAGCCGGGTGCGCTCCACGGCGCGCACGTGCACACGATCCAGGAGGTCGCGGATCGCGGCATCACCGCTGTCGGTACCGAGATCCGGCACGCGCTGGGCAATCGCCCCGTTTACCTCTCCTTCGACGTGGACGCAGTCGACCCCGCGTTCGCGCCCGGTACGGGTACTCCCGTGCCCGGCGGCCTCACCTCACGCGAGGCGCTGCAGCTCGTGCGCGAGCTGGCGGGCGCGGGGCTGGTGGGCATGGACGTGGTGGAGGTGTGTCCTCCTCTCGACCATGCCGATCTGACGAGCCACCTCGCTGCCCATCTCCTCTTCGAGGG
>JBGQLS010000445.1:0-5245 GCA_041500205.1 Anaeromyxobacteraceae bacterium | reverse complement strand
GGCGGAGCATCTCCAGCCCCTCGACCACGGTCTCGGTGATCCCCTTGCCCGTGTAGGTCCGGGCCGCAGCGATCAGGTCCGCCGGAAGGTTCATCGTCACCCGCCGCGAGGTCTTCCTTGCCGTTCGCTTCATACGTGAATACATACTGCGATATGTACGCAGCTGCAAGCAGCCGAGCGGCGCGCCTCGCGGGGTGGACGTCCTTCTTGTTCCCAGACCGAGAGCGTGAGCCGTCCGCAGCCCAGGGGTCCACCACCAGGCTGCGGCGGTTGCGCCAGACGATGGTTCGCGCGAGACGAATCGAACGATGGTCCCGCCACGCGCCACCGCGACGCCGAACCGCGTACTCCGCCAACTTGCCGGTCTGACGCTGCCCGGTTATACCTATGGTATGAAAACGGCGATCTCCCTTCCAGACGCGATCTTCGAGCAAGCGGAACGCCTCGCTCGCCGCCTCAAGAAGTCGCGCAGCGAGCTCTATCGGGAGGCGGTCGCGGAATACGTGGCCCGCCACGACCCCGAAGCGGTCACCGAAGCGATGAACCGGGTCGCGGGGCAGGTTGAGACAAGGCTGGATGCATTCTCCGCTGCGGCCGCTCGTGGGGTTCTCGAGCGCAGCGAATGGTGATCGCCCAGGGCGACGTCTGCTGGGCCGACCTCCCGGACCCGGTTGGTTCGGGTCCGGGCTTCCGCCGTCCGGTGGTCGTTGTCCAGGGCGACGCGATGAACCGAAGCCGCATCGCGACGGTGGTCTGCGTTCCGCTCACGAGCAATCTCAAGTGGGCGGACGCTCCGGGGAACGTCTTCCTGCCAGCGCGGAGCACCGGCCTCTCGAAGGACTCGGTCGCGAACGTGTCGCAGAACGTCGCGCTCGACCGTGCGGTCCTCACGGAGCGCGTCGGCCGCATCTCGAGCAAGCACCTCGCGCTCCTCTTCGTAGGCATCGACATCGTCCTGGGGCGGTGATCCCCGCTGGCGCCTGGTTGACGGCCCCGCGCCCTACTGCGAGATCCGGCGACAGCAGGCCTGCGCTCGCCGCGGGAGTGTGGCGGGGAAGGAGAGCGAGATTGGCCTGACCCTGCTGCGTGAGGCGTGATTGACCGCGACTATCCCACCTTCGCGATCCTGCGCGCTCGATCGAGGGCAGCGTTGCAGGGGCGGCGGTCGCAAAAGACGTCGCCCTCGTAGGTGCTCCACAGGCGAGGGAGCTTGCCCTCGTAGACGCCCCAGGTCCTGCCACAGACACTGCAGCGGACGCGCTCGATGCGATGGGGAGACGGTGGGAGCTTGGGCGTGCGCGAGATGCGTGCCATCGGGAAGGACTCCTTTCCGTTCGCCGAACGCGCAGCGCGCTCGAGAGCGAAACATTGGGGCAGGGGGTTTAAGTGGATACCAAGCGCCTGCTCAGCAGCCAAGGGAAAAGTCGTAGATTTCCGCACCCTGGTACCTTAGATGTGCCTCGTTGGAGTCTGAGCGCTGGCAGCAGCTCGCGACGTCGCCCACGAGTGGGGTTCCGGATCGAAATGCCGCAGGAAAAGCCGCGTTACTGGCCTGATTCCTGGCGTCCCCCGCTGTGCTCGGCGCCAAAGTGCTCGCGGACGATGGTCCGCGCCAGATCCATCGAGCTCGTGAACGCCGGTGAGATCGGGTTCAACACGTGCACCGATCCGTCCGCCGCCTCGACACGGAAGTCCATGATGAGCTGCTTCGTGTTCCAGTCGACGAGCTGGGGGCGGATGCCGACCTTGGAGGCCTTCTCGAAGAGGGATGGATCGAACGTCTTCACGAGGCGCGCCGCGTCCCGGAAGAAGTAGGACGGCAGGTACTTGCGGGGCTCGGTGAGCGCGACGGAACGGAAGGCCGGGTTTTTCACGAAGAGCACCGCGTCGGCCGCGATGATGCCGGGCGCGCCCGAGTCGATTCCCGAGAAGAGCCCGTAGTTCTCCCGCCCGAACGCCGGGATGGCCGTCGGCCCCAGGTAGACGTCTCCGGCAGCGCTACGGGTGAAGTGCACGCCGAGGAACGGGTTCCGGATGTCCGGCACCGGGTAGATGTTTCCGTTCACCGGGAAGACCGCATCCTTGCGGAGCTTCTTGTAGATGCCCTTGAACGGGATGAGTCGCATATCGTGCGCCAGGCCGAACACGCGCGCGACGCGGTCACAGTGGGCGCCGGCGGCGTTCACGAAGCGCTGGAAGGCGATGCGCCCGAGGTTCGTCTCCGCCGCGGATGGCCCCGAGAGGCCCGTGAAGCGGCACCCTGTGACGATGCGGACGCGCCCGGACGATTCCAGATCTGCTCGAAGGGCCTTGAGCACCGCCTTGGGATCGACGACGGCCGTGTCGCGCGAGTAGAGCGCCCGGCCCATGGTGCGCGCCGAGGGCTCGATGTCCGCGAGCTGCTTCTCGTCCACGAACTCGACGCGCGCGCCGTTCGCTGTGGCTCGCCTGTGCAGCTCCTCGAGGGTGGGCAGCTCCGCCTCGGTGCGGGCGACGATCACCTTGCCGTTCTCGCCCACCGCGAGCCCCCGCTCCTTGCAGTAGGCGCGCATGAGACGGTTCCCCGAGAGGCAGGAACGCGCCTTCATGCTGTCCGGGGCGTAGTAGATGCCGGCGTGCAGGACGCCGCTGTTCCGGCCCGACGCGTGGCGCCCGAGGTCGTCCTCCTTCTCCAGGACGACGATGTCGCCCCGGCCCTGGGAAACGAGCTCGCGCGCCAGGGTGAGGCCGATGATGCCGCCGCCGACGATGAGGACATCCGCGCGATCTGGGAGCATGGCAGGGCGAGCGTACCACCGGGCAGCGGGGGAGGGGGCCAGAGCGGCAAGACGCCTCATGGCGCTAACGCCTCCGCTCGCCGCGTTGACAGAGGTAGCTACGGTAGCTACCATCGGCTTCATGCGTTCAGTGGGGGTCAAGGCACTCAAGAACAACCTCAGTCGGTACCTCGATCTCGTGCGGCAAGGGGAGGTGGTGCTCGTCACCGATCGAGATGAGGTCGTCGCTGAGCTGCGCCTGCCCAGTCAGCCGCATGTCACTCGTGCCTCACCGTGGATGGCCTTCCTGGAGGAGCAGGCCCGCCGCGGCGTGCTGCGGCTCGCCAGGCGCAAGCGATCTCGTCTCGAGCCGCCGGCAACAGGTTCGGGAGGCTCGGCCGAGGAGTTGCTCCGAGAAGCCCGCAGCGAGCGCTTCTGATGCCAGCCTATTTCGATTCGAGTGTCCTGATTTCATTGCTCGTTGGCGACAAGCAATCAGGTCGCGCTCGAGAGCTCTGGCACGGGGAGGTTGAGCGCGTCAGCTCGATCCTGCTCGACATCGAGTGCACCACGCTCTTGCGGCGGCTCGGCCAAGCTGGCAGTTCGTTCGATCGCGACGAGGCCGAGGAGCGCCTGAGCCTGGCGCTCGAGGAGATCACGCTCAAGCCTGTGGACGAGGATGTCGCCGAGACGGTCCGCTCGACTCCAGGACTGTCCGGGTGCCGAACCCTCGATGCCGTGCACCTCGCCACCGCGTTGTATTTCCAGGCGGCCGACCCCGATCTGCTGGTCTGCACCTTCGATGTCCGCATGGCCGAGGTCGCGGGACGTGTTGGTCTCGCAGTTTTCGGCTCCAGCTGAACGGGCCGCGGCGGGCGGGTGCTCGTCCGGGTGGGGTGGTTGCACGTCGATCGCCGTATTGCTCGCGTTCCTGCTGCCGCGGCTTGGCCGCCGTCGCGTCTGATTCCGACGAGTTCGGGACAGCACCCGCTCGAGCGCAGCAGTGTCAGCCTTTGCGCACACTCCCTCACTCGGGAACCCTGCGCTGCGCCATGAGTGTGCTCAAAGTTCATGCCGTACAGCCCCGATGACGTGATGCCCGTGCCTGGGCTCCCGCCTATAAATTGTAGAGACCGGGGGGCGCATGAACACGTATCACGACACTTCTACCGAAAGTGTACGTTCACGTGCAGTTGCGCCTGACCAGCCTTGCTCTTGCCGGGGCGTCGCGCTCCGCTTCGACGAGAGGAGCAGGCGCAAGCGCGATGGGCACGTCCACTCGAGGAGCTACTGTGGCCCTGATCGCCGCGTGAATCGCGGCCACGGTGACCTCCGGCGCTCCCTGGCGAGCCCCGGCGCGGCGTGGCTGCCGTAAGCGGCAGGCTCATGGCCGTGATCGATTGGATCGTTCCGTAGCGCGGGGCCTTGTGCCCCGCTTCGATGCGTCCGGGCGGGGGACAAGCCCCCGCGCTACGTGCGCAGTTCACCGCGCTGCGAGCTGCCGGCCTCCGGATGGCCGTCCGGCATCCCACGCGCAAGCCGCGCTTCCTTGAAACAGGAGGTCAGCATTGCATCCCGTGGGAGCGCCTGCTCGTAGGGCTTGTCCCCCGCTGTTGCTGGAAACTGCTGCCAGCTCGGAACCCGGCTTGACCTCATCGGCCGGCCTCGGGATCTCGAGCCCCACCGGCCACGGCATCCCCGGGCGCGCGGGCGGCATGCTCGGCCTCATGTCGGCGTGGCCTCCGCCGCGCAGGGCGTCGAAGAGGAGCAGCGTCGCGCACGGCAGGAGCCGCGTGAGGAGGTCGGACCGCACCTCGGCGGCGTAGCCAGGTCCCGCGTTCGGCGGTGCGTGGAACAGGGACTCCTGGATCACCGTGAGCGCCATCCACGAGAGCCCCGTGGCCCAGAGACCCTTGCGCCCCCAGAAGTGCTCACCGACCAGCGGGACCGCGAGCGAGAAGCCGACGTGCGCGGCCGCGTTCGTCATCGCCTGGTTGTCGCCGTTGAGGAAGTTGACGAACTTCCCGGAACCAAAGACTGGGAACGACGGGCGAAATTCCGTTGGGAGGCCGTTCGAAGGGTCGGGTCTGGCGGGCGCTGCCAACAGCAGCAGCGCTACCGAGACCAGGTACTTCACGGAGGTACGACAGGTGTGTCCGTATGCCACGCTGTGCGCAAGGTCTTACCTAAAGCAAGCAAGCGCAAGCTTCCACCCTGCGGGACACGTTTTGGGTGCCGGATTCTGCGCGGCTGTTCGACGAGCTCAGCCGAGCACGCCGAATGTTCGCGTGAGCGGAAAGCCCCGGTTTCGGGCGCACCAGGCTCTGGGGAAAGCCTGGCTTGGGGACCGAGGGTGACGTCCGGTCATCCGCGCTCCTCGACGGGGAGGATCTCCAGCCCCGGCACACGTCCGAAGTGCTTCCGGTTGCGCGTGAGCAAGGGTAGACCGTGAGCGATGCACACCTGGGCCTTCCTCGTTGACGGGGAGG
>JBGQLS010000444.1:0-5255 GCA_041500205.1 Anaeromyxobacteraceae bacterium | reverse complement strand
TATGGCGTGCCTACAGCGCTTCCTCTCCACGCTCGCCGGTGCGAACGCGCATGGCGAGTTCAACGGGCTCCACAAGGATCCTGCCATCGCCAGTCTTGCCGGTCTTCGTGGCTTGCTGGATCACCTCGATCACGCGCCCAACCAGGTGATCGGGCGCGACGACCTCCAGCATTGACATCGGAAGAGATTCGCCCCCGCCTGCCAAGCCAGGGCGCATCTCGCTGTTCTGCTGACTGGACATCGTGACGTCGGTGGACGTGAGGCCATTGATGCCAAGTTCCGATAGAGCCTCCGTCACGTCGTAGAGCTTGAATGGCCTGATGATGGCCTCGACCATCTTCACGTCTTCACCTCCAGGGTGAAACAATTCATCATTGCAACTCGCGCGCCGAGCGCCACACTCCAAAAGTCAACGAATCCCGAGTATGAGACGAGTGTTCAGTCGGACTCCGCAGCATCGGATTGCCTGGCAAGCGAGCAGAGCAGGTCGGCGGGGAGTGGGCTGGCGCAGGCGGTGTCGCGGATGGCGGTGCCGAGCAGAGCCGCCACGAGGACCCAGTGAGGTTCACCGCTGCCGCGCACCGTCAGCGCCGTTGGGCAGCGTCGACGGTCGAGAGCCACGACTCGGTGAAGCTCGGGCGTGGGCCGACAGCTCCCCCCTGAGCGTGGGAGGCGCGGCTGCCCGAGGCACTGTGCCTGCCCCCCGCGGACCCATCCACCGGATGTCGCTTGCACCTCGTCGGCGGCGAGGTAGATCGTGGGCCATGAAACACTACACTGGGAGCTGTCACTGCGGAGCCGTCCGCTTCGAGGCCGACATCGATCTCGTAGCGGGCACCATGAAGTGCAACTGCACCCTCTGCACGAAGATCCGCAACTGGGTCGTCATCGTGAAGCCCGACGCCATCAAGCTGGTCTCCGGCGGCGACAGCCTCACCGACTACCAGTGGGGTCCTAAGACCATACACTTCATGTTCTGCAAGACATGCGGCGTGCGACTGTTCGGCAAAGGGCATCTGGACGTGCTGGGCGGTGACTTCTATGGGGTCAACGTGGCCAGCCTGGACAACGTCGATCCGGCGGAGCTTGCCCAAGTGCCCGTGCGGTTCAGCGATGGGCGCAACAACAACTGGCAGTCACCGCCCGAGCACACCCGCCATCTGTGACAGGGAGGCGGACAGCGCGGCAGGGCGCTCCTCCTTGACGGCTACGCTGCTGCCGTCGGCCGGCCGGCATGAGATCGGCGGGGCCCCACGCAACCGAGGAGACCCACAAGTGTTCGGAGGCCCATGAGACAACTCTTCGCCGCCCTACTGATCCTGGCGTCTGCCTGCGTCGCGGAGCATCCCCGTCCCCCGCCACCCAGGATCATGCCGGTGCAGGAGGCGGTAAACATCGCCACGCAGTACGCGCGCTCCCGTGGCGTCGTCATCGAACACACTCGAGACGTCCGCCTGGATCGGCACGCCCGCTGGCACGTCAACCTCGGCGGCGCGGGCGGTCGCGATCGCGCCATGGTGGTCCTCGACGGCTACTCGGGGCGGGTGCTCTCAGCGAGGCTTCGCCGTGGTGGCGAGTTCCTGCCTCAGCCACCCCCACCTGGTGCACCACCGGGGTCTCCACCACCAGGCGGGCCGCCGGAGCCCTCAGAGGAACCTCCAGCCACTAGCGCAGGACCGGAGCAGGGAGCACCACCTACTCCTCCTCCGCCAAACGCTCCGCCTGGACTCCCCAGTACACCGCCTCCACCACCGGGCTAGTGAGGAGTAGGGCGAGACGTGCGCGAGGGGGCAGTCAGGGGCCTCAGCAATCCGGCCCGCTGCTACTTGCCTCGCGACTGCTCATCAGCGGCCGATTCGACCCCAGCCGATCCGGGCTCTCCAGCTTCATGGTCTCGGGATCGAGTTCGTGACGCTCGGCGGCAAGGGCGGACTGGATCGACAGAGCTCCAGGACGTGCAGTCCGCTGGTCCCCGTTGGCGGAATACCTCGACTCCGGCCCTCGCACCTCCTTGAACGCGGACAGCATGATCACGAAAGTGAGTGACCCATACGTGCCGAGCGCTAAGAAGATGACGGCGAGGTTGGCGATGCTGCCGCTCATAACGAAGTCTCTGCGGGATGGCGTACCGGTGTAAGCGGAAGGTATGGCTGCCATCGGGATGACACCAACCCTCCATGATTGAGGGTCACGCACAAGGGATCCGCCTCGACTGAGTGTTCTAGCTGCTGAGAGTACGTGGGGAGAGAACGCTATCGGCCCAGTGAGGTCGGCCAACCGCCCGCCGATCTCCTCGATGCCGGTTCTTCTTGGCACGGCGGCCATGCCCGAAGATCGTGCACGATCTGGCCGCAGAACGAGTCTCGCGAGCGTCGGGCTGTGCGATCCCGGAGTCCGTGTGAAGTGGACCACCACCGGCTCGCTTCCGGAGGGCGCTCTTGCTAGACGCGACGAGTCTGCCCTGGGCCAGGTCGTCGTCGCCGATGGGCTGTCGTTATGGAGGGGTACCCGGCGCCCTGGCAGCGCTCGCGCGCGCCGGCTTGGGCGAGACTCGCCGGAGCAGGCCGTGCGCAAGGCGGGCCCGCGCCGGTTGCGGCCGATCCTCATGACGAGCGCGGCCATGGTGCTCGGGATGCTGCCGATCGCCCTCGGTCGCGGGATGGGCGTCCGCCCGCAGCGGTCACGCGAGCGACGCGAACGCGCTCACCGAGCGGCGCAGGCTCACCGGTTCCGGGTAGCGCTCGACGTAGCCGACGCGAAGCACGAACTGGGGCGAGCCGAGGCCGAGCTCGCGCCCGACCTTGGCGCGCCAGGGATCCTCCTCGAGCACCTGGGACATGGGGTGGGCCGCGAGACGACGGTCGCGCAGCAGCAGCGTCATGCGCGCAAAGGCGCGGCCTGCGTCGAGCAGCGACCCCGTGGTCTCGTCCTGCGCGCCGAGGACGAGCCAGCCCCCGCCCTCGCGAGCCTGCTCGCGGACCGCGTCCACGCCGCGGTCCCGGAAGCTCTTCCCACCGACGGACCCCGCGTCCATGAAGTGACGCATGTAGAACCCGGCCAGCCCGCTCACCTCCATGGTGTCCGGCGTGAGGCCGTCCGCGGCCATGCTCGCCTCGGCGTCGGAGAAGCGGATCCACCGCGCCAGCTCCTGCTGCGCTGCATCGCGCCCCGTCTGCCGCTGGAACGACTGCACCGCAGCATCGGCGAGCCAGTCGGCCCGCTTCGTCCCCCGCGGGAGCCAGAGCGCGCGATCGCCGAGGGGCCCCGAGAGCGCCGCGAGGTCGTCCTTCGAGAGCGGCGCGCTCGAGTAGCCCTTGCGCAACGTCCGCCGTCGGGCGATGCGGTCGAGCTGTTCCGCGCCGCGCGCGCCCGAGGGCGGTCTCGAGAGTCGCACGCGCACGAGGTCGGCCCCGGCGAGGGTGGCGCCGGGCCTGGCCTCCAGGTGGGCATCGAAACCGAGCGCCGCCGCTCCCGTGGCCAGGAACTCGATGAAGGCGCCCAGGGAGAGCGCCAGCTCACGATCCATGGGATCGACCGCCGGGAGCCGGCGAGCAGGATCGGCGCCGATCGTCCACTCGTCCGGCGCGAGCACGCGCACCCGCCAGGGCTGCGAGTTGTGCGTGCTCGGGGCCCGGGCGGCGGCCGCGAGAATGCGTTCGCGCTCGGCGCCGATGAGGTCTCGCACTCGCGATGCTCCTGCCATCGCGGCGCTATCCGAGCCGTCCCGCGCGCGGGCGACGCCAGCACAGCCGTGGAAGGCAAGCGCAGCGCCTCCGAAACCTAGCCCGCGCACGAACTCGCGCCGCGTCGTCTTCATGCCGCCTCCGTGTGCTGTCAGACTCATGCTTCGCCCTTCTTCGACGCCCGCGCAGGGGCCTGTGGGGGGGGAGCGGCGCTCGACCGGACATCGCTCAGACTCGCCCGGATGACGTCCGCAAGCACGAGCACACGGCCGCGAGGCGAGTCAGAGATCCAGATCCGCGCCCAGGCCGAGCACGGCGAACGGGTCGTGCCGCCGGTTCCGGTCGACGAGGTTCACGCCTGCAACCGCGAACAGCCGCGGCCGCGCGAACGAGCCGAGCGCATCGACGGGCGACCAGAAGAGGACGCCCTCGGCGCGCTGGCGCGTGATGTCGGCCTTGGCGGCATGCGTGACCTCGTATCCAGGCCCCGCCAGCACCGTCGCCTCGCCCGCTCCGCGCCAGAGCTCGAAGAGCACCGTGGTTCGATTGGAGACGAGGAGATCACGCCGCGCGAGCAGGGTGTCGTACTCCCATTCGTAGAACCACCCCGCCGTGGAGGAGAGCGCGAACCAGGCGATGTCGGTCTGGCTCCGCAGCAGCACGCGGCCGAGGCGAGCGCGCAGCACCGGTGAGAAGAGGAGCCGCTGCCCGATTCCGCTCGTCTCGGAGCCCCTGGCTGCCTTGATCTGGTCGTCGCCGAAGCGCGACGAGGCAGAGGGGAAGCGGAGGAGCGCGCCGTTCGCGCCGAAGAAGCCGTAGAGGTCGTACTGCGCCCGGAGCTGGAGCGGCGCGATGGGAACCCACTCCACGTGAGCGCCTCCCTGCGTGTAGGCAGGGTTCACACCGACGGCCCCGCCGAACTCGAGGTGGCGCCCGCGGAGGAGCGCTCCATCCCCATCGGCGACGCTCCACCGGCGCAGGACCCCCGCGAACAGCATCACGCCATTCGGCGCGAGCCGCGCGGCGGCGTTTGCGTGCACGGTAGTCCTCGTGCCCGCGGGTTCCGCCCAGGCTGCGGTCGAGTGCGAGGCGGCGAAGACGGCGGCGAGCATGAGGCACGTTCGTCGCGGGGAAACACGCATGCTTCACCTCCGTGCCGTCATCGCTTGGGCCGCGTGCGCAGATGCGCATCTTGTCCGGCCGGCGCGCCTCGCGCTGGCATCGATCCCGAGGCGATGGAAACCTGGTCCGCGACCTATCCGGCCTACCCGCCGGCCATGGTCACCAGGGCGAGGGAACGTGGGAGATCTGTGCCTCATGACGTTTCTGTGACGATTTGGTGACAGCACGAGGTCGTCTTGATTCTCGCCCGCCCCCTCGCCAGGGCAATCATCCAGGCACGGCAGCCGCGCTCCGAGCCAGAGTGTCTGGGGACCAGCCTAGGGGAACTGCCATGGGGATCAAGAAGACCGTCAAGAAGCTCCTGAAGGTCGGGAGGAAGACCGGCAAGAGTCTCGGGAAGGGCGGCAGCGAGTTCGTGGAGGCCGTATTGCGAACGGCGATCGAGACGCT
>JBGQLS010000443.1:0-5278 GCA_041500205.1 Anaeromyxobacteraceae bacterium | reverse complement strand
GTCGACCGCCCATTGGGCCAAGTTCGGCGCCGACGTCTACAAGGCCCTGCGAGGCATCCGTTACGCCGAGCCGTTGCCACCCGAGCTCTCGAGACTGACGGGCGTAGAGCTGCTCGCCGAGGTGAAGGCCCTCGCGCCGGAGGCGTCGAGCGTGCCGCCCTCCCTCGCAGAACTCGACGCGCTGCCCAAGCGATTCACCGAGATCGTGGACGCGGGCCGCGGCGGGGTCGAGGGAGCGGTGCGGAGCTGGATCGGTCATTCGAGCTAGAGCTTGCCACCACCGCGGCCGTCCCCGCCGCTGCGTCGCCGCCGCGGAGTGGGCTCGGAGCGGGCGGAGGGAGAACGGGTGGGGCTCAGCGCGCGCCGCGAGTATCTTCAGCGCTGCGCCATGCCAACTCGACTCTCGCTCAGCGCTGGCCAGGCCCGCGCGCTAGCTCATGGTGCCGCCGCGGAGGCTGGCCACGCGCGAGGACGTCGCGGCCGCCATCGCGCGCATGGGGCTGCTCCAGATCGACACCATCCACGTGGTGGCGCGCAGCCCGTACCTCGTCCTCTTCTCGCGGCTCGGCGCTTACGAGCCCCGCTGGCTCGACGAGCTCCTCGAGTCCACCCGGATCTTCGAGTGCTGGGCGCACGAGGCGTGCCTCGCGCCCATCGAGGACTACCCGCTGCACCGCCGGAGCCTCGACACGCGGAAGCACTGGTTCATGAACCGGGCGCACCGGCTCTTCCGCGAGGACGGCAAGGCCATGCGCGCCATCCTCGCTCACGTGGCCGAGCACGGCCCCGTGAGGGCGGCGGACTTCGTCGCGCCGAAGAAGGCGCGGTCCGGCTGGTGGGGCTGGAAGAAGGAGAAGGCGCTGCTCGAGGCGTGGTTCGCCCTGGGCGAGCTCATGATCGCGCGCCGGGTGAACTTCCACCGCGTCTACGATCTCCGGAGTCGCGTCTACCCCGCCGCCGACGGGCTCGAACTGCCCTCGGCCGCGGCTGCCCACCGCGCCATCGTGGACCGGACAGTGCGTGCGCTCGGGGTCACCCAGGCGCGCTGGATCCACGACTACTTCCGCACCAGGCCGCGCCTCGGCAGCGCCGATCTGGGGCCGCTCCTCGAGGACGGCACGATCGTCACCGCCGAGGTCGAGGGATGGAAGGCCCCCGGCTTCGTCCACCGCGATCACGTGGCCGAGGCGGAACGGATCGCGGCGGGCGAGCGCGTGGCGACGCACACGGCGCTCCTCTCCCCGTTCGACCCGGTGGTCTGGGACCGCGAGCGCGTCGCGGCGATGTTCGGCTTCGAGTACCGCATCGAGTGCTACGTGCCGGCCCCGAAGCGCCGGTACGGCTACTACGTCCTGCCCATCCTCCGGCGCGGGCAGCTCGTTGGGCGGCTCGACGCCAAGGCGCACCGCGCCCAAGGCGTCTTCGAAGTGAAGGCGCTGTACCTCGAACCCACGGTGCGGGTCAGCGACGCGCTCGTGCGCGACCTCTCCAGCGCGGTTGCCTCGTGCGCGGCGTGGCATGGCACGCCGGAGGTCCGCATCCGGACGACCGCGCCGGCCGGCGTGCGCGCGGCGCTGGAGGCGGGGGTCGGGCGCCGGCGCGCGTCCGGTCGGGAAAGTCGCCTCATTGCGGCTCCTCGACGAAGGGCGATGGCGTGAACGCGATCGAAACGGCAGGGCTCGTCAAGCACTTCGGTGCGACGCGCGCGGTGAATGGCGTGGATCTCCGCATTCGCCAGGGAACCGTCTACGGCTTGCTGGGACCGAACGGCGCCGGCAAGACCACCACCATCCGCATCCTCGCCACGCTGCTCCGGCCGACCGCGGGTAGCGCGACCGTGCTCGGTCACGACGTCGTGCGGGAGCCCGACACGGTCCGCAGGAAGGTGAGCCTGACGGGGCAATTCGCCTCCGTGGACGAGGACCTGACGGGCCAGGAGAACCTCGTGCTCGTGGGCCGGTTGCTCGGATTGTCGTGGCGCGACGCACGCCGGCGGGCTTCGGAGCTGCTCGAGGCGTTCGGGCTCGCCGAGGCCGCCGGACGGCAGGTGCAGACCTATTCAGGAGGCGAGCGAAGGCGCATCGACATCGCCGCGAGCCTGGTGGCGGTCCCCGAGATCCTGTTCCTCGACGAGCCCACCACAGGCCTCGACCCGCGCAGCCGCACGCAGGTCTGGGACCTCGTGCGCCGCATCGCGGCCGACGGCACGACGGTGCTCCTGACCACGCAGTACCTCGACGAGGCGGACCGGCTCGCGGACCGGATGGCGGTGATCGACCACGGCCGGGTCATCGCCGAGGGCACGAGCCGCGAGCTGAAGGCGTCGGTCGGCTCGAACGCGCTCCACCTGCGGCTCGTCGACGCCCGCCGGCGAGTGGAGGCGCAGCGACTCATCACGCAAGTCCTTGGCAACGGCCTGTTGCCGGCCTCGGAGCCGACGGAGGTGGCCGCGCGCCTCGAGAACACGGCGCAAGCAGCGGCCGTGATCTCGGCGCTGACCCAGGCCGGCATCGAGGTCGCTCAGTTCTCGGTCGGGGATCCCAGTCTCGACGAGGTCTTCCTCGCGCTCACCGGCCGGCCGGCGGAGGCGACGCAGACGGAGGCGAAGCGATGAACGCAGCCCACGAGGTCCTCTCCATCCGCGCGCGGCCGCGTCCTGCCTCGGCTGCCTCGGCCGTGCTGACGCTCGCCTGGCGGGCGCTCCTGAAGATCAAGCACGTTCCCTTCCAGCTCTTCGACGTGACAGTCACGCCGATCATGTTCACGCTGCTCTTCACGTTCATCTTCGGCGGGGCGCTGGCCGGCTCGCCACGCCGTTACGTGCAGTACCTTCTGCCGGGCGTCCTGGTACAGACGGTCCTGTTCATCACGGTCTACACGGGCGTGGGGCTCAACTCGGATATTCGCAAGGGACTGTACGACCGCTTCCGCTCGCTCCCCATGTGGCAGCCCGCCCCGCTGCTCGGCGCGCTGGCGGGGGACGTGTTCCGCTACTCGGTGGCGTCGGCGCTGATCCTCGTCGTCGGGTTCATCCTGGGATTTCGGCCGCAGGGCGGAGCCACGGGTGTCCTCCTCGCGATCGCGCTGCTGCTGACGTTCAGCTTCGCGCTGTCCTGGCTCTGGATCATCGTGGGCATGCTCGTGCGAACGCCCGAGTCGGTCATGACCACGAGCTTCGTCTTCCTCATGCCGCTGACGTTCGGGAGCGACATCTTCGTCGACCTGGCCACCATGCCGGGGTGGCTCCAGGTGGTAGTCGGACACAATCCGGTGACGTATCTCGCAAACGCGTCCCGCAGCCTGATGCACGGACAGCCGGTGGGGCGCGACGTGCTGTGGACCCTCCTGGCGTCGGCCGTCATCGTGCTCGTGGCGTCGCCCATCGCCATGCGGCTGTATCGAAAGGAACGCTGAACCGCCCGAGAAAGGCCCCGGCCGCGCGTCGCGACCGGAGCCACATCGACGACCCAACCAGCGTCTGGTCAGTTCCTACTTCATGCTGCCGACCAGATCCCTGACCGCCCTGACGGACTTTTCCATCATGGCCTGCTCCTCGCCGTTCAGCTTCAGCTCGAGGATCTTCTCAGCGCCACCGGCGCCGATCACGACCGGCACGCCGACGTAGAGCCCCTTGACGCCAAACTCGCCGTTGAGGAGGGCACAGGTCGGGAGCACCCGTTTCTGGTCCTTGAGGTACGACTCCGCCATGGCGATCGAGCTCACGGCAGGCGAGTAGAAGGCGCTGCCCGTCTTGAGGAGGGCGACGACCTCACCGCCTGCTCCGCGGGTCCGCTTCACCATGGCCGCCATCACCTCGGCAGCCTTGGCGGCGTCACCGTACTTCCGCTCCAGGAGCTCCATCACCGGGATACCGCAGACGCTCGTGTAACGGACGAGCGGCACCATGTCGTCGCCGTGGCCGCCCAGCGTCACGGCCGTCACGTCCTTCACCGACACGCCCAGCTCCCACGCGATGAACGCGGCGAAGCGAGCCGAGTCGAGCACGCCCGCCTGTCCGACGACCCGATTGGCAGGGAAGCCGGTGATGCGCTGGCAGAGCGTCACCATCGCGTCGAGCGGATTCGAGATGACGATCACGAACGCCTTCGGAGCGTACTCCTTGATGCCCTCGGCCACGCTCTGCATGATCTTGGAGTTGGTGGCGATCAGGTCGTCACGGCTCATGCCCGGCTTGCGGGGCAGGCCGGCGGTGACGATCACGACATCCGCGCCCCGGATGTCCTCGTACTTGTTCGTGCCCTTGAGCGCGACGTCGAAGCCGTCGACGGGAGCCACCTCGGCGATGTCGAGCATCTTGCCCTGGGGCAATCCCTCGATGATGTCGAAGAGGACGACGTCGCCCAGCTCGCGCTGCGCGCAGAGCTGAGCCAGCACGCCGCCGATCTGCCCGCCGCCAATTATCGCAATCTTGGATCTAGCCATGTTGGATCTCTCCTGGGATGGTTGGTTCGTTGCGCCTACGCGATGGCATCCACGATCGCGTTCAGAGTGGGGCTGGGACGCATCGCTCTCGCCGCCTTCTCGGGATCCGGCGGGTAATAGCCGCCCAAGTCGACGGGCTTGCCCTGCGCTGCAATCAGCTTCGCGTCAACCGCGACGAAGGTCTTGTCGTGCGAGCCGTACTCCTCCCCCTTCTGCGCCAGAAGGCTGACGTTGGGCACGTTCCCCATCGTAGCCAGGGTCGAAAACGCCGTCGTGCGGTAGGTCGTCGCGTGGACGCTGAGGTCCCGAAGGTTGGGCTACCGGACAAGCACGCGGTGCCATCGGCGGAATCGGGCGCTATCCATGCGGAGTTACTGGGCTCGCCTCCGAGCCCTTCCTGCTGTCCGTCCGATCGCAACCCCGTCGCCGTTGTTACTCCCTCCCTGCTTCGACGGGCCTTACTTCTGGTGCTGCGCAAGGGACTGAGTACCCGGGGCTCGCGCCGCCCCGCCCCGTCGGCAGAGCCGTCGGGGCCCCACCCCGGCGAAGGAGCAAAGGGATTTTTCGACAGGTCTTGAGTCGCCGGGGGCGCAGGCCGCCCCCCCCCCCCCCGGCCAAGCCCAACGGGGCCCCACCCCCCCCCCCCCCCCGAGCGGTCGGCTTTTTAGTCGGGGGTTGTTAAGGGTGCCCAGAACACCGGCCCCGTCGCCGCAGCGAACGATCCGCGGCGCATCGCTTCGTTGCGTCCTCCCTCACATAGCCTGTGGCTATGCTCGGTCGTCGCGCCTCGGCCTGCTTGCGTCTCGCTAGCTCGGTCCCGGTATTTTGAACGACC
>JBGQLS010000442.1:0-5287 GCA_041500205.1 Anaeromyxobacteraceae bacterium | reverse complement strand
GGCCCCCGCCCCGCCGGGCAAGCCCGTCGGGGCCCCACCCCCGCCAAGCGGCCGGGCGGTCCATTTTTCGACAGGTCTTGACTTGGGTCCGGGTCCGAACGCCGGATCGAATCAGGCGGGAAGCGCCATGAGCCGTCGTCCGCGCTTCCAGGTGTACCTACGGCGGACGGTCCGGACGTGCCGGAGACTCTTCGCAGGGCGTGCTCCGAAACATTACACCTAGTTACACCTTGGCAGGGCTCGTGCTCTCTCCCAAGGCATGGTCATACTTCGGGTGCTCCTCGCGACCGCGCTCGCTGGAGCAGGCGCCGTCCGTTCCGACGTCTCGGCGAGACAGCTCGAGATCGGGACCGAGCCCAGGGACGAGGCTGCGCGGCTACTGGGGCTGGTCCTCGCGGGCGAGCCGCGCATCGAGGCCGTACAGCGCGCGGCCGCGGCTCGCGCCGCCCCTGGCCGCGACGACGCGGAGGGCTGGCGCAGGCGGTCGCGACTCGCCGCCCTGGTGCCCAGGCTCGTCGCTGAATACCGCCACGACGAGCGCTCCCTTCACGTGGTGGGTGTCACCTCCGGATCGGAGGTGGACTACTTGCGGACGAGCCCAGGGGACACCGTCTCCGTGCGGCTTGGTTTCGACCTCGACGGGCTCGTCTTTGGAAGGCAGGAGCTCGCGGCGGTGGCGGCGGCGCAGCGAGCGGAAGGGCACAGGCGGGCGGCCCTGGATCGAGCAACGCGGCTCTACCACGAGCGGCTCCGCCTGCGGCTCTCGCTGGTGGCGAGCACGCCAGCCTCCGCCCGCGAGCGGGTGGCCCTGGAGATCGATCTCGAGGCGGTGACAGCCGAGCTCGACGCTCTCACCGGGCTCTATGGTGAGAGCGCGCCATGAGACCCAGGTGGCCGGGAGTTCTCCTGCCCTCGTTGCTCGCCTGTGCTGCGCAGGCCCCGGCTCCGCTGCCGCGCGTCGTCTCGGCGACGCCGACGGGCGCTGTGGCGCCGGACGCCGTCTCGGTCGAGATCGTCTTCAGCGCGCCCTTGGACCCCGCTGGCATCGACGACGGGCGCTTCTTCGCGCTCTGCCACCGAGAGGACCTGCACGACGTGGTGATGCAGGCCGAATCGGAGGCCGGTATCACGGGTAACTCGCCAGTCGTCCCCGCGCGAACGGTGCTGGCCGAGGGCCGCACCCGCGCCGTGCTCACGCCCACGGCGGCGCTCGACCCGGAGCACGCCTGGGCCGCGATCCTGTCACGCAGGGTCCGGTCTGCCGACGGTCGTCCGGTGCTCGATCCCGAGGGACATCCGCGAACCTTCGCGCTCCTCTTCGAGACCGGGCCCGCCGCCGACCGGACGGCCCCACACGGACGCTGGATCCTGCCGCCGCACGGCCCGGTGCTGAAGAACGTGATCGCGCTGAGGGTGGCCTTCGACGAGCCAGTGTCCGGAACGCTCGCGCTCGCCGGCGGCTCGCCGGCCGGCGCGGTGGCGCTCGCCCCGGACGTCCTCGGGCTCGACCTCTCGAGTCCACTCCCCGCCGGACGCCTCGCGCTCGATCTGAGCGCGGTGCACGACGTCTCGGCTAACGCCGCCATGCCCATCGACTCACTCGTGGTGAGCGCCTGCGGCTCGCCAGCCGCCCCCGCCATCGCACCCGGGGTGCACGCGAGCTCCGGTGAGCTGTCGGTGAGCATCCAGGCGGGCCTCGCGGGGATGGGTCGTCTCGTGGCCGAGCTATCGGCGTACCCCGGAGAGCCTGCCTGCGGGACCGCGCCCGAGGCGACAGCCGCCGCCATGCTGAGCAGCGAGGTCGCAGCCTGCCTGGGCTGGGATCCCTGCGCGCCCGCGGCAGTGACGTGCCCGGCCGGTTTGGATCTGCGCGGTCTCTGCCCGGGGCAGCATGTGCGGGTGCGCCTCGCCTCGGAGGACCTGGCCGGGCATCGCGGCGAGCTTGGCCCCTGGACGGAGGTCGCTTCGCTTCCGCCCCGCCCCGCGCCCGCGCTGACCGAGGTGCTCGCTGACGCCGACGCGCCCGAAGCCGGCGGTGAGTACGCGGAGGTCGCCAACCTCGGCACCTGAGATGCCGATCTCGCGGGGTACACCCTCGCGAAGCGAACCGCATCGGGCGGCTCCACGCGCTGCCAGCTGGTGTCCTTCGCCGGTGGACCGGTGAAGCCTGGCGGTCACGCGCTGCTGGTGGGCGGGGCCTACGACGGCCGTTACCCGCTCCTCGCCGGCACGCCGGTGTACCACTGCGGCGCGACGACCCTCGCCGGCGGCCTCGCGAACGATCGCCCCGTCGCGCTCGCGTTCGAGGATCCGCTCGGCCAGGTGGTGTCGACGATCGGCATCGCCGAGCCGGTCCTGCGTTGCCCCCAAGGATCGCTCGAGCGCATCCACCCGGCCGGGCCTGATGCCGCCTCGAACTTCGCCTGTCCCGGGTCGAGGACACCGGGGGTGTGCAACCAGAGCACGCCGCCTGAGGAATGCCCGAAGCGGCCGTGGTGATGACGCGGGGAACACCGGTGGTGGCTACGTGTTCTCCGCCACCCACTTCCCGAGGAACTCGCGCTTCAGGATGTAACCATCGGCGCCGAACTCCGCGGCCAGCGCCGCCATCTTCTCGCGGTCTTCGCCCGAGCAGAAGATGACCTTGATCGAGCGAAAGCGCTCGTTCGTCTTGATGAAGCGGCAGAACTGGGGCCCGCTCACCCTCGGCATGTTGATGTCGAGGAGGACGAGGTCGGGTCGGGTCGCGCGCTTGAGGATGAGGCTCGTCGCCTTCTCGACGTCGGGCGCGTAGTCGACCGCGAAGCCAGCCTTCTCCAGCTCCAGCCTGAGGAGGCGCGCCACGATCTCGCTGTCGTCGACGATGAGGACGCGGCGCCGTCCACCCACTGCCACGGCGAAACGGCGTGGCAGATCGTCCGTGGGCGACAGAGCGAGCGCGCCGTCCGCTCCGAGTTCCTGGACCTGCCGGGCGAGCTCTTCCTTGGGCGCGTCGGCCGTGACCAGCGCTCGGCCCGCGAAGCCGCGGTCGCGCAGGAGCGCGATGGCGTGTTTTGCCCGTGCGGGATCCACCAGGAGAGCGCCCGCGTCCGGAGCGGCAGGCGCGAGGGCGCCCGGGACCGCGCCATCGACGACCTGGTGCCCCGCCGCCTCGAGTTCGAGTCGCAGCGTGCTGCGCAGGTTCTCGCTCTCGGAGCAGATGAGGATCTTCACGAGATGGCCGGTAACGACGACAGACGGCGAGAATACCACCGAGCTGCCGTCCTTTCCCACTGAGTAGCCGGGGGCGCAGGCCGCCCCCGCCCCGCCGGGCAAAGCCCGTCGGGGCCCCACCCCGGCCACGCCGCGGACCTCGGCCATTCTTCGACAGGTCTTGAGCCGCCTCGCCGAGCCCTCGCAGGGGCCGCGCGCTCCTCCGACTGTCCCGAGAACTTGGACGCCCCCGAAGGCGCGGAGGCCCTCGCCTGAAGGTGGTTCACGGTCTCCCTCTCCCCGCGCAGGGACTCCTGGCCGCGCTTTGTCGCGGTGGACTTCTGGCCGCGTTTCGGCGCGGCCAGAAGCAGGGGCGCGAGGCTGCGACGGCTCTGCCGGCGCTGCCGAAGGCGGGGAGACGAGACCGCGGCGGCTCTGCCGGCGGGGTCGAAGGAGGGCCGGGGTGAGGGGCTGGCGCCCGAGGATCGGCCCCCTCACCCTAACCCTCTCCCCCGGTGGGCCCGGTGGGGGAGAGGGGATAGGTACGGCATTTCTCACTATTCGCTGCTCCAGGACGGCGCCGTGTTGCCCCGACCGGGCGCCCGGAACGCGCGTTGCCCTGAGTGCGGGCGTGTGCTAGCCGTCTTGCGTGCACGCTTACGAGACGATCAAGGCGAAGCGCGACGGCCGGGCGCTTCCGGCTGACGAGATCCGCGCGCTCGTCGACGGCTATGTCCGAGGCGACGTCCCCGACTACCAGATGGCTGCCTTCTGCATGGCGGTCTTCTTCCGTGGGATGAGCGAGCCCGAGACGGCCGCGCTCACGGACGCCATGCTGCACTCGGGAGACGTGCTCGACCTCTCCGACATCGCCGGCGTCAAGGTCGACAAGCACTCGACCGGCGGCGTGGGCGACAAGGTCTCGCTCGCGCTCGCGCCCATCGCGGCCGCCTGCGGGGTGGTGGTGCCCATGATCTCGGGCCGGGGCCTGGGGCACACCGGGGGCACGCTCGACAAGCTCGAGGCCATCCCCGGCTTCCAGGTGCGACTGTCCGTGGAGCGCTTCCGCGAGGTGCTGGCGCGGACCGGGGCCTGCCTCGTCGGGCAGACCGAGCGCCTTGCCCCCGCCGACCGGCGGCTCTACGCGCTGCGCGACGTGACGGCGACGGTGGAGTCGATCCCGCTCATCGCGTCCTCCATCATGTCGAAGAAGCTCGCGGAGGGTATCGACGCGCTCGTGCTCGACGTGAAGGTCGGCTCGGGAGCCTTCATGAAGCGGGTCGAGGACGCGGAGAAGCTCGCTCGCGCCCTCGTCGGCATCGGGAGGGGCATGGGGAAGAAGGTGGTGGCGCTCCTCACGAGCATGGACCAGCCGCTCGGGCGCGCCGTCGGTAATGCACTAGAAGTAAAGGAGGCCGTGGAGCTGCTGCACGACGAGGGCCCGCCCGACCTGCGCCAGGTGACGTTCGAGCTGGCGGCCGAGATGATCGTCGTCGCCGGACGCGCGCCGACGCTCGACGCCGCCCGGCAGCAGGTGCGAGCGGTCGTGGGCGACGGGCGCGCCTTCCTCAAGCTCTGCCAGATCGTGGAGGCGCAGGGCGGCGATCCCGATTCGCTCGCCGACCTGACGCTCCTTCCGGCCGCGAAGGGCACCCTGGAAGTGCTGGCGCCGGTGAACGGAAACGTGCAGGCGATCGACGCGGAGGCGATCGGGCTGGCCGCCGTCGCGCTCGGCGCGGGCCGCGCGCGGCTCGAGGACCCGGTCGACCACGGCGTGGGTCTCCTGGTGCACCGCAAGGTGGGTGACGGGGTGCAGGCAGGCGAGCCTCTGTGCACCGTGCACTACGGGGATAAGGGCCGCGAGGCGCCGGAAGCGGTCGCCGATCGCGTCCTGCGCGCCTATCAGATCGGGGAGCACCCGCTGCCCCCGGAGCTGCTCATCATCAGCAGGATCGAGGGCTGAGTAGGGTCCATGTCAGAGAGGAACAGCCCGCGACAGGAGTCACCATGACCCGCGCACGCGCCGACCTGCACAGCCGCCTCTCATACGCGCTCGCCTGGATCCGGGGCCGGACCGATACGCCGCCACGCGCCG
>JBGQLS010000441.1:0-5298 GCA_041500205.1 Anaeromyxobacteraceae bacterium | reverse complement strand
GAGACCGCACGGCGACCCGGGCGCCCCCGCGCGCGCCGCCTTCATCTCTCCCGAGACGCGCTGGCTCGATCTCGCGGCCGAGTTCCCCCTCGAGCTGGGCGGTGTCCTGCCCGGCCTGAGGATCGCCTACCGGACGTGGGGAAAGCTCGACGCAACCGGCGAGAACGCGGTGGTGGTCTGCCACGCGCTCACCGGCTCGGCCGACGCGGACCGATGGTGGACGGGCATGTTCGGCGCCGGGCGCGCGCTCGATCCCGATCGCGACTTCATCGTCTGCTCGAACATCCTGGGCAGCTGCTACGGGACGACCGGCCCCAGCTCCGTGAACCCGCACACCGGCAAGGCGTGGCTGGGCGACTTCCCTCCCTTCACGGTCCGCGACATGGTCCGGGCCCAGCGCGAGCTCCTGCGCGGGCTCGGCGTGAACCGCGTGCGCCTGGCCCTGGGGGGGTCCCTGGGGGGCATGCAGGTCCTGGAGTGGGCGCTCGCATACCCGGACATGGTGGAGGCGATCGTTCCCATCGCCATCAGCGCCCGCCATTCCGCTTGGGCCATCGGGCTCTCGGAGGCGCAGCGACAGGCGATCTACGCCGACCCGCGCTGGAAGGATGGCCGCTACGAGGTGGGCGACCCGCCCGCCGACGGGCTGGCCGCGGCGCGCATGATGGCGATGTGCATGTACCGCCACAAGTGGAGCTTCGACGAGCGCTTCGGGCGGCGTCCCCAGACGGCGGATCTCTTCGCGATGGAGAGCTATCTCCGCTACCAGGGCAAGCAGCTCGTCGAGCGCTTCGACGCCGCCACCTACGTGGCGCTCACGCGCGCGATGGACACGCACGACGTGGCGCGGGGACGGGGCGACCTGGACGAGGTCCTGCGCGCGATACGGCAGCCGACCCTGGTCGTGTCCATCGACTCGGACATGCTCTACCTGCCCGACGAGCAAGAGGTGATCGCCCGCGGGATCCCCGGCGCGCGACTGGCGCGACTCGCCTCCACGGACGGCCACGACGCCTTCCTCATCGACGTCGACTGGCTCTCGGACCTGGTGGCCGAGTTCCGCGGCAGGACTCCGGCGCGGCGCGCCACCATCTCGCGCCCGAGCCCGGTCCCCGTCGCTCGCGGCCTGGACCGGCAGGAGGTGAACCTCCTCGTGCTCGGGAAGGGAAAGGTGGGCAGCGAGCTGCTCGACCAGATCGCGCGGCAGCGCTCCTCGCTGGAGCGCGACTACGACGTGGCGCTCCAGGTGGTCGGCATCGCCGACCGCCAGCGGACGCTCGTCGACGAGGCCGGGATCGACCTCACCCGCTGGCGCGAGTTGCTCTCGCGTGCGCCGGAGACCGGGCCCTTCGGCGTGGCGACGGGGCAGGGCGCCCTCGACCGGCTCGGGCGCCTGGCCACGCCGGTTCTCGTGGACGTGACGGCGGACGACGGGATGGAGGACGTATACGCCGAGGCCTTCCGGCGCGGCGTGCACGTGGTGGGCGCCAACAAGCGGCCCCTCGCCGTGCCGTGGCCCGCTCACGAGGCCCTGGCCGCCGTCCGGCGGCAATACCACCGCCACCATCTATACGAGACCACCGTGGGCGCCAGCCTCCCGGTCATCGACACGCTGAAGAACCTCCTCCGCGCGGGCGACCGCGTCCATCAGATCGAGGGCTCCGTGTCCGGCACGCTCGGCTTCGTGACGAGCGAGGTGATGAAAGGGGCGCCGCTGTCGCTGGTCGTGCGCTGGGCGCGCGAGCTCGGCTACACCGAGGCCGACCCGCGCGACGACCTCTCCGGCCTCGACGCCGCGCGCAAGGCGGTCATCCTGGCGCGTGAACTCGGGCTCCACGCCTCCGTCGAGGACGTGATCCGGGAGCCGCTCGTCCCGGACGCGCTGCTCCAGCCGGGGACGCTGCAGGACCTCTACGAGGCACTGCGGCGCCACGACGGCGTCATGGCGGAGCGCTGCCAGCGCCTGAGGCGCGACGGCCGGGCGCTGCGCTACCTCACGCGCATCACGATGGAGGAAGGGCGGGCCCAGCTGCAGGCCGGGCCGGTCGAGGTGAGCGAGGCGCATCGCGCCGCGCACCTCCAGGGCGTCGAGGCGTACGTCGCGTTCACCACGGATCGGCACGGCGAGCACCCACTGGTGGTGCAGGGCGCCGGCGTCGGGGGAGCCCTGACCGCGGGCGCCGTGCTGGCCGAGATCTTCCGGCTGGCGGACGGGCACGGGGCGAGGTAGGCGACCGCTCACGGCTGAATGACCGCCGAGATGCTCTCGAGCACGCGCGAGCATACCCCCTCGCCCCCAGCGGGGGAGAGGGTCGGGGTGAGGGGGCCGCCCGTTCACGGCTGCCGTCAGCGACTGGACGACCCGTGCGGCCGCCGTTGGATTCACTGGCGCGAAGAACTCGTGCAGGCGCACGCGCACGAGGTCCTCCAGCGCGTCGTCCGTCCAGACTGCCCTCATCGTCGCCGCGGCACCGGCAAGGGTTTCTTCGTGCCGAGGCTCGCAGCCCAGGCCTGGACGGCCTGATGGTCGATGACGCGCCCCGCATCAACGTCGGCGAGCGCCTCCCGCGTGAGGCGGTCTCGCTCCTCCTCCAGCTCGATCCAGGCGGAGAGTGCTTGCTTCACGATCCAGCCGCGCGAGCGCTCGAGGCGCTCCGCGAGCTCATCGACCTTCTCGGCCAGTTCGGCCGGAACGTGCGCCGTGAGTACCCTGGCATCCATTTCTTAATCATAGTGATTCAATACGATTTGTTGCCCGCTACCACACCACAGTGGAAAGGCCAGGGATCCTCGGGAAGCTTCTCTCGTCGCGTGTGGCCACGCGATAGCCGATAGCAATCGCTGTGGCTCCGATCAGGAGATCATGAGCCCCGACCGGCGCGCCCTTGGCGGCGAGCTGCGCCCAAAGCTCGGCATGGAGTCTCGCCGCAACCAGATCGAACGGGACTACCGGCATCGCCGAAAGCAACTGCTCTACGAACGCGTGCCGCCGGCTGCGCTGGTGGGCGTTCGCCGCTCGATGAACCCCGTGCAAGAGCTCCGAGGCAGTGATCGCCGCCAGCGCAACTGGCTCGTCGGCGTTTGTCGCGAGCTTGGCGCGCAGGTCGAGCTTCCCTCGCTCGGCGCCGATGAGGACGCTCGAGTCGATCAAGGTTCCCATGGCGATCCTGGCAACTGCGGCTGGCTCTTCGCGACTGCCTCAACCGCGTCCAGGTAAGCGGGATCCGGTGATGGAATGACGTCCAGGAGCTTGGCGAGGTCCTTCGCTGTGAACCCTCCCGCCCCCCCTACCGGCGAGATGCGGCACACAGGCTCACCGCCGCGCTCGACGACGAACGCCTCCCCGCGATAGCGGACGCGATTCAAAATCTCCGAGAACGTCCTGGCAGCCTCGGTTGCGCTCACGTGTGATTCCATGAAAATATGATAATCAGGCTGCCGCGCGGGAGCAAGAGGTCCACCGATCGCGCCAAATGCCGCGTGCGTGCGCTGCGGCCTAAAGACCGTCCAGACGGACGGTTCCTATCCGGACCCCTAGTAGCGCTGCCCCAGCTCGCGCGCGGCCGTTACCCCAGGTCCTTGCCGGTAGCCCATCCCTCACGCCTCGCCCTTCTCGCCGACCTTCGCCTGCCCAACGCCGTACTTCCGCATCTTGCCCTGGAGCGTGGTGGGCTTGAGGCCCAGGAGCGCGGCGGCGCCGTTCGCGCCGTACACACGCCCGGCGCACGCGGTGAGCGCACGCTCGATGAGCGCGCGCACCTCGTCGTCGAACCGTCCGGGCGCGCCCGACGTCTCCGCGGCGGGCGGCCCCTGGGCGATGGCCAGCGCGGGCAGCTCCGGCAACTGCAGCTCGGGCCCCGGAGACAGGATGAGTGCCCGCTGGAGGAAGTTCTCCAGCTCGCGGACGTTGCCCGGCCAGGTGTGCTGCTCGAGCGCTGCCCAGCTGCCTTCGGGGACGTGCGGTGGCTTGCGATGCATGAGCACCGCGTGGCGCGCCAGGAAGTAGTCCGCGAGCGCCCGGATCTCCTCGCGCCGGTCGCGCAGCGGCGGCAGGTGGAGCGGCAGCACGGAGAGCCGGTAGTAGAGGTCGGAGCGGAATCCGCCCTCGGCCACCATCTTCTCGAGGTCGCGGTTGGTGGCCGCCACCACGCGGACGTCGACCTTCACGGTCTCCGCCCCCCCGACCCGCTGGACCTCCTTCTCCTGCAGGACGCGCAGGAGCCGCACCTGCACGCTCGGCGGCGCGTCGCCGACCTCGTCGAGGAAGATCGTCCCTCCCTCCGCCTGCTCGAACTTCCCGGCCCGCCGGCGCAGGGCGCCCGTGAAGGCGCCCTTCTCGTGCCCGAAGAGCTCGCTCTCGATGAGCGTGTCGGGGATGGCGCCCAGGTTCACGACGACGAAGGGAGCGCTGAAGCGGGGTGAGAGGTCGTGCACCATCCGCGCGAGCCCTTCCTTCCCGGTGCCGGTCTCGCCGCGGATGAGGACCGTGCCGTCGGAGGGGGCGGCGAGGCGGACCTTCGCCAGGACCGCCTGCATGGCCTTGCTCTCGGCGACGTAGCGGGAGTCCCGCTTGATCTGACGGATCTCCTCCTTGAGGAGCGTGTTCTCGCGGTTGAGGAGCCGGTTGAGGCGCTGCACCTCGTCCACCATCAGGCTGTTGTGGAGCGCGATGGCGACGAGGTGGGCGACCTGCTTCGCCACCTGGAAGCAGCAGTCGAGCAGGCCTTCCGTGGGCGGATGTGCGATGTCGAGGACGCCCAGCGCCTGGCCCTCGAAGACGAGCGGGAACGACACGAGCGAGCCGTAGCCGAGCGCCGCCAGCCGCGGCTCCTCGCGGAAGCGGGGCTTCAGGGCGTCGATCGGATCCACCACCACCGGCCGCCGCTCGGCCAGGGCGAGACCAGCGGCCGAGCCCTCGAGCTCGAACCACTCGCCCACCTCGGACGGCGGGTGGCGAGGGTCCGACACCAGCGCCACGCGGGCGCGGCCGGGGCTGTCCTCGAACAGCCGGTGGATGGCGACGCGGGTCGCGCCGAAGCGGTGGTTGAGGAGCCGCCCCGTGCGCTCGAGGACGGCCTCGAGATCGACCGTAGAGAGGACCGCCTCGATGGCCTCCTCGACGATCTTCTCGTGGACGTCGTGCTCCGCGACGACGGGGAGTCCAGGCGGCGGCATAGCCCCTGTAGGTAACCCGCGGACACACCCCGGTCAAACGGGCAGCGTGGACGGATCGGCGGCGGGAGACGCCAAGTCGAGCGACATCTCGGGATCGAAGGGAGCCCCGACATAGGGCGCTCT
>JBGQLS010000440.1:0-5313 GCA_041500205.1 Anaeromyxobacteraceae bacterium | reverse complement strand
GGTGCAAGCTCGCGCCAGGGACCTGCCCACTCATGCTCCCGGCGGCAAGGTTCGCGTCTCGCGCCGCCTCGGCCTGGCGCTCGGATTCGCTGCAGTCCTAGCCGGGCTCGGGTCGCTGGTATGGCTCACGGATCACTACTCCGCACGCACCGAGTCCCCCACCGCAGTGGGCTGCTTGGCAGAAATGAGCACGGGGCGCCCGCCTTGCAGGATGCAAGAATGAGGGGGCGAACGGATTGCTAACTGCACGCTGGACTCCACGCCGCTTGCTCTTGGGACCGGTCTGCGTGTGGAACTGCACATGATTGCGTTGCGGCAAGCGCGAGGCATGCACCCTGCAGGGCCTGGTTCCTCCCCTCGGACGGAGCGCTGCAAGACTCATGACCCTCGCCAGCCTGCGCAGGAAGATCCTCGGAGCCCCGCGCGACGTCTTCGACCCGAAGACCTACCACCACATCTCGCTCATCGCGTTCCTGGCCTGGGTGGGCCTCGGCGCGGACGGGCTCTCCTCTTCCGCGTATGGGCCCGAGGAGTCGTTCCGGACGCTCGGGCAGCATCAGTTCCTGGCGGTCGGGATGGCGTTCGCGATCGCCTTCACCGTCTTCATCATCTCCTACGCCTACTCGCGCATCATCGAGCACTTCCCGTTCGGCGGCGGCGGGTACGTCGTGGCGACAAAGCTCCTCGGCCCGCGCTTCGGCGTCGTTTCGGGCTCGGCGCTGCTCGTCGACTACGTTCTCACCGTCTCGGTCTCCATCGCCGCCGCCGCCGACGCCACCTTCAGCTTCCTTCCGCCCGCGTGGCACTCCTGGAAGTTGCCGCTCGAGTTCGTGGCCATCGCCCTGCTCACGGTGCTGAACCTGCGCGGCGTGAAGGAGTCGGTCACCATCCTCGCCCCCATCTTCGTCGCCTTCCTCGTCACCCACGCGATCCTCCTCGTCGGCGTCGTGATCGGGCGCGCGGGGGAAGTGCCGCAGGTCGTCCACGAGGTGCGCACAGGCTACCAGCACGGCCTCGCCACGCTGGGCCTGGGAGGCATGGCCGCGCTCTTCATGCGCGCCTACTGCATGGGAGCCGGTACCTACACCGGCATCGAGGCCGTCTCGAACGGGCTCCAGATCATGCGCGAGCCCAAGGTACAGACCGGCAAGAAGACCATGCTGTACATGGCCCTCTCGCTCGCGCTCACCGCGGGCGGTATCACGGTCTGCTATCTCCTCGTCCACGCCCAGCCGGTCGAGGGCAAGACGATGAACGCCGTCCTCGTGGAAGCGTTCGCCGGCGGCTGGGGCAAGGCCGGTCAGGTCTTCATCTGGCTCACGCTTGCGGCCGAGACGGCGCTTCTCTTCGTGGCGGCACAGGCTGGATTCATCGACGGGCCGCGCGTGATGTCCAACATGGCGAACGACTCCTGGCTGCCGCATCGGTTCGGCCAGCTCTCGGACCGACTGTCCATGCAGGACGGCATCCTGCTCATCTCCGCCGCCTCGGCCGGAACGCTCCTCTACACGCGTGGCGACACGGGCACCCTCGTGCTCATGTACTCCATCAACGTGTTCCTCACCTTCTCCCTCTCCGAGTCGGGCATGGTCCGCTACTGGTTCCGCGAGCGGAAGAAGTACCCGGACTGGAAGAGCCACATCATCATCCACCTCATCGGCCTCGTCCTCTGTCTCTCCATCCTGACCTTGAACGTGATCGAGAAGTTCAGCGAGGGCGGCTGGATCACCCTGGCCGTGACCGCGGTGCTCATCGGGCTCTGCTTCGTCATCCGGCGCCATTACATCGGAGTACGGAACAACCTCCGCCGGCTCGACGAGATCATGAACACGCTGCCCACGCATCCGGCCAGCGAACAACAGCCGCTCGACAAGCGGCTCCCGACGGCGGTGCTGCTCGTAGGGGGCTACAGTGGCCTTGGCATTCACCAACTCCTGACCATCCAGCGGCTCTTTCCTGGCACCTACAGAAACGTGCTGTTCGAGTCAGTGGGTGTCATCGACTCGGCGACGATGAAGGGGGTCAGGGAGGTGGACGAGCTGAAGCGCCACACCGAGGACGGCCTCAGGCGCTACGTCGATCTGGCGGGGCGACTCGGGCTCAACGCCGAATACCGGATGAGCATCGGCACGGAGGCGGTGGCGGAGGCGGAGCGACTCAGTCTCGAGGTCGGGAAGGAGTTCCCTCGCGCCGTCTTCTTCGCGGGAAAGCTCATCTTCGAGAAGGAGCGCTGGTACCAGCGCTTCCTCCACAACGAGACCGCCTACCAGCTCCAGCGCCGGCTCCAGTTCGCGGGCCTCAACGCGATGGTGCTTCCTGTTCGCGTGCTCCACGAGCAGGGCGAAAAGATCGAGATCGCTGCGGCCTGAACGACCTCACGACCTCGGGGCGTCAGACGTTCCCGATACATTGTGGGTCTCCGCCATCCTCGGCTCGCTACCGAGTCCCATTCGATGATCCCACTCGCTCACACTCCCCGGCGCCCCGACGCATCCGTGGCGGGCGCATCCCCCGAACTCGCCGAGGTCGTCCCCGGCATTCGCGGGAGCACCATCCGGCTCCCGCCTGAGCTCTCCCGCGCAACGGTGCAGGAGCTCCTGCGCCGCGAGCAGCTCTCCGGAAGCGTGGTCATGGGCCCGGCCGACATCCTGGGCGCCGTCAGCATCGCTCCCGAGCAGTGGGCGATCATCGCCCCGGTGAGGCACCTGCACCTCTCTCCCGAGAAGAAGCCCGTCTTCGTCCGCGACGGACCCGAGGCCAAGGCGGTGTTCGTCTTCCCGAAGCACACCCTGGTGTTGCCGAACTCGCAGGTGTGGTGGGTGCTGTCGGCGCTGGAGAGCGTGAAGCCCGAGAGGCTCGATCCGGAGGGCCGTCCTCTTCCCTGGGTCCCTGCGGTCCCCAGTTCCTCGGCTCCGGCCCTCGAGGCCGGGCGCGACGACGACGCGCGGGTGGAAGACCGCGAGGTGTTGCCGGGGTGTCCGCAGCCGATGGGCGACGACGACGGCGCCGCCATCGCGACCTCGACGATCCACGAGTGGTTCGCGGCGCTCTGCGCGGCCGCGGGCTTCCCCGAGGTGCCGCTGATCGTCAGGCGCGGCCGGACGGACGCGCGGGGCTTCGTAGGCGGCAGCATCGAGATGACCTCTGAGTTCGCGCCTCGCCGCATCGTCCTCACCACCTGCCCGAACGCTGACGAGGCCGAGATCGTCGCGACCCTCGTCCATGAAATGGCCCACCCGCTCGCCCGCACCCGGGACCACGGTCCCGCGTTCTGCGAGACACTGCTGGACCTCGCGGCCCGCCTCTGGGGCGAGCCGTACTTCGCCGGCGCCAGGGCCAGATCCGCGGGTCCCTACGCGATCATCGACCGGTGGGTCACGAGCGGCGCACGCGCCGCGCTCGCGGGTCGCGAGCCGCCGGCCGGGAAGGTGTGCGAAGATGGGCACGCCGCGCGGATCGTCAGCAAGGTCGCCAAGCTGTGGGCGCTGGCCTCCGACCAGCTCGGCAAGCCCGAAGGCATCGGCGCCGCCGCCCTGGCCAACGACATGATCACCGCTTACGGCCTCGACCGCAGCCAGGTCTGCATGGCCCCGAGCATCGACGATCAGCTGACGGACCGCTGGGTCTTGCTGGAGCCGAGACAGCCTTGGCAGCGCGCGCTCGCGCACGGCGTGGCACGCTTCAACGGCGTCTTCTCCTTGTCGATGGACTCGAAGGCGCGGATGCACTTCTTCGGGCGCTACTCGGACGTCGTCGCAGCCGAGTACCTGTGCGCCATCAGCATCGAGCGGATCAAGCGCGAGTGCGCCGCACACCTCGTGGATCAGCGCCGCAACGGCCTCCTCCCACGAGGCGAGGCGCGCCGAGCGAGCGTGGCCTTCTGCGAATCGGCGGCGCGCGAGTTCGGGCGCAAGCTCGAGAGGATGGCCGCCGAGGAGCTCGCTCGCTCCCAAGGCCCAGCCGAGCAAGTCATTGCGATCAAGGAGGCCACGAGCTTCGCCCTGCGGCAGCTCGAGATGCGCGGCGCGCGCGTGTCGGCCGGACGCTGCCGCGAGATCCGCCACAGCGCCGACGGCGCCGAGGCTGGGAGGCGCATGCAGGTCGTGCGCGGGCTCGACTCCAAGGGCGGGCGACCGCGCCGGCTGCCCGGCCGTACATAGCAGCAACACGACAGCGGTGCCTGCTCCGGTGGCCGCTGCGCCATGGTGGACACCGCGGTTGAACGAGAACCAACACGCGGGTAGTCTGCGCGCCTCGACCGCCCGGGAGTCTATGCACGACATGAGCCCTTCGCCCGTCGAAGCCTACGACGTGATCCGCCACTCCGCCCTGCTGGCCGAGCGGCTCGGCGCCGCCCAGGCCGAGCTCGAGAAGAAACGCGGCCTCAAGGCCGAGAAGGAGTGGCTTCGGGCCGCGGGAGACTTGTTGGGCGCGGCGCGCGAGCCGAGCCAGGGTCTCATCGAGCGCGCCCGCGGCCTGCCGGGCCTTGAGGAGGTGCGCGACGAGCTGGGCGCCGTCTTCCAAGGCCTTTGGGTCGACGCGCTGGAGCGCCTGCTGGCTGGCCTCACCTTCCACGCCGGACCGCGCACCCCGCTCATCGAGGCCGTCTTCCCCAACACGAAACTGGCCGCGCTGCGCAAGGCCAGTCGCGAGTCCGCGCTGGGGTTCGCCGAGGATCTCGCGCGGCGAATGAAGACGAGCTATGTGACCCGCACACTCGCCGAGCCCGCCTTTGCCTTCGCGCTGCCGGTTCTCGAGCAGCTCGCCAGCGCCTTCACGCGGTGGCAGGAGGTCTACTCGGGCGAGAACATGCCCGAGATGCAGGCCGCCGAGGTGCTCAAGGAGTTGCTCGCCACGGCGAAGCGACTCGAGCTCGCCTGCCGTCAGGCAAAGCTGCTGGCCGAGGCCGCGCTCGCGCCCTGCGGCAGGCTTTTCGAGGAGCTCGGCCTCTCGGCGAAGCCCAAGCGGCGCTCCACGCGGTCAAAGGAGCAGCCCGGGGAGGCCGGCGCGGAGGGGCCAGCCTCGCCGCAGGGGGACATCGCGCCCGCACCGCCGACAGAATCGGTGCCGGGAAAGCCGGGCCGCAAGAAGGGCGCCGCCGCCTGAGCGACGCTACTAGCGGCGCCCGCCGCCGTGCGCGACGGCCGCCAGAGGCGCTCCCTGCTCAAGACCCGTCGAAAAATGCGACCGCTCTGCGGCGTGGCCGGGGTGGGGCCCCGATGGGCTTTGCCCGGCGGGGCGGGGGCGGCCTGCCCCCCCGGCGACTCAAGACCCGTCGAAAGATGCGATCGCTCTGCGGCGTGGCCGGGGTGG
>JBGQLS010000439.1:0-5335 GCA_041500205.1 Anaeromyxobacteraceae bacterium | reverse complement strand
GGACGGAAGAACTGCTGCGCGATGAGCGTGGGCACGAGCGCCGAGAGGATCACCACCGTGACCAGCACCGTGTACTTGTCTGGGCCGATGATCCCGTGCGTGAGGCCGTAGAGCGCGGAAATGCTCCCGAAGGTGAGCCCCGTGCTCATGAGCAGGGTCGTGTACATCGCCTCGCGCGGCGGGAACCGGAACGCGCTCGCGAGCGGCTTCACCCCCACGTACTTGGACGCCATCTTCACGAGCAGGAAGAGGAGGATGAGGCCGGCCCCGCCGGCGACGGCTCTCGCCGAGATGTAGGTCCCGGCGCGGATGAAGTAAAAGGGCGTCAGAATCGCGAAGGCGATGCCCCGCAGCCTGGCAACGAGCGCTCGTTCGCGCAGGAAGGTCCCGGCGAGCACCATGCCCACGAGATACGCGGGGAGGATGGGCTCGCTCCCGCCGGCCTCGGCGATCGCGCCCAGCCCGAACATGATGAGCAGCACGAACTTGATCTCGGCCCCGCTCATGCGCCCCCCGGTCGTGCGGATGACGAAGCGCACGAGCCGCGGCGCGAGCGGCAGCGTCACCGCCGTCGCCACCACGAAGGCGAGGAGGTAGACGTTGAAGTTCGCGAAGAGGAACCCGAGCGTGAGCACGGTCCCGAGGTCGGTGACGAAGCAGGCAGCGAGGATCATGCGGCCGAGGTTCGTCTCGTTGAATCCCGACTCGACGAGGACCGCGTAGACGACCGCGACCGAGGTCGTCGAGAGCGCGATGCCCGCGATCTCCGCCGCACGCCAGTCCCATCCCGCCAGGTAGCGCGCGGCGCCGAGCGCGAGCACGAAGGGGAAGAGGAAGCTCACGAACCCGATCGAAAGGGTCTCCTTCCAGTGCTTGGCGATGACCTTGGGCTCGATCTCGGCGCCGGCGAGAAAGGTGAGGAGCCCGCTCCCGAAGCCGGCCAGGAAGTCGATCCAGCTCGTCGTCTGGACGTGAAAGAGGTTGCCGACCAGGGCGCCCACCAGGATCTCGACGAGCGACACGGCGATGCCGGTGCGCGTGGAGACGAGCGCGGAGGCGAAGGCGAGACCGATCCAGATGGCAGCGACGGCGTAGGGGCTCCCCATACCCTCTCCGTTCACCGCCAGCGCATACGAAAATAGCTTCTACGCGGCGGCCCAGGGCCTCGTAGAAGCTATCAACCCCTCATCGGGGTGGTTGGCGGCGTCCCAAAGGACGGGCGAGCTTCATCGCCTCGATGTCGTATCGTCGTATCTTGACTATGCAGTCTAGGGGGCCAACGGCAGTCTTTCAACCACTCAGTGCGGCCGAGGACGGATCTACGGCGTCCTGCTGGCCACAGAATGAGGGTCGCCATGGAGCTCGTCGGGAAGGGGAAGCGGGTCCGCATCTATCTGAGTGAGGGCGGCAAGGTCGGGCATCAGTCCGCCTGGATGGCGATACTGGAGCTCCTCCGCCGGGAGAACGCGCAGGGCGCTACGCTCGTGCGAGGCGTGAGCGGGTTCGGATCTACCGGGCGCATCCACACATCGCATTTCGTGGACGTGGCCCAGGATCTGCCGGTGATCATGGAGTGGATCGATGACCCGGAGACGGTAGAGAGGCTCCTCCCGCGGGTGAAGGACATGATGCCGCGCGGGCTCATCACCGTCGACGACACCGAGATCGCGTTCCATCGCCTGAACCCCATCCGCGACCTGCCCCGGGAGCTCACGGCAGGGGATGTGATGTCTCGCGAGGTGACGTCGGTCACCAGAGACACGCCCATCTCGCAGGTGGTCGAGCTCATGGTGGGCAAGCAGCACCGGGCCATTCCCGTGGTCGAGGAGGGCGTGCCCGTCGGCATCATCACCAATGGCGACGTCGTCCGTAAGGGCGGGCTCGGCGTGCGCGTCGATCTCATGCGCGTGCTCGACAAGCCAGAGCTGCACGATGTCCTCGCCAGGCTCGCGGCGTCGAGCAAGGTGGTGGCCGACGTGATGACGCCCGGGCCGGTCACGGTACACGAGAGGACCCCGCTGCCGCAGGTCGCGGAAGTGATGACGAACCGGAGGCTGAAGCGGCTCCCCGTCGTCGATGATCACGGTGCGATCGTGGGCATGGTGAGCAGGGTCGATGTCCTCCGCACTGCAGCCGCGTCGTTCACTCGAGAGGACACCGTTCCCAGCCAGCTGGGGTTCGCCGGCGACGTGCCGCTCGGGCGCGTGATGCGTCGGGATGTCCCGACCGTGGAACGCGACACCCCGCTGCCCCAGGTCTTCCAGGCGGTCGTATCGACCCGCCTCAACCGGGCGCTCGTGGTCGATGCCGAGCGGCGCGTGGTGGGGAAGATCACCGACGCAGAGCTGCTCGACAGGCTCACACCTTCGCTCCGGCCGAGCGCTCTGCGCTCGCTCATGCACCGGCTCCCGTTCGCGCACTCGACGCCGGACGAGGCCGCGGCTGAGAAGCACGCCCGCGCGCGGCGAGCGGCGGATCTCATGACCGACGATTTCGCGACGGCGACGGAGGACACGCTTCTCAGCGAGGGCATCGCTCGCATGCTGAAGGGGAACTACAAGGTCCTGGCCGTTACGGATTTGGGCGGCCACCTCGTTGGCATGGTCGATCGCGCCGACCTCCTGCACGGCCTCGTTTCGCGGGAGTGACCTCCGAGCACGGGCATGTCGCATGCCGGGAGCACCATGAGCCCCACCCGGGGCGAGTCGGGGCCGTTGGAACTGGCATGAACACGCGTTAACCTGACATGAGTGGCGGTGGAGTCCGCCGGAACCGCCGTCTGGCACGGCCAATGACTCCTGCTCCGAGAAGGGCAGGCGCATGGCTGAGCGACATTCGACATCTCTCCTGAATGACGGGCAGACGCGGCGCTTGCTTGCCGTGATTACGAACGTCGATGAGCTGCTCCGGCGGGCCGACTATCCTGTGCGAACGCACGGATGAGGTTTTCGGCAGGAACAGCTTCTCCATGACCAGCCGGGCCCCCTGAGCCAGCCCGACCTGCGCGAGCTGGAAGGACTTCCGGCCAAGATGGGCGTTCGGTAGTCACCGGGAGGACCGACGGCAAGACGGTGCGTCCGCGCCGACGCCCCGAAGAAGGCGTAGCCCGTCGTGGCGTGGCTCTGCATGGATAAGCTTCACCAAGCCGAAGAAGCACTAGGACGACGAACCTTCACCCGACTCGCCGGATCAAGCGCGCGACGGGCTACCACGATGCGCCGCCTGGGGACGCAGATTGGTTTCTGGATCTCTCGCGATGCGGCCTTGTGACGACCGCGCCGTGGAGCGTACGCGCTGCGGGGTCCGAAGGAGAATCGTTGGCGATGCCGTCCCCTCGTGGCCTACCGCTTGCGCCGGGCAAGCCGGCCAAACACCCGTCTGGACCACGCTCCTCGAACGTGAGCTGCGCGAAATGCGCCGATAGGACTCGCCATGCCGCTCGCCGCGCTCGACCGGATCCCGCAAGTGGCGGTGCCGTTCATGAACAGCGATCACGGCGAATTTGCGCGGCGCGTGTCGGACCTCGCCGAGGCCGTGGAGGGTCGCGTCGCCGGAAAGGTGCCATTGGAGACCATCTTCCATAGCTTCGACGGGCTCCTCGAGCACACCCGGGAGCACTTCGCTCGCGAGGAGGCGGCGATGCAGACGGCAGGCTTCCCTCCCTTCGCAGTCCACAAGGCGGAGCACGACCGGGTGATCGAGGAGATGGCGTCGGAGGCGAAGCACTTCCGCGCCTCGGCTGACACAGCACGTCTGTGCAAGTATGTGACGCAGACGATCCCGTCCTGGCTCGTCTCTCACATCCAGTCGATGGACTACATGACCGCGAGCTTCATCGCGGCGCGCAGCTGAGGGCTGAACGAGCCACCTGACGCATCGCTGCGTCGGGCCGCAGGTTGGCTCTTTCGGTGACCTCGGCTTACGCGACCTTCCGGTAATACTCCGCCGGCTCGCCGCAGACAGGGCATTTCCCCTGCGGAACGCCGAACTCGATGTGGCCGCAGTACGGACAGAGGTACAGATCCCCCTCCGGAAGGTCCTTCCCCGCCTTCGTCGCGTCGAGCGCCTGTCGGAAGTACGTCGCTGCGGCAAGCGTCCATGCGTAACCGAGCATGGTCCTCGCTTTGTGCCCCTCGGCCGTGGCCTGCTCCACCATCGGCGGATACACCTCCTTGAAAAGGTGGCTCTGGCCTGTCTCAGCGGCTTCGAGGTTTTGCAGCGTCGTCCCCACGACACGCATGTTCTCGAAGTTCTCGAGCGCTTGAATGGCCTTCGCAGCGGCGGCCGCGCGGAAGAGCTTCGCGATCTGCGGCAGGCACTCCTGCTCTGCCTTGCGGGCGTACGCCATGAACTTGAAGTAGGACTGGCTCTCGTCAGCCAAGGCGGTGGCGAGGTGCTCGTCAATCGTAGGCATGATCTCTCGAGTCGCTGATCGAACTGTAGCATATGTGCCGGGCTCCAGCTCTGGACGAATTCGCAGGGTGCGGATTCCGGCCATGCCGCCGTCGCGGCCAACGCCGCACTGCCCCGCGGAGCACGCGGTTCTCCTTCTTGAGATAGTCGATCATGTCGAGCTGGCGCCGGTTGTGTGTGTGTTGCCCCAACTGGCGAAGAGCATCAGCAAGAACTGCAGCGGCGCGGTGCTCATCGCGAGCCACCATACCGTGCCGGGAACCGAGGTCAGATCGGCGCCGAGCGCTGGACGGGATCGGCGGGCTTGTGACGCCCGACACGATTCTTCGCTGCTAACGGGAGCTCAACGCCGCCAAGTACGACGGTCGGTTCTGCTCGGCGCGGAGCTGGTCGTCCTGAGACGGCCGCGTCCCTCCGGGACCTCGTCGTCAGGTTCGCCGCGGAGAATCCGAGTTGGAGCTACACGCGGATCCGTGACTGTGCTGGCTACCTACTTCATCCGCCGATCGGTCAAGCCGCCGCCTTGCTCAAGAACTCCAACGGGTGCGTCATGAAGTGCGTCGAGTGCTGGAATCAACGAGCGGTATTACGATATCGCCGTTCTACTCACTTGCAGGCCGCGGCCGCGTCATGGATGCGTCAACGCCCAATAGTGAACTCTCGTGGCGCTACCTGGTCTATCGGCGTGAACGCGGATGTACGAGGTAGCCAGCACAGGTCCGGTGCGCGCCGTAACACTCCAAGTATCATCCGGCGGGTTCGCCGCGCTTCTCGCGAAGGGCTCGCAGGTTGGCGAAGGCGTGAAGGTGACGCTGGGCGTCCCGGGTGGCGAGCCACTACAGGACAGCGCGCGCGTCGTGTCAGTGAAGGAGCACCTCGGCGACGCGAACACGTCAGTCCAATTTGTAAGTATCGGCGCCTC
>JBGQLS010000438.1:0-5342 GCA_041500205.1 Anaeromyxobacteraceae bacterium | reverse complement strand
GGAGCGGCACCAGCGCGCCCATGGCCCGCTCCGGCAGTGCACCAGATGCGGCCCAGGCTTCCACCGCCATGTCGGCCAGGGCCATGCAAAGATTCGCGGAGATGGTGGCGGCCGCGTGGTAGAGGACGCGCTCCGCCTCCGGTACGCGGATAGGCAAGAGCCCAAGATCGGCAGCGGCACGGGAGAGGAGGCGGAGCGCTACGCGGTCGCCGTCGACCGCAGCAGTGACGCCCCGGGCGAAGGGACCGCCAGCCAGCGCCTGCACTGGATGCAGGGAGCCGGGGTGCGCACCGCGGGAGCGGACACCGTCGAGCGGTGCCAGCGGGAGCGCGCCGGCACCATGGGCCAACACCTGGCCGCGAGTGAGGTGCTGCTCGACCGCTCGCGCGACTGCGCTCACCTCGCTGTCGGGCACGGCCAGGAAAACGAGGTCAAAATCACCGGCACGGGCAAGAAGTCGGGACGGGATGCGCAACAAGCGCAGCCGGGCTCGGCCGCGAGCGCTCCGCGCGTGGGCCGCGACTTTCCAGCCGGCGTCGGCGAGGCCACGAGCCAGCGCCGAGCCGAGCCGGCCAAAGCCGACGACGAAGAGCGAGGGCGCGGTCATCGGCCGGGGAAGTGTAGCTCGCGTGCTCAGCGAATACCGTTGTCGCAGATGCAGAGGTTCGTGACCTGATCGCTCGACCGGCACGTTCCGAACGTGGACTGCGCGAGGCACGCGCAGCGGTCGGGGAGCGCGCAAATCGCGGGCATCGGCGCGCATGTGATCTGCGGCTCCACCTGAATGGCGGTGCCGCCGATCTGCATCACGCAGATGTCACCCGCGGCTCCGGGGCAGGCGCAGCCGGCCGAGGCCGAGACGCCACTGTCGGACGAAGGCCCGCCATCGAGCGGCTGCGAGTGAGAGCACCATCCCGCAGGACACGGCTGGCCTACTTGGCAGGGACGGGTATTCGCAAACCAGATGCAACCCTGGGCATCAGCGCGGCATGTCGCCGCGTCTTCGTGCAGGGCGCAGGAGTCGCCGGTGATGATCGGGCTCCCGTTGCCGCTGCTGCCGCGGCTGGACGCGGCACCGCAAGCGGCGATGAGGGCTGCGATGATGGGAACGACCCACTTCATGGCGACCTCCATCGCGATTGTATCGCGGTGCCTCTGCGCGTTGCTGCCGACCCGGTACTCGTGTTGATGGAATCGGGCCCGGGCGGCGCCCCGCAACCCGCTCGGCGAACTGCTCCAGTACGTCGTCCGAACGCGAACAACTCCATGCGCGCAACTTTCCGGCTTGCGCGCCGGAAGCGGATCTACACGAAGCTCGGCGTGTCGGGGGCGGGCGAGCTGATCTCAGCGCTCCTCGCACTGTCGCTCCGGATGCTTGCGAAGAGCGAGCGCATCGAACGGCAGCCCATCGCTTCGACCGAGCCGGACCAAGGCGTCGTCACCGCGCCCGCGATGCACGTTCGCAGCGGCGGGGTAGCTCGTTGGTCAGTCGCAGATAGTGCGCTGTGAGAGGGGCCGGGCCCAGTCGTTCACAAACTCGTCGTGAGTGGATCTCCCGCTTCATCCAGCCGAGCGTCCCTTCACTCGCCTGGAGTGCTGGTCAGGCACCGCTCCCTCGCTTGTGGACGGTCCACCCGCGCGGACCGACCAGGATTTTCTGATCGGGCGGTCAGTTTCTTTGAAACCTGCAGAGTGGGAATAGTGCCGCATCCACCCAGGTTGTTGACGCGCTGCGTCGATGGCCGCGGCGTCAATGGCTGGCGGTCACAAGCGAGATGGGGAGGGCGACCGTGGAGATCATGACGGGCTGGGACCACCCCTGGTGCGTGATGGGGCGCGCGCGGAGGAAAGATGGGCAGGCTCTTCGACGGGCGGTGTGTCTTCTTGGCGGAGACCGCCGGCTCCCTGGGCGCGCATGAGGCGCTCCGGCGGCGACGTGCTGGTGGTGGAGGACGACCCGGACCTGACAGCACTCCTCGAGATGATCCTCGCGGGCGCGGGCTATGCCGTGCGCAGCGCCGCCGACGGGGCGCAGGCGCTCCTGCGCGTCGCCGAGCGCATGCCGGACATCGTGCTCCTCGACATGTGCATGCCGGTCATGAATGGCTGGGTGTTCGCGCGCGAGTTCGTGGCGCGCCACGGGCGCGCGGCGCCCATCGTAGTGGTGACCGCGGCCGAGGACGCGCGGGCGCGCGCGCATGATATCGGCGCCGACGCATGGCTCGAGAAGCCATTCGAGCTCGAGGAACTCCTCGCGACGGTGGCCCGTCTCCTCGGTGCTCCGGACGCACTCGAGCAGATGCACTTGCTCTTCGCGGCATGACCACTGCCTACGAGATCTTCGCGAGAGCGGAGCGACTCGAGCTTGCGGCGGCCACGCTCTACCGGCGCGTTATGGAGATGCTGCCGTGGGGCGCCGAGGACCGCGACATCCTCCTGCGGCTCGAGCAGGAGGAGCTCCAGCACGCAGCGCGCGTGCGCCTGTTCGGCACTCACTACCGAAATGATCCCAGGCTCTTCCAGCTCTCGGCGCTCGTCCTGGAGCACCTCGACGAGGTCGACGCCGCCAGCCAGGCCCTTAGTCAGGAGATCGAGGACGGCCGCTGGGCGGGCGACCTCCAGGGGCTCAAAGAGCGCATCGCAAGGATGGAGGAGCACAGCGTCGCGTCGCACGCCGAGACGCTGGCCGAGTGCTCCTCCGACGGGCGCGTCGCCAGATTCTTCCGCGACCTCGCGCAGCAGGACCGTGGGCACCGCGCGCTCCTGCTCGGCCGCGGAGAGCCGCATTAGGGCCGCTGGGTCGGGTAGGTGCTCTTGGTTCAACAAGCACCGTCACCTGGGCCTGAAACCCCGGACGGTTCGGAGCCGATGGTTTGCGCCCGGTCGCCGAGATTCTCGATGCATGCGCGGCTGGCGAGGTGGTGGAACGCGCCGAAGGGCCCCCGCAGTTCAAAGGGCATCCACGGCGCGCGTGCAAGATCACCGAGGCGCTCATGGGCGAGCAGGTGAGCCGGTCGACCGTGAGCCGGGTGACGAAGACCTTGGATGAGAAGGTCAACGAACTTCGGAGGGCGCCCGTCGTCGGCACGATCTCGTACCGTTCCTCGACGCCACCTTCCTCAACGCCCGGTGGGCTCGGACGGTCGAGAACGTCTCGGCGCTGGTCGCATACGGCATCGGCCTGGAGGGCAAGCGCCAACTCCTCGCCATCACCATCGGCACCGAAGAGCCACCCGGCGGTGAAATGCGGCGATGCTTCGGCGATATGACCGGCACCATCCCCTGGAAGAGCCGACGGTCACGAGCGCGCAGGGGCTGCGAGGCCGGCGCAGCCGCTCTCGCAGTGCGCGCCTGTCCCACTCGCAGCGCCGCCAGGACCGCCAGTCCTTGGAAGAGCGCCACCCCGCATAGCACCGCCGAGAACATGCTCCGATCCATGAGGCGGCCGAAGAGGACGGGCGCCATGGAGAGCCCCACGTCCAAGCCGGAGTAGACGAACCCCTAGACGCGCCCGAATGAGCGTTGCCCGAAGCGCTCCATGGCGGCCCTGCGCACGAGCAGGTCGCGGGATGGGTTCGCCGTCCCTGTGCAGAACCCCACGAGCGCCATGGAGGGGATGACGGGGGAGCGCGGGAGGGCTCCGGTCGCGAGTGCGAGCGCCAGGAGCGCCGCCGCGACAAGGAGCCCGCGATGATCCGCTCGTGCGCCTGGGTCCTCGCGGCGAGGAATCCGCCCGCCGCGATCCCGGTGCGCCTCCGAGCAGGTAGACCGTCAGCGCCGAGGCGGCGCCGGAAAGAGAGAGGCCGTAGACGTTCTTCAGCACGGAGGGGGCGAAGTTCTGCAGTGCGCCGAAGCCCATGGTCGAGGCGAGGGAGAAGAGAAAGCACATCCAGACGGCGCCCACGCCCAGGAAGGCGAAAGGGGAGACGCTGGGCGCGCCCGCCGCCTCGCGCTCATGCGCCCCGGCTGTCTCCGAGATGATCCCGCGCAGCAATACGACGGACGCAAGCGCGACCACGGCGAGGGCTCCGGCCGCGTAAGCCGCGGCGCGCCACCCTGCAGCGGCCGCGATCCCGGTCATGAGCACGGGCGCGGCGGCCCAGCCCAGATTCCCGGAGAGGCCGTGGGCGGAGAAGGCGTGGCCAAGCCTGCCGTGCGAGACACGGCTGTTGAGCACGGTGAAGTCCACGGGATGGAACACGGCGTTCCCAGCTCCGGCTAAGAGGGCCCGCGGCGAGCAGCATGGGGTAGCTCCGAGCCATGCCGAGAACGAGCGCGGAGACTGCGAAGAGGGCGAGCCCCGTCCACAACACGCGCCGCGCGCCGTACCGATCCACCACGAACCCCGCCAGCGCCTGCCGAAGCCAGAAACGACGAAGAAAGCGGTGGTGAGCGATCCGGCGCGGGTGAAACTCAGGCCGAAGTCGGCCATGAGCCAGGGGAACAGGGAGGGCAGGACGAGGTGGAAGAAATGCGACGTCGGGGGGTAGGACCTTCAACCTGCGGATCGGGTCCGGTAACGGGTATTCCGTAACCTGGACTCATGTGGTCCGGTGGCGTGTAGCTATGTTGGGCGGCTTGAACGCAAGCGCCGCTCGGATGCTTCATCCCCTTCTTCATCTCCGCTCGGAGGCGAACACAGGGACATCCGGAAATCCCAGCTGAGTACCGTACGTTACGGATCTTGGCGCGCGGGCGGCGTCCTTCTCACCGAGCAGCACGCGGTTGTTGTGGGCGGGCTCACTTGCAGTCAGGTCCTGGACCGATCGCCACGGTGCTCCTCGGCTCCCGCCCTCAAGTAGGCCTGCGAATGGGGGGGTGTCTCATCACTGTCGGTGAGTGGCCTTCCCTCCATCGCTCGCCCACCTGTGAGGGGCGGCCCAGAGAAGCGCCAGCGGCCTATGATGCGAGTGCTGCTCGCCTCCCACACACGAACCATCCGAGGTTGCCGATGCGTACATCGAAGATTGTGAGCTTCCTTGCGACGGCTGCCGTTCTCGCGCTCATGACGTTCGCGGGCGCTGCCCTTGCGGCGCACCACGAGCTGAAGATCGGAAAGAACGACAAGATCGGAAGCTACCTCACGGACACAAAGGGAATGACACTCTACGTGTTCAAGAAGGACTCCTCTGGGAAGAGCGCCTGCGCAGGAGAGTGAGTGGCGAAGTGGCCGCTCTATTACCAGGAACACGCGGCGGCCACGGGTGACCTGAAGGCGAGCGACCTCGGGACCATCACCCGCGAAGACGGCAAGAAGCAGACGACGTACAAGGGCCTGCCGCTCTACTACTTCGCCGGCGACAAGGCCCCCGGCGACGCGAATGGACAGGGAGTGAAGGACG
>JBGQLS010000437.1:0-5348 GCA_041500205.1 Anaeromyxobacteraceae bacterium | reverse complement strand
TGTCGCCCAGATCGATCCCTGCGAACTCGCCCCGAACTGCCGCCCGACGTCCCGGCTTCTTGCCCATGCCCGACCGTAGATCACGCCGGAATGGGACCTGTCTACTTGTGTGGGATCATGAGCCCGGTGGGGGAGAGGGGACAGGTACGGGATCAAAGGCATTTCTTACTGATTGCAGCTCTAGAGCTCCCGCAGCGTGCGCGCGGCCAGGGCTCGGCGCAAGACGAGGAAGAGCTCGGCGGTCGCGATCGCGTCCGTGAGCGCGTCGTGCGCGGCGTACTCTGGCAGGCCGAAGTGGCGCCGTGCCGCGGAGAGGTTGAGGTTGGGAAGCCGGTCCGGCGCGTCAGGATCGATGAGGCGGGTCCTCTTCGCGACGCGCACGAGGAGGTCGACCGTGTCCACGACCCGGGGCTTCCACCAGCGCTGACCGGTGGTGGCGTGGGCGCGGCGAAGGAAGCGCACGTCGATGGCGGCTTGGTGCACGAGCAGCACGCTGTCCCCGAGCCGCCCATCCACCTCGCGCAAGACGTCGTCGAGCGGCGGCGCGTCGCGCCAGTCTCCGGGCACGAGCTGGTGCGCGCGCACCGACTCTGCCGAGATGGCGCCCTCGGGGGGCGGCCGCACCAGGGTCTGGAAGGCCTCGCTCAGGCGGATGGTCCCTTCCCGCACGGGCAGCATTCCGACGGCGAGAATGGCGTCGCGCTTCGGGTCGAGCCCGCCTGTCTCGAGGTCGAGGGCCCAGTACGTGATCTCGTCCCAGGGTGGCGAGGGCCAGAGCACCGCGGGAAGCATACATCACAACGTTCACGTTTCGGCCTCAGGTAAGGAGGCTGTCTAATCAGAACATCTCCGTCCGATAGTGGTAGGCGGCCTTGTCCTGCCAGTCGCGAATGGCTCGCAGCGAGTCCTTGACGCGGCTCCGCTCGATGGAGGAGAGCGCGGCCAGGCTGAGCGTATTCACAGTTGGTTTACCCTCGCTCGCCATCCGGACCTGTTCGCGGAGTCTCAGCGCCAGGAGGAAGCGGTACGCCTCGCAGATGGTGGCGCGCACGTCCGGGTCCATGAGTCCGGCCCTCATGGCCGCCTCGAGCCGCTCGAGCGTGTTCTTCGCGGTCGACGACACCTCCAGCGCGTAGGGCCTGGCCAGGAAGACGATGGGCGAGATGCCCTGCGCCTTGATGTCCAGGTCGCCCCCGGCCAGGCGCAGGAACAGAGACGGAGGCGGCCGGAACTCGAGCGCCGACTTGGCCAGGCAGGCGAGGAAGACGCGCGCCTTGGCGGCCTGGGCCAGCACGGCCTCGAGCGGGGCCAGGTCGAGCTCGCCGTAGACCTTGCGGTAGTCGAAGAAGATGGCCGCGTGCAGGAGCGCCTGCGGGTTCGGGTCGGCGAGCCATCCCAGGAAGCGATCCTCCCACTCGCCGAGCGGGCCGTGCCAGTTGCGGGCCATGTAGCCGCCGGGGCAACGTGGGAACCCGGCCGCCTCCAGGTCGGCGTTCGCCCGATCGGCCAGGGCCGCGAAGTAGGGCTCGTCGGAGGCGCCACCGCCGTGGACGAGGGCGTTGTCCTGATCGGTGAGGAGCGTCTGCTCCATGCGTCCCTCGGAGCCCAGGACGAGCCAGGCGTAGGGGGCGGGCGGCGCTCCGAGATCGGCCTCGGCCCAGCGCAAGACGCGTGTCAACAAGGCGTCGTTGAGGCGCGCCACGAAGCCGCCGATGACCGTCGCGTCGAGGCCACTCGCCAGGAGCGCGGTCGCCATCTCGCTCACGCGCCCGCCGTAGCCGGGGAGCGCCTGCCGGGAGGCGAGCCGCTCCACGCTGCGCAGCATCGCCGGCGGACCCTGCACGGTGGTCTTGAGCAGGTCGCTGTCCGAGAGGACCCCCAGGATCTCGCCGCCACGGGTGACAGGCAGGTGATGGACGCGCTGGTCCAGCAGGGTCTGCCACGCCTCGTAGATGGCCATCCCGGCCGGCACCGTCTTGAGCGGCGCCGAGTAGACGGCCGTGACAGGCGTGGTCGGGCCGAGCCCCTCCGCCAGCACCTTGTTGCGGAAGTCACGGTCGGTCACGATGCCGGTGGGAAACGTGTCGACCAGCACCGAGGAGACGCGGTGTTCGCGCATGACGCGTGCAGCCTGGCCCACCGTCGCATCGGCCGGCACGCGCACGGGAGGTTGGCCCAGGAGCGTCTCGACCGCCACCGCCAGGTCGGCCTGACAGCTCCCCTGCGGGCGCTCCAGGCTGTTCTTGAGGCGCTCGGCGAGTCCCAGCGCGAAATGGCTTGCGAAGCGCGCGTCCTCGAGCAAGCGCCGGAACTCCGCGCCCGGGACGCGATGGGCGAGGAGATCCTCCTCGACGATCACGTCGAGCGTCGCCTTCCTCGCGAAGAGCGAGGTGTAGCCGAAGATCTCGGCCTGCTCCAGGAACTGCACCGTCTTGCCCGCGCTCACGAGCCGCACGGCGCCCTTCCGGATGACGTAGATGTGCTGGAGAGGCTGGCCGCCGCTCTCGGCCAGGAGCGTCCCCGCCGGGAAGAAGCAGGTCTCGACCGAGCGCGCGGCGATCTCGAACAGGTCTGCCGCCAGACCGCTGAAGGGCGGCGTCGCTCGCAGGAACGCGACGGGGTCGATGTCGGCCATCCTGAACGAGGATAGCACCGAGCCTTGCAGCGGCCGGCACCAGGCTCCAGGCGGAACCGGCGCCCGGGAGGCCGTCCGCTCGCGGCGGTTCCGTAAACAGGCCCACGAGGGCGCGCGCCGGGCTAGAATGGCTCAACCACATCCTACCTGGCCTGACCGGCGACATCGGACTGGAGACCTCAGTTGGCGCGCACGAAATCCCAATCCTCGCAACAATCGACCACCAAGGCCCGTCCCGCCGCGCCGAGCCGTCCGCGTCCTACGCGCGCTGTGGGCACCGAGATCGTGCCGGTGAGCGAAGCTGCCCGGCTCGCGCTGGTGGAGGGCCAGCGCAGCCTGCCTGGCGCGAACCTGGCTGGCGCAGACCTCTCGGGTCTGTCGCTGCGCGGGTGCAATCTGCAGGGTGCCGACCTGTCGGGAGCGGACCTCTCCGGAGCGGCCCTCCTCGCCTGCGATCTCCGGGGGGCCCACCTCGGGGGCGCGAAGCTCGCCGACGCCCGCCTCGTGCTGTGCGATCTCAGGGGCGCGGAGCTCGATGGGGCCAGGCTCGCGGAGGCGAGCTGGGCGGGGTGCGCGCTGACGGAAGCGCAGCTACGCCAGGCCGACATGAGCCAGGGCAACTTCCTGGCGGTGTCGCTCGCCCGCGCCGACCTCGAGCGAGCGGACCTGCGCTCGGCTCGCTTCCTCCTTTGCTCGTTCGCCGAGGCGAAGCTCGTCGCGGCGCGCGTCGAGGGCGCCAGCTTCGCCCTCTCGCGCCTCCCTGGCGCGAACTTCACGCGGGCCAAGCTTGCCAAGGCGCGCTTCGTCCTCACCACGCTGCGAGGCGCCGTCTTCGACCGGGCAGCCGGGCTCAAGCGCGCCAGCTTCCGCATGGTCTGGTCTTCTCCGGCCCGGAAGGCCGCCTGATTCATTCCTGTCCGGAGTGACCGAGCGGCTCCCTCGCGGCGCCGCCCGCGCCATCGCGAACGTGATCCCGTACTTCGAGCTGCCGTCCGTCCATCTCGGCCCCGTCACGCTCTCGGCGTTCGGGATCTTCGCCATGCTCGGCGTGCTGGCTGGGGCGCAGATCGCGGTCCGCGAAGCGTCGCGCCAGGGGCTCGACCCTCGGCCGCTCTCGGACTTCGCGGTGTGGGGAGTGGCGAGCGGAGTCCTCGTCGGACACGTGGTGCACCTGTTCCTGTACCACCCGGAAGAGCTCTCCGACTGGCGGCGGGCCTTCTTCTTCTGGGAGGGGCTGTCGTCCTTCGGCGGGCTGCTGGGAGGCGTCATCGCGGCCATCGTCTTCTTCAGGCGGCGCCCCGTCCGCTTCGACGACTACGCCGACGCCTTCGCCCTCGGCGTTGCACCCGGCTGGGGCATCGCGCGGCTCGGCTGCTTCGTCATCCACGACCATCCCGGCGTCCAGACGAGCTTTCCGCTCGCAGTGATGTTCCCGTCGGCCGCCGTGAACACCCTCGGCTTCTCCGGCGCGCGCCACGACCTCGGGCTCGACGACGCGCTGGCGCTCTTCGCCTTCGCCGCCGTGCTCTTCTTCCTCGATCGGCGCGGCCTCCTCCGGGGCCGGCTCCTGGCGCTCCTCGCCCTCCTGTACGGGACGAGCCGCTTCTTGCTCGACTTCTTGAGAGCCAGCGACGTGCCGTACGCGGACGCGCGCTACCTGGGTCTCACGCCGGCGCAGTACTTCTGCTTCGGGCTGTGGGCCTACGGGCTCTGGAAGCTCAAGACGGTCAGGCGATAATACTGAGTACCCGGGGGCTCACGCCGCCCCCGCCCCGCCGGCCGAGCCGTCGGGGGCCCACCCCGGCTAAGATGCCAAGGGGCATTTTTCGACAGGTCTTGAGTACCCGGGGCTCGCGCCGCCCCGCCCCGCCGGCTGAGCCGTCGGGGCCCCACCCCGGCTATGAAGCCAAAGGCATTTCTCGAAAGGTCTTGAGTTGCCATGTCGCCCCGCTCGCGCGCCATCGTCCTGCGCCCGCGTGACCCGCCGTCGTCCCAGGTGCTGGCGGCGGAGCTGAGGCTCGCCGGATTGCTCCATGAACTGGGGGATCTCGAGGCCGAGGTCGGGGTGCTCGCGAGCGAGCTGAACACGTTCGAGACGCGCTATCTCGACGCGACCGGCAAGGCCTTCGCCGAGCTCGATCGGGCGGAGCGGCTGGTGCGCCGGGTGCGGAGGGCCCTCGACGAGGTGGCGCGGCTGGAGGGGCTCCTCCGGGGCGGCCAGCCTCCAGCCGCGCCCGGGGAGCGCCGCTCCGCGAGAGCAGGACAGGTTCGTTCTCACCGCTCCCCGGAGGCTGGGAGCACTGCACGCGGGGCCGCGCCTCCCGCCCACCCAGACGAGGTGCTCGAGGTCGACGACCTGGATGTGAAGGGGCTCCATCGCCGGCTCGCGCGGCTCCTTCACCCGGACCTGGCGCGGGGAGACAACGCCGACCGCGCGCGGCGCTCCGATCTCATGGCGCGCGCCAACGAAGCATACGAACGAGGCGATCGCGCCGCGCTCGAGCTCCTCGCCGAGCGGGTGGGAGCGCTCCACTGCGAGAGCGACCTCTCCGAGGCGGAGCGGCTCGTCCACCTGGCCAAGCGCATCGTGGGGCTCGCGGCAGCGCGCGCGCGGCTCGACGCGGAGCGCGCGCGTCTCTCCGCCTCCGGAACGGCCCGCCTGCGGGCCGAGGCGCCGCGACGCGCGGAGTCGGGCGGAGACCTCCTCGTCGAG
>JBGQLS010000436.1:0-5361 GCA_041500205.1 Anaeromyxobacteraceae bacterium | reverse complement strand
GGCGAACCCTCAGCAAGGGCTGGCGCAAACTCATCGACTACGAGACCGGCTACGACCTCGCCGTCGCGCTCCGAGCGAAGAAGTGATCAATCATGAGCCCACCGGGGGAGAGGGTTAGGGCGATCCGCGGGCGCCAGCCCCTCACCCCGGCCCTCTCCCGCAAGCGGGGAGAGGGAGACCGTGAACTCTGGGCCGCCGGCTTCGCCGTCATGAGGGCGGGGGCTGCGCCGCCGACCTCCCGCTCGCGATCCCGTTCGGCCTGGCCCGGCCCCCGGCATTCCGGGCAACCCCATTAGGCGGCCCGGGCGCTCGCGGCGGGTGCACTTCACGAGTCCCGCTTGACCTCGCGGGGCGCCGCGCGCAAATCTGGGATTCACACCGGCGGTCGCTGACGTGGCCCGGAGGGCGGGAACCGTGGCGTTCGAGTTCAACAGCGTGCTCCAGAGGCAGCCCTACCGCCGTGTCGAGGACATGGACCTGGGCGAGCTGGAGCAGATCCGGCTCATCCTGCGCGGGACGTCGGTCATCGACTGGAAGCGCCTCCACTTCCGCGACGCGGCGGAGGTGGATGACTTCCTGCGCCTCAACCTCTTCGACCTCGACGATCCACGCGACGAGCGGCGGCTGCGCGCCATCCTGGAACAGGCAGTCGAGTACCTCCGGGGCGCTTTCGGGTACCTGGTGGCGGGAGCCGTGGCTCATCCCCCCGATCTGCGCGAGCTGTTCCTGCTCGCCAGCGGGGCGTTCGAGCCCAGGAAGTACCGCCGCATCGCGTGCGTCGTCCTGAAGTGCATGCACGTCGTCCACCACCTGGAGGCGCGCGAGCTCCTCTTCCGAACGCCCATCCGGGAGGCCGATCTGGCCGAGCGCGCCGACCGGCGCATCATGCGCGAGGCGCGGAGGATGAAGCAGCTCGGGCTGCCCGTCGTGGAATTCGTGGGCAACGTCAAGGCGCGCAGCTCGCTCATCACGAAGCTCCTGGCCAAGCGCGAGACGGTGGCGGCGCAGATCTTCGACCGCGTGCGCTACCGCATCGTGACGGAGCGGCTCGACCAGATACCATCCATCCTGAACCACCTCGGCCGCACGCTCTTCCCTTTCAACTACGTCGTCCCGGGCCAGAGCCAGAACACGCTGGTCCGCTTCCGCGAGATCGTGGGGCGCCACCCCGACGCGGAAGCTCTGATACCGCAGCTGCAGGCGCCGCTCGATCTCGAGGCCGGGGACAAGCGGCCCGCCAACCTCTTCAGCGGAAGAGAGTATCGCGTCCTCAATTTCGTGGTCGACCTACCGGTCCGTGTCGACGAACTCCTCCCGGCGGACGGGCCTCTCGCCGACGATCTCGGCCGCGTGGTGTTCTCGCTGGTGGAGTTCCAGGTGGTCGACGCCGCCACCGCCCGCCGCAACGAGGAGGGCGAGTCGAACCACGGGCGCTACAAGCGGCGCCAGAGCAAGAACGTCCTGCGCCGGCTCTCCCGCGGGCTGGTCGTGCCGAAGAGGCGGACGCGCAAGAAGGATTAAGCAGCACGTGGAGAGCCGCCTCCGCGGGCGGCACGGGCCTACCCTACCGCCGCTGCGAACGAGACCATGTCGGTCCCGTCCGTCCACTGAGAGTAATTGAGGAGCCGCGCGCCGCAGCCGGAAGCGCGCATGGCGGCGTAGATGGGCGCGATGCCGCACAGCCGGCGTTTCTCGTCGTTCACGACGGCGTCACGCTGGAAGCCGGCCGCCTCGCCCTTCGCGAGGAAGGCGAGCGTCTTACGGTCCTGCGCCGCCAGCTCCGCCAGCTCTGCGCGCGTCCCCCCGCGCTCATCGCCGTACTGTGGCCCGACGTGCGCGAGATCGGCGCTCGCCACATAGCAGACCTTGCGCCCCCTGGTCGCTCGCGCGAGTGCCGAGAGGAAGCGCTCGGTGGCCGCCGCCGGGTCCTCCAGGTGGGAGATGGAGGAGCACAGCACCGGTACGGCGCGGAAGGGCCGATCGCCGAGGACCCAGCGCAGCCAGACCATCTGGAACTCGCAGGAGTGCTCGCCGACGTGGACGAGCTCGTCCGCGAAGACCTCCTCTTCGGAGAGCTCGGCCGCGAGCGCATTGACCACCGCGCGATCGGTGGCCACCGCTCCGAGGGGCGTGGCGTAGTCCTGGCGCGTCAACGTGTAGAGGTGCGGCGGCGATGCGTGGGCGGTGCCGAACACCACGTAGAGGTCGGCGTCGCAGCCTTCCAGCGCGCGATACGCGTGGGCGTACGCCGGACCGCCCCGGCGGAAGTCGATGTGCGGAGCCACCAGGAGCCGCGTCCCGACGCCGGCGCGCGACCGGCCGTCGCGCGCCCCGGGCCCCTCCGGGTGCGTATAGAAGCTGGCCAGCATCTCGCGTAACTCGACCTCGTGGTCGGGATATGCCCCTCCCGCGCAGGCGGGCGCGCGCGGCCGCGAGCGGAAGGCGACCAGTGCGTCGGCGTGGCGCGCGTGGTACGCGGGGCCGAAGACGAGGCCGGCCTCGCTGGCCTGAGCGGCCACGCGCTCGACGTCCTCGAGCCGCACTCCCTGCAGCCCCGCGGCGAGGAGGATGCTCAGCACTTCGTGCAGATTTCGGCGACCGTCGAAATGGGCGAGCACCCAGTATGCAGCCAGCGTGACCACAATCGCGTTCTCGAGCACGCCGTAAGGATCCCGCAGCAGGACGCCGCGCGAGCCGTCTCGAAGTTCAACCGGCTTGGGCTCGAGGGGGACGAGCCTGGGGCGCAGTGGCCAGTCGGTGGATCGAACTCCGCCGGGGGGCGCGCTGCACCCGGGCGAGCTGCTCCCGCTCGGGATTCCCTTCGAGGGCATGCTTTCGATCTAGCGCTGGTGGCGTTCGCGCGCTTTCTCGCGGGCGCTACCGACGATCCGTCTTCGTGCGGCGCGCTCGCTGCGCTCACGGTCGCGGCAGGCGCTGACCGCGTCGCTACCGCCGGTTCTTCTTCCTGTTCTTCTTGCGCGCCTGCCGCTCCTGCTTGCGCTTCTTCTTGCGGCGATCGCGGTCGGCGGCGGTCTCGGTCGAGGAGATCGGGTCGGGCGAGTAACCCATGAGCCGCGCCCGGGCCATGGCGCCGGCGGGCATGCGTGGCTGGTATCCCTTCGGCAGTCCCGCCATCTGCCCGGCGAGGGCGGGGTCCATGCCGCCGCCCTGGATGGCGCGCTGCACGTCGGCAGCCTCGTCGCCGAGCACGTCTTCCATCCCCTTGCCCTGCATCTGCCTCAGCTGGAAGAGCTGCTTGATCCCCGGCAGCCGCGAGAGGAGCCCTGGCGCGTCGCCGATCGTCTTCATCACGCCGCGCATGGTCTGGTACTGCTTGAGGAGGTCCTTCACCTCCTTGTCGCTGCGACCGGAGCCCCTGGCGATTCTCTTCGTCCGCGGCTCGTTGATGAGGTCGGGCCGCAGGCGCTCCGACTTGGTCATCGAGTCGACCATGGCCACGATCTTCGAGAGCGCCGTGTCGTCGAACTGGAAGCCCTCCGGCAGCTCTCCGAAGAGCGGGAACTTCTCCATCAGCTCGCCGAGGGGTCCCATCTTCCGGACGAGCCGGATCTGCGAGACGAAGTCGTCGAGGGTGAAATCCCCCGAGAGCAGCTTCTTCGCGTCCTCCTCGGCCTTCTGCTCGTCGACGTGCTGCTCGAAGTCCTTCATCAGGCCGACGATGTCGCCGAACCCGAGGATCCGGCTCGCCAGGCCGTCGGGACGGAACTCCTCCAGCTTGTCGAGCTGCTCGCCCATGCCGAGGAACTTGATGGGCTTGCCGGTGACCTCCTTGATGGAGAGCGCCGCGCCGCCTCGAGCGTCGCCGTCGAGCTTGGTGAGGATGAAGCCGTCGAGCGCGAGCCGGCGGTCGAACTCGGCCGCGGTCTTCACCGCGTCCTGTCCGATCATCGCGTCGCAGACGAGGAGGATGTTGTCCGGCGCCACCGCCTGCTTGATGTCCTCGAGCTCCTGCATGAGGACGTCGTCGATGGCGAGGCGGCCGGCCGTGTCGTAGATGACGACGTCGACCTTGTCCCGCGCGGCTTGCTCCATGGCGCGCCGGCACAGCTCGGGAGGTTTGAGGCCGGCCTCGTGGAACACCGGGACCTGGAGCTGTTCGCCCAGGATCTTGAGCTGGTCGACCGCGGCAGGCCGGTAGATGTCGGCCGCGACGAGCAGCGTCTTCTTCCCTTCCTTGAGGAAACGGTTGGCGAGCTTGCCGGCCGTGGTCGTCTTGCCCGAGCCCTGCAGGCCGACCATCATCACCCCGCTCACGCCGCGCTCCTTCAGCTTGAGCGACGTGTCGACCGGGCCCATGAGCGCCTCGAGCTCGTCGTGGCAGATCTTGATGAAGTGTTCCTGAGGCGTCGCCTTGACGAGGCCCTTCTTCGTCGCGACCTTGGTCTCGACCACCTCGCCGACGGCCTTCTCACGGACGCGGGCAACGAAGCGCTTCACCACGTCGAAGGCCACGTCCGCCTCGAGGAGGGAGACGCGGATGTCGCGCAGCGCGTCGTCGACCAGCTCGGCGGTGATCTCCTTCCGCCCCTTGAGCTTGTTCCGCGCCGCCTTGAAGCCCTTCGCAACTGTCTCGAGCATGCCGTCCCCGAAAAGAAGAACCCCTGAAGTGACGCGCTTATAACATGCCCGTGCTATCGTTTCCGCTCATGGACGAGGCCCCTCGCATCTTCACGCTGGAGGAGGCGAACGCGCTCCTGCCGACGCTCGAGCTTGCGCTGGGCGATCTGGCGCGGCTGCGTTCGGAGCTGGAGCAGGCCATTCGCGCGCTGGGAGGCGCCGAGGTCGCGGTGGGAATCCTGCAGCGAGGCGAGCCACCGCCAGAGGGCAAGGAGGCGGAAGCCGCCCGCTTGCAGGCCCTCGCCGAAGAAGTCGGAACCTCCGTCGAGCGGGTCAACTCGCTCGGCTGCGTGCTGAAGGACATCGAGGCGGGGCTGGTCGATTTCTACGCGATACACGAAGACGAGCCGGTGTTCCTGTGCTGGCAGCTCGGCGAGCCCACGGTCGCGCATTGGCATTCGCTCGAGGGTGGGTTCACGGCCCGAGAGCCAATCGAGGGCATCGAGGTCGAGCCGCCCAAGTTCCCGAACTAGCGGGGCGCTGAGTACCCGGGGGCGAAGGCCGCCCCCGCCCCGCCGGGCAAGGCCCATCGGGGCCCCACCCTGGCCACGCCGCAGAGCGATCACATTTTTCGACAGGTCTTGACTTCGACGTCGCGCTAGATCGTCCGGCCCTTGAAGGCGAGCTGGCCGAGCAGCCTCGCGATCTCCGCGTCGCGCGGCGCGAGCGCGAGTGCCTGGCGCAGCAGGGCGACCGCCTGGTCGACGCGAGCCGCGCCTGCGG
>JBGQLS010000435.1:0-5374 GCA_041500205.1 Anaeromyxobacteraceae bacterium | reverse complement strand
GCCCTTCGGGCGCGGCTCGGCTGCGGTCGCGCCTGCGGTGCGCTGCACCTTGACGGCCTCGCCGAGGCCGCTGCACCCGGCAACGGCGAGGAGCACCCCCACGAGACGATGCCGCCGCATTCGCATTGGACATCTCCTGCTCGCGGCGCAGCGGAAGACAAGGAAAAAGAGAGGGCCGCGATCGCGGGATCGCGGCCCTCCTATGCCTCAAGCCATCTGCCTTACATGAAATCGAAGTGCGCCGTCGCCAGGAGGCGGCTCTCGTGGCCGATGTCGCCGCCGAACGTCTTCCGGTAGTTGTACCAGAACTCCGCGCCAACCCAGGCGTTCCTGGCGAACGTCCAGTACGTGTTGGCGAGGCCGCTCAGCACCCTCTGGTTGGCCGCGCCATAGTTGACAGTGGCCGCGGCGGCAGCGGTGCGGACGTCCACATCGTCCTTGACCCAGATGGCACTGCCGGCGATGTTCGATCGGAACTGCGGGCTCCACACGTGCGTGTAGCCCGCCGAAGCTCCGAACGAGGTGAAGAGCTTCACGTCCGTCGGGGTGGCGATCGCGTCCTCCGGGACCGGTCCCAGCACGGTTCCGTACTGGTAGGCGCCGAGCCCCGTGCCGGCGGAGCCGTCAAGGACGAGCGTGTCGCCGCCGACCTTCACCGCGGCCCCGACCGCGCCACCGAACGCCTGTGCGCTGACGGATCGCTGTGCGCCGGTGGCGCTCGCCTCCGCGGTCTTGAACTGCTTCGTCACACCGCGGAGCGAGAGGCTCGCCATGGGCGTGGGAATATCGATGCGGGCGATGAAGTCGGGGTACTCCCACTTGGTCTTGCCCGTGGTGAGGCCTCCGGCGAACGGCGAAGCGCCTAGTCCGAGGTTGGTGGCGTAGGGATCCTCGGCCGCCACCGAGACCTTCACCGGCCCCAGCGGGGCCGTGACGCGGATCTGGGGCGCGCGGATGGCCGCCTGGTTCTGGGGAGGGTTCTCGTCCTGCTGATCGATGAACGTGGCGAGGTCCGCGAACGTCGACCAGGACTGCCCGATGAGGAGCCAGCCGCCCACCGTTCCGTACGCGTGGCGGACGCGAAGGTCGCCCTTGTGCGTGAAGGAAGCGCCGGTCAGCTGGAGGTTGTGGTTGAAGTCTCCCTCGATCCGGACGCCGATCTCACCCACGCCGGACGGCGTCTTCGTGTTGAAGCCGAACCTGGAGTAGAAGGACTCCGCGCCCGCGTAGTTCGGGGCCTGGAACTTTCTCGGGTCCTTGTCGAGGAGGATCGCGGGCGCGTTGTTGTAGATCTCGCCGTTGTTCGCGAAGTCCTGCTGCCCCAGGAGCTCGTACGCGAACGCCGTCTCGGCGAAGCCGTTGAACTTGATCTGCGTGTCGATACCCGGGACCTTGAACCAGCCCGGGGCGTCCTCGGCCGAGCCGGCGAACGGTATCGCCAGGCCGAGGGCCATCAGTACGGCTGCTGTCCTGAAACGTGTCATGTGGTAGGTCTCCCGTCCCGTATACCGCTGGTGAAACTCCGCGACCGTTGACTACAGCACACGCCTGCTTGACGAGCAAGAAAACGAGCACTCATTTGGTCCGATCGCTGAGTTGATGGACACCCGAAAGAGGGAGATCGCCCGGCCGTCGGGACTAGCGGTATGACCAGACGGGGCCGGCGCCTGGGAGCGCGTGGCAAAGAGAAAAAATGTGGGCGGATCGGCACACGCCCGTGCTAAGGAACGGCGTTTCCTGGACCCTATCTGGAGGTTGCGATGCGATTCGCTCGTGCGTTGGCGTTGGCGGCCTTGGCAGTCTTCACAGCCAGTTGCCAGACGAAGGAGGAACCCAAGCCGCAGGCGGCTGCGCCGGCCGCTGCCCCGGCCCCGGCTCCGGTGAGCGACAAGATCCTCATCGGCCACGTCGGCTCGATGACGGGCGCCGAGGCCACGTTCGGTGACTCGACCGACAAGGGCATCAAGCTCGCGGTCGACGAGCAGAACAAGAAGGGCGGCGTCAAGGGCAAGCAGCTCGTCGTGAAGACGCTCGACGACGGCGGCAAGCCGGAAGAGGCCGCCGTGGCTGCCACGCGCCTCGTCACGCAGGACAAGGCGGCAGTGCTCCTCGGCGAGGTCGCCTCGAGCCGCTCGCTGGCGATGGCTCCCATCGCGGACTCCAACCAGGTGCCGATGATCACGCCCACCTCGACCAATCCCCGGGTGACCAAGGACGGCGCGAAGACCCGCCCCTACGTCTTCCGCGTCTGCTTCATCGACCCGTTCCAGGGCACGGTGATGGCGAAGTTCGCGAAGGAGACCAAGAAAATCAGCAAGGTCGCGGTGCTGCGTGACGTGGGCAACGACTACTCGGTCGGCCTGGCCGATTTCTTCGCGAAGAAGTTCCAGGAGCTGGACGGCAAGATCGTGGCCGACGAGAGCTACAAGGCCGGCGACCAGGACTTCAAGGCCCAGCTCACGGCCATCAAGACCAAGAAGCCCGAGGCCATCTACGTGCCCGGGTACTACACCGACGTCGCCCTCATCGCCCGCCAGGCCCGCGAGCTCGGCATCAAGGTCCCGCTCATGGGCGGCGACGGCTGGGATTCTGCCAAGCTCTACGAGATCGCCAAGGGCGCGCTCGACGGCTCCTACTTCTCGAACCACTACACGGACGAGGATCCGGCTCCGGTCATCCAGGATTTCGTGAAGAAGTTCAAGGATACCTACGGCGCAGTCCCCGACGCCCTGGCGGTGCTCGGCTATGACGCCGCCCGGGTCGCCATGGACGCCATGGAGCGCGCCAAGGACCTGACCGGCCCGTCGCTCCGCGACGCCATCGAGCAGACGAAGGGCTTCCAGGGCGTCTCCGGCATCATCACGCTCGACGGCGACCACAACGCCGTGAAGTCGGCGGTGGTGCTCGGGATCGAGAAGAACAAGGCGAAGTACGCGGCGACGATCAACCCGTAACCGCACCCGCGAACCGGAAGGGAGGGGGAGTCATCGGGGGAGCCCCTCCCTTCGCGTTCGCCTCTCCCGGAACCGCATCCTGGCGAGGGCAGCGTGACCGAGTTCCTCCAGCACCTCGTGAACGGCATCTCGGTGGGGACGATCTACGCCCTCATCGCGCTCGGCTACACGATGGTGTACGGCGTCCTGAAGCTCATCAACTTCGCCCACGGCGACGTCTACATGGTCGGCGCGTTCGTGGGCTTCTACCTCGCGAACGCGATGGGGGTCGAAGAGAACCCGACCCTCGCCAAGGCCGTCATCATCTTCATCGGATCGATGGCGATCTGCGGGGTGCTCGGCGTCCTCATCGAGCGCTTCGCCTACCGCCCGCTCCGGCAGCGGCCGCGCCTCACGTCCCTCATCACGGCCATCGGCGTGTCGCTCTTGCTCGAGTTCGGGTTCCAGCTCCCCTCGATCCCGCACCTCGGCATCCCCTTTCCCCCCGGCCCGACGCCGCGCTTCTTCCCCGAGATCTTCACCCGGGTGGGGTGGGAGCCTGGCGGGGTCCACATCAGCAACTACGACGTCGTCTCGTTCGTCCTCGCCGTGGGCCTCATGCTTGCGCTCCAGTACATCGTGTACCGGACCAAGTTCGGCACCTCGATGCGGGCGGTGTCCTTCGACGCGCAGGTGGCCGGGCTCATGGGCATCAACGTGAACCGGATCATCTCGTACACCTTCGTGCTCGGCAGCTCGCTCGCGGCCGCCGCCGCGCTCCTCTTCGCTGGCTCGCGCCCGAGGATCGACCCGCTCATGGGCCTTTCCCTGGGAGTGAAAGCCTTCGTGGCCGCGGTGTTCGGGGGCATCGGCAACGTGCCGGGGGCGATGGTCGGCGGCCTCGCGCTGGGGCTCGCCGAGGAGTACGTCTCCGGCTACATGGTCTCGTCGTACAGGGACGGCATAGCCTTCGCCTTGCTCATCCTCGTCCTGCTGATCCGCCCGGCCGGACTCTTCGGAACCTTCCGCCCGGAGAAGGTGTGATGGGAGCCCTCCGCCTCTTCGCCCAGTCGATCTATCCGTTCGTCGTCGGCCTCGTCGTGCTCTGGATGATCTCCAGCGGCCTCTCGGGCACGTGGACGATCATCCTCATCGTGGCCGGCATCAACATCATCCTGGCCGTGTCGCTCAACGTGGTGAACGGCTTCACCGGCCAGTTCTCCATCGGGCATGCGGGCTTCATGGCCGTGGGCGCCTACACCGCCACCAAGATCACGATGGCGCTGCGCTTCGTGCAGATCTCGGGGCTCTCCGAGAACGTCTCCACGCAGATCTTCTTCTTCCTGGCGCTCGTGGCGGGCATGGTCGTCGCCGGCATCGCCGGCCTCCTGGTGGGCGCGCCGTCCTTGCGCCTGCGCGGCGACTACCTCGCCATCGTGACGCTCGGCTTCAACGAGATCATCCGCGTCATCATCGAGAACACCGCCTTCCTCGGACAGGCCACCGGCATTTCGGGCCTGCCCCACCTCACCAACTTCGTCTGGGTCGGGATGGGGGTCATCGCCACCGTGGTCGCGGCAAAGCGCCTCGCCGAATCCACGCACGGCCGCGCCCTCCTCGCCATCCGGGAGGACGAGATCGCCGCCGAGGCCATGGGCGTCGACACGACGAGCTACAAGGTCCGCGCCTTCGTCATCGCCTCGGCCTTCGCCGGTCTGGCGGGCGGCTTGCTCGTACACCTCCTGCAGCTCTGCACCCCGCGCTCCTTCACCTTCATCAAGTCGTTCGAGATCGTGGTGATGGTGGTCCTGGGCGGCATGGGCTCGGTGACCGGCTCCGTCCTCGCCGCGTTCATCCTGTCGCTCGCGCTCGAGGGGCTGCGCGAGGTGCAGGAGTACCGCATGGTCATGTACGCGCTCCTCCTCATCGTGCTCATGCTCACCCGCCCCACCGGGCTCTTCGGAACTCGCGAGATCTGGGACGTCCTTCCGAAGCTCTTCCGCCGCCGCGCCCAGCCCGCTGCGGGAGGGACGCCGTGAGCCAGCCGGTCCTCGACGCGAAGAAGGTCAACATGCAGTTCGGGGGCCTCCGGGCGCTCGCCGACTTCGATCTCACGCTCATGCCGGGAGAACTGGTCGGCATGATCGGCCCGAACGGCGCCGGCAAGACCACCGCCTTCAACGCCATCACCGGCGTCTATCCGCCCAGCTCGGGTGACGTGATCCTGTGCGGCGAGCGCGTGAACGGCCAGCGGCCGCACCAGATCTGCATGAAAGGCATCGCCCGGACCTTCCAGAACATCAGGCTCTTCAAGCAGCTCACCGCGCTCGACAACGTCCGCGTCGCCTGCCACCACGGCCACAAGGCGGGCTTCACCGCCTCCTTCCTGCGCACCGCCGGGTTCCTGTCGGACGAGAGCCGCATCACGAAGCGCGCCGACG
>JBGQLS010000434.1:0-5390 GCA_041500205.1 Anaeromyxobacteraceae bacterium | reverse complement strand
CGTGATGCTTCAGATGAGCGGAGGAACCTACTCCGACGACGCCACCGGCACGAGCATGACGATGCAGCCCTCCGACGTCATGACGAGCGCCGTCCCATCCGTCGCCGCTGGATCCATCACGACCGGTATCCAGGTGACGCCTCTCACCTCGATGGCTCAGGCGCGCATCCAGAACATGGCCGGCGGCATGACTGACAGCAACATCGCCTCGGCCAATGCTGCGATGGCGAGCTACTTCTCGGTCGGTGACGTGCTCCATACTTCGCCGATGAATCCGCTGACACCCGGTTCCGCCGCGAGCGCCAGCCAGGACGCGAAGAACTACGGGGTGACCATCGCCGCCATGTCGGAGTATGCGGCGACGATCGGAATGCCGCACTCCTCCAGCGTCATCACAGCGATGATGGAAGACGCATCGGACGGCGTGCTGAATGGGATGATGGGTGGCACGCCCATCTCGATGAGCGGCATGGGTGGGATGGGGGGCGGCATGATGGGCGGTAGCGCCATGATGCAGTCCAACGCGGCCACCTCGGGGATGGCTGCCGCGATGACCGCGTTCATCGACGACATCGCCGCGAACAAGTCTGGCGTGACCGCCGCAGACATGCAGCTGCTCCTGGCGAAGCTCAGCACCTCGAACGGCACGCTGCAGTAGGTCCGTCGTGAACTCGGCCGAGGGGGAGTGCTCGCCGAAGCGCCTCCTTCATGGCGAGTCTAGGTGCAACTAACCGGAATCGTCCTCCCTGAAATTGTGGCCCCGGATGCCATGCTTCTTGAGGAGTCTGTGCAGGGTTTCGCGCTCCACGTGCGCCCGCTCGGCAGCCTTGGTGACGTTTCCCTTGAATTCGCTCATGAGAGCGACGAGGTACTCGCGCGAGAAGCGTTCGCGGACCTGGTCCACCGCGTCTCGGTAGGGCAGCGAGGTGAACGCAGAGCCAGGGGGCGCGGCCCCTGCTGGCGCCGATAGCTCCGCGGGCAGATCTTCGCCCATGATGCGCGATCCTTTGGCGACGGCAACGGCGCGCTCGATGGCATTTTCGAGCTCGCGCACGTTCCCAGGCCAGGCGTAGCCGGTAAGCACCCTCAGCGCGTCCGGGTCGAACTCCGACGTGTCGCGCCGGAAGGCGCGCGCGTGTTTCTCCAGGAAGTGCTCCGCGAGCAAGGGCACATCCTCCACGCGTTCGCGAAGCGGCGGCATTCGGACCGGGAACACGTGAAGCCGGTAGAAGAGGTCCTCTCGAAACCGGCCGGCCGCAATCTCGGCGCGGAGGTCGCGGTGCGTGGCGGCGATGACGCGGACGTCGATCTTGATCGAATCGTTGCTGCCGACCCGGCGGATCTCCTTCTCCTGGAGCGCGCGATTGAGCTTCACCTGCGTCGCGAGCGGCAGCTCGCCCACCTCATCCAGGAAGATGGTCCCTCCGTCCGCCTCCTCGAATAGGCCAGCCTTCGCCCCCACCGCGCCGGTGAACGACCCCTTGGCGTGGCCGAAGAGCTCGCTCTCGACGAGGTCGGGTGGAAGCGCGCCGCAGTTCACCGGAACGAAGCGGCGCGCCTTCCGCGCCGAGTGGTAATGGATGGCGCGCGCGGCGAGCTCCTTCCCGGTGCCGGTCTCTCCACCCAGCAGCACCGTGATGTCGAGCCCGGCAGCCTGCTCGAGCAGGCGGTAGACTTCCAGCATCTTCGCGCTCTTCCCCACGATGTTGTGAAAGGCGTAGGTGCCTTCGAGCTCGCGCCGGAGCGTTGCCGCCTCGTCCTTGAGCCGCTTGCGTTCGGCGGCGCGTGATACGACCATCGCCGCAGCGTCGGGATCGAACGGCTTCTCGAGGTAGTCGTAGGCGCCCATCTTCATCGCCTGGACGGCGTCGGCGACCGTGCCGTAGCCCGTCATCATCACGACCTCGGTGGACGGCGAGCGCGCCTTCACCGCTCGCAACACCTCGAAGCCACCCGCGCCGGGCATGCGGATGTCGGTCACCACCACGTCGAAGCTCTCGTTCGCGACGAGCGCGAGCGCGCGCGAGCCATCGCCGGCAGTGGCGAGCTCGTAACCGTCGGCCAGGATCTTCTCGAACAGCTTCAGCATGTTCTCCTTGTCGTCGACGATGAGCACGCGCGTCTTCGTCATCACTCTCTTCCTTCCTGCCTCGGCAGGTGCAGCGTGAAGACGGCTCCGCCGCCTGGAGGGTTGGCGGCCTCTATGTCGCCCCCATGGGCGCGGGCGATCGCGCGCGACACGGCGAGCCCGAGCCCGGTGCCCTTGTCCTTCGTGGTGAAGAAGGGTTCGAAGAGCCGCGAGAGCGCGGTCGCGTCGAGACCGCGGCCGCTGTCCCTCACGGCGACGAGGGCCCCCGACACGTCCTCCTCGACCCCGACCGTCACACGTCCACCAGATCCTGCCGCCTCCGCGGCATTCCGGACGAGGTTCGAGAGGACCTGCTGGAGCCGGGAGGGGTGGCCTTGCGCGCTCCCGGCTCCCTCGATCTCGATGTGCACGCCGTCGAGGAGCTTCGCCTCGCGCAGCCGCGCCACCACCTCATCACACAGCTCGCGCAACTGTACCAGCTCGCGTCCGACCTGCTGAGGCCGGGAGAGGTCGAGGAGCCCTTCCACGATCTCCTTGCAGCGAAGCGTCTCCTCCTCGATGACCGCGAGGTCCTCGTCGATGGAGGCGTCTGCCCGCTTTCGCATGAGGCGGACGTACCCGAGAATGACACCGAGGGGGTTGTTGATCTCGTGGGCCACGCCGGCGGCGAGCCGCCCCACGCCGGCGAGCTTCTCCGACTGCAAGAGCTTCGACTGATGCTCCTTCAGCGCCGCTGTCATGGCGTTGAATTGTTGCGCCAGGGCTCCGAACTCGTCGGGCGTCGAGACCTCGATGCGCGTGTCGAGATCGCCGGACCCGAGGCGTTCTGCGCCTTCGCGGAGCTTGCCGATGGGCCGCGCGATCGAGCGGCCGATCGAGTAAGTCACGGCTGCGGCGAGCACGGGAGTGATCACGAGGAGCGCGAAGATCCAGTAGTGGGTGCGCCTCACGACCCCCGAAGCGTCGACACGCGCTGCGGCGATCCGGGCTTCGAAGCGTCCCACGAGGTCCTCTGCCGCGCTCTGGATCCGGGTCACCACGAGCTGCGCGCGCGCGTGCTCCGCCTGGACGAATGCCCGGTCTCCCCGCATTACGGCCGGGACGATCCGCTGGCGAAAGATGGCATCCAGCTCTCCGCTGGCCCTGTCGATCTCGTCGACGAGCGCATGCTCCTCGTCCGTGTGCACCTGGCCTCGGAGCTGCTTCGTGAGCACGAGCACTTGCCGCTGTGCCTGTCCGTAGAAGCCGAGATGGCTCTCGTTGCCAATGATGATGGTGTGAGCCTGGTGCGCGTACTGATCGCGGACGGCGCTCGCCAGCTCGAGCGCCAGACGCACGCCCTCTTCCTCGCTCTTCATCTCTTCGAGCGCGGTGTGAATTCTGCTCAGCCCGGCGAGCGTGAGGTAGGAGGACGCCGCGCATACGAGCACCAGCGCCCCGAAACCGAAGAAGAGCTTTCGGGCGGTTCCTGACCAGTTCGACAAGACGGTTCCGAGCACGCTCCTTCAATTAGCAAGGGACGAGCCGCTCGCGAGAAGTTGCGATTCCCACGGATCTTTCGAGGTTCGCTGGGTCGCACCAGCAGCCGAGCGTGACCGAAACGGTCACAGCGTGATCGGAGCCGTCGGGCGACGGACCGTACTAATCCCGCGCACGCCCGCTGGAGGTCAGAGAGCGCAGCTGCGCAGTTCGACCAGCGGACAGTGACCTGAACGATCACACGTCATCTCTGCCATGACCGGCTGGCGGCGGGCTTTCTGCTGGAGCTCCAGCATTCTCGACGTTGGCAGCCGCCGCCCAGGAAGCACCACGGTGGCACACCTCATGCTGAAGAGGCCACCCAGGCCGCTCACAGGAGACTTCACGCCAATGCTGAATTCCAGGATTCCTCTCGCGTTCGTAGCCGCTCTCAGCCTCGCCGTCGGCCTGTCCGCCGCCGCCTCCGAAGGTACCAAGCCTCAAGGGGTAACTCGCAACGCGGCCAAGGATCGCGGCGTCCAGGTGGTACAACTTGCGGTGACGAACGAAGGCTTCGTGCCGAGTCACGTCACCGTGAAGGCCGGCAAACCGTTCAGCTGGTCGTGACCCGGCGGACGGAGCGGACCTGCGCGACCGAGATCGTCATGAAGGACTTCGGCGTGAAGGAAGCGCTCCCGCTGGAGAAGCCCGTGACGGTCAACATCACCCCGAAGAAGGCGGGAGATTACCGGTACGCCTGCGGCATGGACATGATCGCCGGCGTCCTGAAGGTAGAGTAGTTCCAGTGACAGGCCGCGTGGTCGGCGGCCCGGAAGGCGGCGCCACCCCCGGTGCCGACCTTCCCTCTTTCGGCGCACGGAGCGTTCATGACCCGCCTCACGTCACGTCTGCTGACGCTCATGGTGTGCGCGCCGATCGCCGCGGGCGCCGAGGCGCCGGCCAGCGGAACCGATCCGGTCCTCGCCTCGCTCGTGCGCGAGACGCTCGAGAAGAACCCGGAGTATGCGCGCGCTCGCGCCGAGCTCGCGGCCGAACGAGAGCGCATCCCACAGGTGGGGGCGCTCGCGGACCCGACACTGACGCTCGGGATCCAGAACGACGGGTTCAAGCGCATCGAGATCGGCAACATGGGGACGAGCTTCTGGCAGGTCATGGTGACGCAGCCGCTCCCCTGGCCCGGCAAGCGGGGGCTGCGGGAGGAGGTCGCCCGATCCACGGCCAGCGCCACGGAGGTCGGCCTGGAGCGGATCCGGCTCACGACCACGGCCGAGGTGGAACGAGCCTATCTCGACCTCCTCCTCGTCCGGGGGAAGCTGGAGCTCCTGGGGAAGCTCGACGTGCTGTGGAGGGAAGCGGAGGCCGTCGCTCGAGCGCGCTACGAGGTGGGCGCCGTGACGCAGTCGGACGTCGTTCGCGCCCAGCTCGAGCGCACGCGCCTCGTGCTACAGCGACTGGGCCTGGACGCGTCCGAGCAGGCGCGCCTTCAAGCGCTGAACCGCCTTCGCGTCCGCCCGCTCGATGAGCCCATTGAGACGCCACGGCGCCTCTCCGAGGTGGGAGACCCATCGCTGCCCTCCGTCTCGGAGGCCACCGCGGATGCCGAGGCCCGCAGCCCCGACCTCGCTCAGGCGCGACGGTCCGTGACCACGGCGGAACGCCGGGTCGACCTCGCCCGCCGGGAGCGCTATCCCGATTTCACGGTGAGCGCTGCGATCATGCCTCGTGGCGGTCTCGAGCCCATGTGGTCGGCGAACGTGGGCATCTCGCTGCCGGTCTTCACCGGCCGGAAGCAGTCCCGCGCGGTCGAGGAGAACGTGAGCCG
>JBGQLS010000433.1:0-5398 GCA_041500205.1 Anaeromyxobacteraceae bacterium | reverse complement strand
GGATTGCTCGAGACGATCCTCCGAGCCATCTCCGACTGCGCGGCCGTCCTGGTGGCCAAGATCGGGCGCTGCCCGCGCGAGAGCCTCGCCGAGGCCGGGATCGAGGCGGTGGACCGCCACGCGTTCCAGCCCATCGAGGCCGCGGCGCTGGCGTGGCTCGCGGAGCACGCGGAGCAAGTGGCGCGCGGCGAAGGGCGGCGGGAGAGCCAGTCCGACGCGGCGCCGCGAGAAGTGGCGTAGCCGGGCAGAAGCCTCTTGCGGAAGGATCATCCTGGGTCAACAGGCGCGACGCGGTGCTGTCCGGGCGCACGGACCCTCCGTACTGGTTACCTCGTTAGCCGCTTTACCGGGCCCGCGCGCGAGGGGTAGCATTTGACATGGACCACGTACGGAGCGTCCACACCGACCAAGTGCAATCGTGAGCCAAGACGTTCCGAAGCCGCCCGCGCGAGTCGAGCCGCGCGTGTTGGCGCCCGAAGGACTCGTGGCGTGGCGTCTCGACGTGGAGGGCGACGCGTTCGCGGTGCTCGAGTATCGACCCGCGCGCTCCCGCATCCAGCTGGCGGCCGCGTTGACCCCTGCGGAACGTGATGTCGTCTCGCTCATCGCCCAGGGCCTCGCCAACGCCGACATCGCGCGGCGGAGGGGCAGCAAGCCGCGCACCGTGGCGAACCAGCTGGCCAGCATCTTCCGGAAGCTCGGAGCTTGCTCGCGCCTCGAGGTCCAGGCCTGCCTGGGGCGTGACGAGCGACCGGCGCCGAGCGTCGCGCGGCTTCGACGTGCGGTTTCGAAATGACCTTCGACGTCATCCAGGCGATCGAGGCCTGTTACGCCGGAGCCCACCAACCGGACGCCGTCTGGTTGAAGGGCGTCCTCGAAAGCTTGCGGTCGTTAGGCGCCGACGACGGTTTTGCGGAGATCTTCCACTTTGATGCCGAAGGGCAGCGGATCGTGGAGTGCAGGGTCAAGGGAAGAGCCCCGCTGGACGCCATGTTTGCCGACATGGACGAGTTCGCCGAGACCGCGCCGCGGGCGGAGGTCCGCGCGCACTGGGCACCGGTTCCGCCTATCGATTACGCGCTGGCACGCGCCGCGCGGGCAGGCGGAGAGGCCCCGGCGCTCGTCGCCCGCAAGACAGCCTCGTCCAGGCTGCGCGATTTCGGAAGCTCGCCCTACCGGGACGCCGTCGGGATCTTCTCCGGCGACACCGACGGCCGGACCGTCCAGATCTCCTTCGGGATCCCGAAGGCATCGCCGGCGCGCCTCCCCCGGCGGACGCAGAACCAGCTGACGCACTTCTCGGCGCACCTCACCTCGGGCGCGCGCCTGCGAAACGCGCTCTACCGCGACCAGCACACGACCGAGGCCGTGCTCGACCCGAGCGGGCGGATCGTCGAGGCCGAGGGACTCGCCCAGGCCAAGGAGTCTCGCGAGCGGCTCAGCGACGCTGCCCGGCGCATCGACCGGGCCCGAGGCCGGCTCCGGAGGGCGCAGCCCGACGAGGCGCTGCAGCTCTGGCAGGGGCTCGTCGATGGCACCTGGTCGCTTGTCGAGCAGTGCGAGTCGGACGGAAAGCGCTACATCGTGGCGCGCCGCAACCCGCCCGGCGTGCGCGATCCGAAGGCGCTCACGCTGGCCGAGCGGTCGGTGCTCGCGTTCGCCGCCATGGGCTACCAGAACAAGTACATCGCCTATTCGCTCGGGTACTCGCCCACCGCGGTGGTCACGCGGCTCCGATCGGCGCAGCGGAAGCTCGGGCTCACGTCGCGCGCCGAGCTCATCGCGTGGTTCGCGGCCCTGGTCGAGAGCGGGGCACCGGCGGCCTCCGGGAAGCGTTGATGAACGTGCCCTGAGCACTCCGTCTCATGGCAGCGATCGCTTGCCGTGAGCCGCATTGACGTTAGCACGGGGGCTCGTCCCCCGCCTGGGTGCATTGCGGTGGGGCAAGGCCCCCCGCCTACGGCCCGCGTTTGCCGATACTCCCATCACGAGCCGTCCGCGATGCTGCGCTCGGTGCGGACGGGCCAAAGCTCGTCCATCACCTCGACCTCGGGCAGCCCGACAATCTGAAACGCACCCTCGATGACCATGGCGCCTGCGCGAGATGCACGGCAGATCACGCCACCTTCTCGAATTGCCGTGGTCCCATTCAGCCGATCAAATTGCGCTGACGACGTTGGACTGGAGAGCCAATCATGGAGAGACCGTTCAAGCATCTCGCAGCGCAGGCCCGCCTGCTCCTGACTCTGTCAGCGATCCTCGCTTCGCCCCTGTCCGCAAGCGCGCAAGCCGCTGCGCCGGCCCCGCTCGCCGCCGTGACCCAGGTGTTTCCCCCCGAGAGTTCACCCTTTGGTGCCAGCTACGCCGAGTGGGCGGCGAACTGGTGGCACTGGGGGCTCTCCTCCTCGACTTCGACCACGGGCCCGCTCAAAGACGACAACGTGAACGGCGTGGGCGGAGCGCAGTGCGCGGTGGGCCAGGGTCCCGGCTCGGGCCCGGTCTGGTACCTCGCAGGCAACGCGGGCACGAAGAGCTGCACCATCCCGCACGGGCGGGCGATCCTCGTGAACGTCCTCAGCGCGGTGTACTGCGCGTTCAACGACGACCAGCCGTTGGCCACCCGCTCCGTGGGATTTGTCCGGAGCGTGCTCAACGGCGACGCGCTCGATGAGACGACCGGCCTCTCCATGACCATCGACGGGAAGCCCGTACCCCTGGTGCGACGCTTCCTCGCCTCCTCGGTCATCTTCCCCCTCTACTCGATCCCCTCCGCGCCCGACACGTTCTTCGGACCGGTGGCGGCCACGAGCTTCCCCTTCACCTGCGCCACCGACGGGTTCTACGTCCTCGTGAAGCCCCTGTCGCCCGGGTCGCACACGATCCACTACGCGGGCAATCACGCCCCGCAGCTCGTGACCAACGTGACCTACAACCTGACCGTCCAGTGAGCGGAGATTCACCATGGCCAACAGGAAGCTCCTCGTCCTCGCCGCCGCCCTCGCCTCGTGCGGCGGCAGCTCCCACGACGAATCGACCACTTCGCCGGAGCCGGTGGGGACCACGGCGTCGGCGTTGAGCAGGCTCGACGCGACCGCCCAGATCCAGGCCTCCTGCAAGGGCGCTTTCGCGACGCGGGATGCTTGCGAGGCCTGCGTCGATGCGCAGGCTGACGCGCTCGTGAAGCAGAAGGCCATCACGCGCAAGCAGGCGGCGAGCATCGAGGATGTGTTCGAGCACGGCGCGTGCCGCGCGCGATGCATCCCCACCACCTGCGCCATCGAGGGCGCGACGTGCGGGACCATCCCCGATCTGTGCGGTGGCACGCTCACCTGCGGCGCGAGCTGTGGCACGAACCCGACACCGAACCTCCAGCGCTGCTTCTGCATCGACGGAACCCAGCTCGACATCTGTGCGCAGGTGGACTGCAGCTCGGGGCCGGCACAGGACGTCATCTGCGGCCCGGCGTGCGCGACCCACGGCGGTGAGCTCGGGACGGGATGCTTGTCTGCAGACCCGGTCTGCGCGACGCCGTGACCGAGGCGACGCCCGCAGCATCTCCGAGGGTGAGGCCGAGACGACGGTTTGGCAGGGGGCCTCACCTCCCTCTAGATCCCTCCGGACACGGGAGACGTCCATGACGCAGAACGAGGAGCGGCACAACGAACGTGCGCTAAGGCTGTCAGCGAGCGCTACCGCGCTCGGGGTGACGCTGCCGCCCGGACGTCCGTGCACTGCACGCCCCCGCTACGGAGGGGGACCGCATTCCCTGTAGGTGCGCATCGGCCGACGTGCGACGACGGCGCGGACGGCATACACGTTCGGTCATCTGCTCGCTTGACCGAGCGGGAACCGACTCCGAGAGTGAGTCATGCGCTCTCCATCCGCCGTGCTCGCCGCCCTGGCGCTGGCCGCCGCTCCAGGCACGCGCGCCGCCACGATCCAGGTCGGCCCGACCGACTCCTACGACAAGATCGAGGCCGCGGGGCCGGGCGACGAGGTCGTGATCGCGCCAGGCAAGTACGCCTTCCGCGTCCACCTCACCATGTCCGCTCCGGCGGACCAGCCGATCGTCATCCGGGCGCAAGATCCGTCGAACCCGCCGGTGTGGGATCTCGCCGGCACGTTGGTCGAGAACGCGCCGGGCAGCTATCACGCCGGCGATCGCGGTCGAGGCTGCTGGCAGATCTCGGGCGGCACGAACTACCACATCTCGGGGATAGTCTTCGCCAACTGCCGCACCGCTGGCGCCAACTCGGCCGGGCTCCGCTATTACAACGGCGCGAGGGGGATCGTCCTGCGCGACTGCCTGTTCCGCCAGAACGACAACGGTCTCACCGGCGGCACCGAGGACAGCGAGATCACCGTCGAGCACGCGGAGTTCGACCGCAACGGCAACCTGCACGCCTCGAACTCCTCGCCCACCCACAACATCTACGTCTACGCTGGCACATTCACGCTCCGCTATTCCTACGTCCACGACCCCGTCCAGGGCCAGAACTTCCACATCCGGTCCAGGGTCGGCACGCTCGAGTACAACTGGTTCGCGCGCGCCCACTCGTACGAGGGCGATCTCATGACCGACGACGACGCCACCGGTGGCGCACAGTCCCTGCTCTTGCGCGGGAACGTCATCCTCCAGGGCGACACACAGCAGAACGCGTCGCAGATCATCGCCGTTTACAACGACAGCGCCCCGCCCGCTCAGACGCTCTCCGTGCGCCTCGTGAGCAACACGTTCGTCGGCAAGGACGGCGGGCACGCCGCGCTGGTGCACCTCTCGAACGCGGACGGCACCAGGATGACGGCTGAGCTGTCGAACAACGTCATCTTCGGGACGACGGTGCCGGTCCTCGTCGAGACGAGCTCGGCCGCCACCGTGAACGGTACGAACAACTGGCTCGCCGGCGGGGTCGCGCCTGGCGCCCTCGCGAACAGCGTGCAATCGGCGACGCCGGGCTTCACGAACGCGGGGGCGCTGGACTTCACGCTCGCCACGGGCAGCGCTGCCCTCGGCACCGCGAGCCCGTCGGTGAGCGGTCTGCCCGACCGCGAGTACTACAAGGACGAGATCGACGCGCGCATGGTCCGCGCCCGCGCCAGCGCGAGGGACATCGGCGCGTTCGAGAGCACCACGACCGGCCCGGGCGTCGGCCCGTACGGTCCGCCGCTCCCGCCTTCGACGGGCGGTGGATCAGGGAGTGGCGGTGGATCGGCAGCTGGCGGCGGTGACGCGAGCGGAGGGGCCGCGAGCGGGTCGTCGAGCGGCTCGGGGTGCACGACGGCGGGTTCAGCGCCGGGGCTGGCGCTCGTCCTCGCGTTCTGCCTGCTTCGGCGTGTTCGGCAGCTGCGGAGGACGCGCTGAGATTGTCGCCACGGGGGACGAGCCCTCTTATCGGTC